>NZ_JBFPKG010000015.1:0-152381 GCF_040948665.1 Paraburkholderia sp. BR14320
AAAACAGACTCTCGGTGAATGTGTCGGCGCCGCGCATAATCTCCATCGGGTTGTTGGGCTCCTTCTATCAACGCTTCACGAACGCAGCGCGATGACGCGTTTCAGCGGTACTTCCGCAGGCTGCTAGATAAGCATGGGAGGGGACGCGGGGCGCTTAGCGATCCGCTTCCATATCACACATCGCGTTGTTACGTTTGGTTACGACCGTCAGGGCAATTTCCGTTCCATTTCTGTATCATTCGTTTCGTCGGATCAGTCAGGGAAAACCTAGGTCGATTCTATCAGTAGAACTTCGCAATTTGCGACGAATCGCCAAATCGTCGATTTAAATGATGAAAGTGGTTTTCGGCGCATCGTATTAAATCCGAGGATTAAATTCGATTAATGCACCACGCGAGTCCGGCAACGGGCGCCCTTGACAAAAGCGGATCATTAATTAGTTGTACTCGTGTTGTTGCGTAATTATTCGTGGCGACGTCCTTATCACGCGAACGCTGTTCGTTTTAGCGGCCAAGGTTTATCGGCCTTGATAGACAGATGTCATCTTTCAGCAGACTCTCTCCAAGACTAAAACCATCATTTCGTCAAGTTCCTGAGATCGCAAAAACTGTTTCAGTGCTTGCACTTACCGCAGGAATCCTGAGCCTTGCAGGTTGCGGCGGTGAAACAAGCGATGATGGCAGCACCCAGTCCGTGACTGCCAACTCCTCCCTCTCTGCTAACGCAGTCGCGAACGCGACTACGAATGCGTACAGCAACGGCGTAGTGCCCACCGACAACGGTTCACCGCCGGTTCAGGCGAACGGTCAGCCTTATAACCGCGCCCAGGTGCAACGGGCGGGACAAGGCGATTGAGCCGTTTCGCGACGATCCATACGAAAGCCTCATATCCCGCGCAAGACCATTTGCAATCGTGACGTCAGCGACAGCTGACTCACGTATCGACGTGTTTGCGTTACGTGTGCCATCGCTTCAGGAGCTGATGGTCATCGGCAAACGTAACGCCAATGTTCTCGGTCCATTCTCCGTCAGTAGCAATCTATAGCCAATCCAATGAAATTAAGACTCTGTTCCTTATTCACCGTTTTAGCCCTGTTGTGCGGGCAATCGATGCCGGCATTCTCGAAGTCATTCTCCAGGGCACATTGGGGCAACACCAACACCACAGCGACAACCTCAACAGCCACCACATCCACGGCAGCCACCACGTCCACCACATCCACGGCAGCCACCACCGCAGCCACCACCGCAGCCACCACCGCAAACGCCACTGCCACGCTGCAACCGCCGCCCACCGGCAGCGGAAACGACCGCTTTGCAATGGACGTGAATTGCAATCTCTGGAGCGGAGATCAGACCGCGCTCAACGAATGCTCAAAAGACCTGGATCTGATTGCCGGATTGGGCGTCGGTACGGTTCGCCTCGGTGTTTCGTGGGACTTCATGACGCTGGCCGACGGCAGCACGCTGGACCCCAATAAGGTGGCCTTTCTGAAGGGGCTTCTGAACGCCGCACGGACGCGCGGCATGAAGATTCTTTTCGAGGTGGGCATGTACGCGCCGTCTAGCGCATACCAGTGCTCGGCCACCCAGAATCCGCCGAGCGGATCGTCGCCGCGACTCGACTTCTGCGACGCAGCGTTCACGAAGTATCTCGGCTCGCTGATGGACGTCGTTCTGCCCTTCACGGCTGACATCGAACTGTTCAATGAGACCAACTGGTCGTTCTCCGCTTCGGACCCGTCTTACGGCGATGCGAATGGTATTTCCGGCTACATTCTGAATCGCAGCAAGACGCTCTATTCGGAAGCCAAGCAGGTCCTGAACACGAAGAGCCAGTCGGGCTACAAAACGGTTCTGCACACTCAGGGCATCTCGTACTTCTACAACTCGGCGTATCCGAATAACGGCTGGCAACCGCCCGCAGGTAGCCAGCTGATCCAGGCGACCGACTACATCAATGCCATGGGCAACAACACCAAGAGTGCTTCCAGCCCGTTGAACACCACGATCGACGTCGTCGACGTTCACCCGTACTTCGGCAGCGCCGAGTACAACATGCTGGTGCAGGCATTCATGACCACCGTGTCGAACCTCGTCAGCAGCGGCGCGAAGCCGATCTGGCTGACCGAGACCAACAATGGCACCAACGGTACGGATGCTGGACAAACGGCCGCGTTTAATCAGTTGAAGACTCTGATGAACAACGGTTCGGTGGCGAAGGCGTTCTGGTATGTCGTGCGTAACGGCGATCCAAGCAATGGCGAAGGTGACGGCTATTCGATCTACGACTACAACCGCAACCTGATTCGCCCGCAGCTTGCAGCCGCGATTCAGGCCTACACGGCGACGATTCCGAGTTCGGAACGCTTCCTGTCGGGTTCTTATCTGACGCCGATCCAGTAAGCCTGCATGCTGTAACCCATGAATGAAGGGAGCGCCGACTATGGCGCTCCCTTCTTTTTTGCCGGTTGGGTACACCCTGTGTGCGATCCCTCACGCCAGGCAGCAAACTCGTCCGACCGCGGACGAGTCAACTCAGCGCCGTGCCTTTCTTCTTTTCTTCGGCTTCGGTGGCGTGAGTGCGGCGCTCCAAAACGCGGAGGCCGCGCGTTTGGCCGCCGCCGTCGTTCTTACCCGCGCCGAGTTCGCGACGGTATTGGCGCCGCTTAGCCACATGCTCAGGAACGGGTTCTTCCTGGTCCAGGGATTTTTCATGTCGGCCTCAATTGAAAGGATGCCTACTACCGCGTCGCTCGCCCAGCAGGACGCTGCGGTAACAAAACCACACACAGGGCCATGAACGAAACCAGAATCACCGAAGCATAGAGTCGGCTGATCTCGAGCCCACCTTGAGAAACGGGTTTGTCGAGCAGATCCCCCAAGGTCGCGCCGAGCGGACGCGTCAGGATGAACGCTGCCCAGAAGATGGCGGTCCGCGACAGCCGCGACCAGTAATACAGCGCGCCGACGATCAGCAGACCCGCACCGAAGATCAAAGCGCCGTTCTCATAGCCGAGCCCCAATCCGCCTTCGTCCGATCCCGCCACCCAATCGCCCAACGCCGTACCCAATGTCTGCGAAAAGAGGATCGTCACCCAATAGAACCACTCGGCTCTGGACGTGGTTACGCTCTGCACTGACACCGTACCTTCCGATTTGTACCAGACGCCCAGGCTCGCAAGCAGAAGCGCGAAGACGATCATGACACCGCCAGGATAGCCGACTCCCACGGATCGATCGAAGAAGTCGGCCAGCGTGGTACCGAGCGTGGTCGTTGCGACGATAGTCGCCCAATAAAGCGTGGCATTGAACCGCTCTGCCCTGATCTGCCCTGCGACCAGCGCAATAAAAATAACTGCAAAAATTGCGGTGCCGATCAGATAACCCAATTTGAGTGACATAGTCACCCAATCGCCGCCCGTTTCACCAAGTGTCGTGGCGGCGATTTTGATGATCCAGAAGCCCAGCGTGACCTGAGGGACTTTGCTGACTGCATGCGCGCGAATTTCCGATTGGCTGCTATTCATGTGAGGTGCTCACTATTTTCGTGGCTTGAACATAGGCTCAACCTTCGCAGAACAACGCTTAACAGACCCTTAAGCATTCCCGCAGAACTTTCAACGCAGTTCCAGCCACATCGGCTGATGATCGGACGAGCGGCTGTGCGGATCGACATCGCACGACGCAATGCGTGTGCCCAGGTCTTGCGTGACGAAAACGAAATCGCACGCGAAAGGTCCGTCGGGCCATTGCTCGCGATCGTACAGGCCGACCGTCGCGGCACGCGGCTCGCCAGGGTGCGCGCGGGCCCACGCATCGACGAAGCTCGGCGCGTCGGCGATCAGTTCGAGCATCCGGCAAAAGGCGCTGTCTTCGAATGCGCTGTTGAAGTCACCGCAGACAACCGCGCTGACCGGGCGCGCCGTATCGGCAAATGGGCTGTCCGGCTTTTCACCCCGCGCGGGAAAGTGCGCGTGATTGCACGCTTCCTGATGCAACTCGCGCAGTCTTGCGACTTGCGCGAGCCGCTGTTTCTCCGAATAGAACTCGAGGTGCGTGCTGATGACACGAAGCGGACCGACGTCGGCTTCGAGCACCGCTTCGAGCGCGACGCGCAGCATCGACGGCTTGGCGGGATCGGCAGGCCACGGCAGCGAATGGCGCAGCACTTGACGAACCGGTAAGCGGGTCACGATGGCATTACCGAACTGCCGCCGATGACGGCTCGCGCCCAGCGACGGAAGATCGGAGCCGATCGCATCGAGCACGGTCATCTCCGGCAGAAGAGCGGCAAGTTCGGCAAACTGATCGGACGATGGCGCGCCTTTCAGTCCACCTGCCGCCGGTGCTTCGTTGAAGCCGCGCGTGACTTCCTGCAGACACAGCACGTCGAAGTCGCATAATGCGCGTGCTTCCCGCACGATCCGGCCGAGGTCGACGCGGCCGTCGACGCCGCAACCCCACTGAATGTTCCAGTCGACCAGCTTCATGATGGCCTCCTTGAAAGCTCCGACTATAGGTCATCGCTGCGCTTGGCGCTGGCACGGGTCGCCGGGTCACTGAAAGTTAGCGATGAAATCGTGCAGTAAAAATTGTCAGTGAAAGTAAGCGCCAAAAAATGCCGTGCGCGCGATGAATTATGCTGACCTTCATCCCGCGACCGGCTCAATTTCCTTAGAAAATAATGAATAGCTTCGATTTATCCATCGAAACATATCTATCCAACATACATTTCAGTCATTTCGCGACGCTATCCATCCAAGCCATCGACAACCTGTACACCTTCAAAGGTCTCGTACTCGTTCCCGTACTGTGGTGGATGTGGTTTCAGCAAGACGAATGCCGCGAATGGCGGCGAGAAATGGTTCTCGCGACGGTTGTCAGCGGCCTCGCGGCGCTCTTCGTCGGAAGAGTGCTGACTCACTGGTTGCCGTTCAGGGTGCGCCCCGTCTATAACCCCGAACTGCATCTGAGCTTTGCCAGCGGCGATATCAAGGACGCCGTGCTGACCAACTGGAGTTCCTTCCCGAGCGATCACGCGATGCTATGGATGGCGGTCGCTACCGGCATTTTCCTCGTGTGGCGGGGCATCGGCGTGCTGGCGCTTCTCTATACCGCGCTGTTCATTTGCCTTCCGCGCGCCTATCTCGGCTTTCACTACCCCACCGATTTGCTGGTGGGCGCCGCGGTGGGGATCACGATCACCTTGATCATGACGCGCGATGCGATACGCCCGCGCTACGCGACGCCGGTGCTGCGATGGATCGACCTCCACCCGGGGCCCGCGGCAGCGCTGGCCTTTGTGCTCTGCCTCCAACTCGTCACGCAGTTCGACGAACTGCGCAGGCTCGCAAGCGGCATATTGAAGCACCTATGATGGAACGTAGCGCGCTTCGTTCAGATCCGACAGTAGCGTGGGACCGGTCGGTCGCCAGCCGAAACGCGCCTGCGTCTGCGCGCTCGATGCCGGCATATCGAGCGCGGCGAACATCGCCATCCATCCGAAGTAAGCCTGCGCTTCGCCGCGTGCGATCGAGACGACCGGCAACTTCAGGCCGCGCCCCAGCGCCTCGGCGATCTCTCGTGCACTAACACCCTCTTCGCCGACCGCGTGATAGCGCGCACCGCGTTCGCCCTTCTCGATCGCAAGCCGGTACAGCCGCACGACATCCGACAGATGCCCCGCCGGCCAGCGATTACGTCCTTCCTCCACATATGCGCACACGCCTTTGTCCCGAGCGATCTGGATGAGCGGCGTGATGAGGCCCTGCCTGTATGGGTTGTGCACTTGCGGCAAGCGCATCACCGACACGTTGACGCCGTCCTCCAGCAGCGCATTGCCGGCGAGCTCGGAGCCGATGCGCGGGTTCGGGTGGCTGGTGTTGAACACGTCCTCGGCGGCCGGCTGCCCGTTATCCCGGCTGCCGACGCCCGTGCCTGATGTGATCAGAAGCGGCCGATCCGAGCCCGCCAGCGCCGCGCCAAGCGCTGCGATCGCACGCTTGTCCTTCTCGCAGTTCTCCACGAAGTGCGAGAAGTCGTGATCGAAAGCAAGGTGTATGACGGCGTCGGACTTCGCGGCGCCGCTGCGCAGGCTGTCGGTGTCTTCGAGCGTGCCGCGGTGCACCTCCGCGCCCGCTGCGACGAGCGCCTGCGCGCCCTGATCGGAGCGGGTCATGCCGATCACCTGATGCCCGGCTTCGATAAGTTCGGGCACCAAAGCCGAGCCGATAAACCCGGTTGCGCCTGTCAGAAAGATTCGCATGGTCAAGTCTCCAGAATAGCCACGGACGCACTATGCGATCATTCGCTATGCTATTGAAGTAGTGAGCTTATCCCGGTAAAGCGACTAACAGGTTAATCGTCAAGTGAACACCGCCCAATCCCTCGGAGACTTTCTGCGCAGCCGCCGCACGCGGCTCGATCCGGCCAGCTTCGGCTTCTCGGGCCGCCGGCGTACGCCCGGATTACGCCGGGAAGAAGTGGCGCAGCGCGCGAATATCAGTTCGACCTGGTACACCTGGCTCGAGCAGGGCCGCGGCGGCGCGCCGTCCGCCGCGGTGCTGGAGCGCATCTGCGCGGCGCTGATGCTGACCAACACGGAGCGCGAACATCTGTTCATGCTGGGTCTCGGGCGCCCCCCGGAAGTGCGCTACCGCTCCACCGACGCAGTGGATCCGCGCTTGCAGCGCGTGCTCGATTCGCTCGAAGCCAGCCCGTCGATCATCAAGACGGCGACGTGGGACGTGGTCGCGTGGAATCGAGCGGCGGCGGTCGTGCTGACCGACTACAGCGCGCTACCGCCGGGCCAGCGCAACATCCTGCGCTTCCTGTTCGGCGACCCCGACGCCCGCGCAAAACAGCATGACTGGGAGAGCGTCGCCCGCTCCGTCGTGGGGACGTTCCGCGCGGACGTGGCACGCGCGGGGCTCGCCTCCGAGGTCGGCGATCTGGTCGACGATCTGTGTCGCGAGAGCCCCGACTTCGAGCGCATGTGGCGCGAAAACCAGGTATTCGGCCACAGCGAAGGCCAGCACGTTAAGCGCCTGCTGCATCCTGCGTTCGGGACCATCGAAATGGAATATTCACTGTTCGCCGTCGATGGCCGGCCAGATCTGAGCATGCTCGTCTACACCCCGCTCGACGCGCGAATCGCCAGGCGCATCCGTAGCGCCGTTTCATCGATGGACGAGACTGACAGCGCCGCGCCTCTGACCACCGCGTGATCGGCTTCGACGGTCTGGCGCGACCGACGGATCGCACTTCGGCCCACAAATTGCTTGTACGGCATCGCACAACCTTCGCGTAAAAAAATGCCTGAGCAAAACAGGGAGCAAAGCGACGATTCGTCGTCTCGCCGCCAGCGCAGCGGCGGCACGCTCGTGCTTGGCGCATTGGGTGTCGTATTCGGCGACATCGGCACGAGTCCCATCTATGCACTGCGTCAAGCCGCCATCGAAACCGGTTCGATCGACGTGCAGGTCATCATGGGTACGCTTTCGATGATCGTGTGGGCCGTCGTCATCGTCGTCATGCTCAAGTACGCGTGGTACGTGATGCGCGCCGACAATGAAGGCGAGGGCGGCATCATCGCATTGACGGCGCTGGTCCGATCGGGCTATGAGGACGAAGGGCGGCGGGTGCCGCGTGCGCTTCTGCTGGCGGGACTCCTTGGCGCCGCGATGTTCTATGGCGATTCGATGGTAACGCCGGCCGTATCCGTGCTGTCGGCCGTCGAGGGACTGAGCGAGATCAGTCCCTCGTTCGATCCATGGGTCGTGCCGATCGCAGCAGCCATCCTGATCGCGCTCTTTTCGTTTCAGCGACGCGGCAGCTCGGTGGTCGGGCGCGCATTCGGTCCCGTGATGGCCGTGTGGTTTCTGTCTCTTGCCGCTGTGGGGTTGTATCGGATCGCGCAACATCCCGTCGTGTTGCATGCGCTATCGCCGCGATGGGCCATATCGCTGATGATCGGCCATCCCCGCATGGCGTTCGCGATTCTCGCCGCCGTGATTCTCGCGCTGACCGGAGCGGAAGCCTTGTATGCCGACATCGGTCACTTCGGACGCCGCGCGATCCGCATTGCGCTCTTCGCCATCGTGTTTCCGTCGATCATCATCGGCTACTTCGGGCAGGCAGCGACCTTGCTGTTCGTGCCCGGCTCTTTTCAGCAGCCGTTCTTCCACGCCGCGCCGTCGTGGGCGCTCGTGCCAAGCGTCATCATCGCGATGCTCGCGACGATCATCGCTTCGCAAGCGGTGATTTCAGGCGCATTTTCAATGACGAGTCAGGCGATCGAATTGGGCTTTCTGCCGCGCCTGCGGGTCGTCGAAACATCGACAGAGCAGCGCGGACAGGTCTATGCGCCCGCCGTCAACCTGATCCTGTTCGTGGCGGTGCTGTTTCTCGTGCTGGCGTTTCGAAGCTCGTCGAACCTGACTTCGGCGTACGGCATCGCGGTCGCACTGACGATGCTGATCACCACGATCCAGATGATCAGCGTGTCGCGCAACGTCTGGCATTGGCCCGTCTACGGCGTGGCGCTCGTGAGCGCGCCGTTGCTCGTCGTCGACGTGACGCTGGTGTCCGCGAACGTGCCGAAAATCGCTTCCGGCGGCTGGTTTCCTGTCGCCGTCGGGCTGATTCTTTTCGTGCTGATGTCGACATGGAATCGCGGACGCGAGATTGCCGCAACCCATGCGAACGAAGCCGATGCGCTCGACGCATTCCTGCGCGACGCGCTAGCCGGTCCCGAACCTCCGGCGCGCGTGCCAGGCACGGCGGTTTATCCGGGCAACGCATCGGGCAAGACACCGGCGACATTCAGGAGCAACATCCGCCACAATCGCGTGCTGCACGAGACGACGATTTTCTTCGCCAACATATCGGAGTCAGCGCCGCGTATCGATGACGAAACGCGCGTCGACGTGCGAGACCTCGGCCACGGATGCTTCGAGATCATTGCGCATCATGGATTCGTCGAGCGCCCTAACCTGCCGCGGCTGCTCGAATCGCTGGCGGGCCGGTTCGATGGCTGGCACTACGATCCCAGGCACACCACGTTTTTCCTGCCGCGCGATGAAGTCATCAAGGGACGTTCGCACGGCAGCATGACGCGCTGGCGCGAGGCGCTGTTCGGACAGATGGCGTTTCATTCCACGCCCAGCGCGGAATACTATGGGCTTCGAGCGGAAGACGTCGTTGAACTGGGCATTCAGGTGGCGCTTTGAACCGGTGAGTCAGCTACCGTTCACGATGGAGAGTCGACGATCACGATGACCGCCTCGCTGGCGGCAAGCAAATTGGCGCCCTGGACGAAGGCATCACCGATGCGCGTGGTCACCGTCGATAGCAGCACCATGCCCGCGCGCGATTGCACGGTGGAAGCTTCGGCGCCCATGTTCAGCGCGATGAACAGACATTGATTGCCGTAGCGCCGCTCGTAGGTCAGCACGTCGCCGTCGGCAACGACATTCTCTATCGCGCCCCGCACGAGCGCGGCGCTGCTGCGGCGCAGGCTCAGCAAACGCCGATACAGCGACAACATGCTCGACATGTCGCCGTCCTGTTCGCGCACGCTCGTCGCGGTCGCAATCGGCAACCACGGTCTGCCGTCCGTGAAGCCCGCATTCGGCAGCGAGCCATCCCATTGCATAGGCGTGCGCTCGGGATCGCGTCCCTGGCAAATGCCCGGTTGCCGCAACTCCGCCGGGTCCTGAATCTCATCGGACGCGATATAGCCGTCCATCATGCCGATTTCATCGCCGTAGTAGAGCGTCGGCGTGCCTCGTAGCGTCAACAACAGCACAGCTGCTACCCGTGCCTGTGCCGCGCCGACGCGCGACGCAATGCGCGGATTGTCGTGGTTTCCCAGCACCCAGTTCGGCCACGCGTATTCGGGCAACGCAACGTCGTAATCGCGGATCATGCGGGCGATGTTTTCCGCATTCCATCTCGCGCTGAGCAACTGAAAATTGAACGGCATATGCGCTCCTTCGCCGTTCACGCCGTAATACTTCACCAGTTGCGGGACAGTCAGATAGATTTCGCCGATCAGCACGCGCTCGCCGTACTCGTCCAGCGTGGCTCGCATAGAGCGCACGAGTTCATGTACTTCCGGCTGATCCTCGGTGTAAGTTTGCAACAGTCGATGATGGTCCGGCTCGCCGGGCAGATAGCCTGGATTGGGGGGATTGTCGCGAAACTGCGCGTCCTTGATCAACAGCCACAGCACGTCCACGCGGAAGCCGTCCACGCCGAGATCGAGCCAGAAACGCAGCACCTGATCCATCGCGCGGCGCACTTCGGGGTTGCGCCAGTTCAGGTCAGGCTGCTCGCGCAGAAACGCGTGATAGTAGTACTGCCCCGTCAGCTCGTCCCACTCCCATGCCGAGCCGCCCATGCGGCTCAACCAGTTGTTCGGCGGCCCGCCATCGGGCGACGGATCGCGCCACAGATACCAGTCCCGTTTCGGATTGTCTCGCGACGAGCGGCTTTCCTCGAACCACGGGTGCCGGTTCGACGAATGATTCGGCACGAAATCGAGCAGCACCTTGAGCCCGAGCCGATGCGCGTGGCCCATCAATTGCTTGAACCCGTCCAGAGTGCCGAACATCGGATCGATGTTGCAGTAGTCCGCGACGTCATAGCCAAAGTCGGCCATCGGCGACGGGTAGATCGGGGAGATCCACACCGCATCGACGCCTAGCGCCGCGACATATTCAAGGCGCGCGCTGAGGCCGGACAGATCGCCGATGCCATCGCCGTTGCTGTCCTGAAACGAGCGCGGATAGATCTGATAGATGACACCGCGTTGCCACCACGCCAGCTCCGACATTGCAATTCCTCTCCACGATCGATCGTTTAGGCGCCACGCGCGGAACGTATGCTAAATGACCTCTGGTACAAGAACACGATCATTTATTGCCTCTCGGTAGGCACCTTCATGGACGCGAATGGCGACGGCGTCGGCGACTTCCAGGGCCTGATGCGCAGACTCGATTACCTGCAAGGGCTCGGCATGACGACGATCTGGCTGATGCCCTTCCACCCATCGCCAGGACGCGATAACGGTTACGACATTTGCGACTATTACAACGTCGATCCGAAGTACGGCACGCTCGGCGATTTCGCCGAGTTCACGCATGCGTGCGCCCAGCGGGGCTTGCGGGTGATCATCGATCTCGTCGTCAATCACACGTCCGACCAGCATCCATGGTTCCTGGAAGCACGCAGCGATCCTGCCTCGAAATATCGCGACTGGTATGTCTGGTCGGACGACAAACCGCCCGATGCGCAACGCGGCGTGGCGTTTCCGGGCGTGCAGAAGTCGACCTGGAGTTTCGACAAGCGGGCAAGACGCTGGTACTTCCATCGCTTTTACGATTTTCAGCCGGACCTGAATACCTCGAATCCGCATGTGCAGGCGGAGTTGCTGAAGATCATGGGCTTCTGGATTCAGCTTGGCGTGTCCGGATTCCGCATGGACGCGGTACCCTTCGTGATCGCGACGAAGGGTCCGAAGGTGCGCCGCCCTGCAGAGCAATACGATATGTTGCGGACGTTTCGCGAGTTTCTGCAGTGGCGCGAAGGCGACGCGATCATTCTGGCCGAAGCCAACGTGCTGCCCAAATCGGATCTCCAGTACTTCGGCGACGAGGGCGAGCGCTTGCCGATGATGTTCAACTTCCGCGTCAATCAAAACACCTTCTACACGCTCGCGACGGGCAACACGAAGCCGTTGAAGGACGCGCTGCTTGCGACGAAGCCACGGCCGCCGACTGCGCAATGGGGGGTGTTTCTGCGCAATCACGACGAACTCGATCTGGGCCGGCTCACGCCCGCTCAGCGCGAGGCAGTGTTCGCCGCGTTCGCCCCGGACCCCGACATGCAGCTGTATGGGCGCGGCATCCGCCGCAGACTTGCGCCGATGCTGTCGGGCGACAGACGCCGCCTTGAACTCGCCTACAGCCTGATGCTGAGTTTGCCGGGCACGCCCGTGTTCCGGTACGGCGATGAAATCGGCATGGGCGACGATCTGCGCCGGCCCGAACGCCAATGCGCGCGCACGCCGATGCAATGGTCGGGCGAGCCGCAAGGCGGCTTCACCAACCATTCGAACCCGCCTGTGCCGGCGATCTCCGGCGGGGCTTATGGCTTCGAGCGGGTCAACGTGGCGCAGCAGCGGCGCGATCCCGATTCGTTTCTCAACTGGACCGAGCGGATGATCCGCATGCGCCGCGAAGTGCCGGAAGTCAGCTGGGGGGACTTCGAAGTGCTGCCCACCTCGCGAAACGACGTGCTCGCGCTCGGTTATCAGTGGCGCAACAACTCCGTGCTGTTTCTGCATAACTTCCGCGCCGAAGCGTGTACCGTCGAATTCCGCCTGAGCTCCAACGAACCTGGCCGCGATTCGCTGATCAATCTTCTGTCCGACGACCACAGCCGCGCTGACGATGACGGCTGTCACACGGTGCTGCTCGAGCCGTTCGGATATCGATGGTATCGGGTGGGCGGCCTCGACTATCTGCTCAAGCGAAGCGAGGTCTAACAACGACGAGCCACGGCTAAACTGATAGGATCGCATGCTCCTGGTCGTTCGCGGACTCACGCGACTTGCCGACTCACGCGAATGCTCAGCCTGCTCGACTCATCGGATACGCAATCGGAAAAAGGGATGTCATGGCAAAGGATCAAATAGTCTGGGGAATTTTGGGCGCCGCAAAGATCAACGACAAGGTGGTCGTGCCCATGCACAACGCGCCGAAGTGCCGGGTGAAAGGCATCGCGTCGCGCTCTCTGGAGAAGGCGCGGGAAGCCGCGGCCAAATATGGTCTGGCTGTCGCATACGACGGTTACGAGGCGCTGCTCGCGGACCCGGAAATCGACGCGGTCTATATTCCATTGCCCAATCATCTCCACGTGGAATGGACGATCAAAGCGGTCGAGGCGGGCAAGCACGTGCTGTGTGAGAAGCCGATCAGCCTGGACGCGCAACAGGTCGAACGACTGATCGCAGCGCGCGACAAGAGCGGCCGATACATCCAGGAAGCCTTCATGGTTCGCACGCATCCGCAATGGTTGAAGGTGCGGACCTTGATTAACGACGGCGCGATCGGCGGATTGCGGGCAGTGACCGGCGGCTTCACCTATTACAACACCAACGAAGAGAATATCCGCAACAAGAGCGAGCTAGGCGGCGGCGGGCTGCTCGATATTGGTTGCTATCCGATCACGACGTCGCGCTTCACGATCGGGCGTGAGCCACGGCGCGTAGTAGCGCTGGTCGAGCAGGATCCTGCCTTCAAGATAGACCGGCTCGGCTCCGTGCTGATGGACTTCGATGGCGTGCAGGCGAGTTTCTTTTACTCGACTCAAACCTATCCGTACCAGCGGATGCAATTTCACGGTACCAAGGGGCGAATCGAAGTCGAAATTCCATTCAATGCACCAAACGATCGACCGACGCGGCTGCTAATCAGTGAGCACAATAGCGACGGTGTCGCGACTGATCGCTGGCTGGAACTTCCGGTGTGCGATCAGTACGGCGTAGCCGCCACCACGTTCGCGGAAGCGATCCTGAGCGGAGGCCCGCAAGCTATTGCGCTGGAAGATGCGCGCGCGAATATGCGGGTGATCGATGCCGTGTTCCGCTCGGCTCAGTCAGGCGCGTGGGAAAAAATCGCACAAGGTTGAAGTGCAATGCTCGGGGGCACTTGCGCGGGTCAACGCGCGGGAAGTGCCCCTGCTGTCTGATCTCTACTTGGCTGGCGCAGTCACATCGCAATCGCCGCCATGGGTGCCGCTGCCAGTGTTTTTCAGCGTCAGCACGAGTCTGCTGCCCCGGTTTGCCGTCATGATCTGACCGTAGCTAACGGTCGGAATGAACTGGATATCCGGCGCGACCGCCACTGGCGGATTTCTCGCCCCGTCGACGGTCAGGTCGAGCTCCACGGTGATCGAGTCGATTGCGGCGCCCAGGTCCTGCTTGCGGCCGGCCTGATCTTTGCGGAAATTGCACAGGCCCTGGAGAACCTGCTCGAGGGCAGTCGGGATATCGACCGGCTTGCCCGGTGCGATCGGAGGCGTGTTGCAGCCAACGATCATGAACGGCAAAGTGGAAAGCGCTACATATCGCCAGGCTCGCATCGGCTCCCCCGCTCGATCTGGTGGACGTGGTGTCTGCCTTCCCATGCTGTTGCCGGTTCAGTGCCCAGCCGGCGCACGCGAACGCAAACGCTCAATACTTGATATTCCTGGCCGCCTGACGGCCGCCCTGCTTGGTCTGCCGCTTGTCCTGCCGGCACTGCGAATTGCTCTTCTGATCCGCGGCTCTGCACTCCTGCTTCGTATGACGGGCACCCTGGCGTGTCTCCTGGCGCACGTCGCGTCCAGCACGACGTTGCTGAGCCTGTTCGGTTGCCCAGGCGCTTCCCGCGCAAGCCATCGCGGACACGGCCATGACCGCGAGCGCGAACTGCCGGCTCCATGAAAACATGGCAGCCTCCCTGTCAGGTTGACGATGATTATTCCGGCTTTGTACAAGGGTGCCACGCGTGGATGCCGCGTCAATCGGACCAAGGTCCTAGGGCCGTCGCGATGGCTTTGCCAGCTGGGCGGAGCTCAAACGGGGGTGTAGATCGAGAGTTTCAGCGACGGGTCATCGTTCGCCTGAAACGTAGCGTATTGGTAACGTTGGTTTCCACGCTGAGGATGCGCGAGTACCTTCTCGCCAGATGCGCCGCCACGGACGTCATGCGCGATCCACCAGCTGGCGAACTCCGCACTCGACGAACGCAGGCGCTCCACTAGCTGGACGAACGATGGATCGGTGGCAAACAGATCGTGCGTTGCGCGAAAGAGCGCGATCATGCGGCGCGCTTCGTCTTCCCACGCGGGTCCGAATAGCCGCCGAGCTTCCGGTTCGATGAACATGAAAACGAGGATATTGCGGTCCGCCTCGTTCAGGCGATCGAAGCCGAGTAGATCGGCGGCCGCCCGGTTCCACGCCAGGATGTCCCACCGCCTGCCGGTCACGTATGCCGGCAGACCCAGGTCTGAAACGATGCGCGCGATTGCCGGCGGCACTTTCTCGGCAGGAAGCGTCCGCCGATCGTTGCTGCGCGCGAGCGCCCGCAGATGCGCGGCTTCCGCTTTGCCAAGCCGCAGCGCGCGAGCAAGCGCGTCGAGAGTGGCATCGGACGGGCTGACCGTTCGCCCCTGCTCCAGCCGCACATACCAGTCCACACCGATGCCCGCCAGTTCGGCAACTTCTTCGCGCCGCAACCCCGGCGTACGACGGCGCCGGCCGCTGCCGAGCCGCGCCGATGCCGGGCTCAGCTTCTCGCGGCGCGAACGCAGAAAATCGCCAAATTCACTCCGTCTCGATGCCGGCATGTTCGTCCTTGCAAGGAGGTATCGATGAATCCTGGGATAGTACCAAGCCTTGTTGCCTATTCTAGGTTCGCCAGAATGGGCTCGTCAGACCATCCTTGACGGAGAACGACGATGAAAGCTGCAATCCTGAATTCACTTGACCGGCCCCTCGCGATTACGCAGATGCCAGATCCGGAAATCGGCACGGGCGAGGTGATCGTGGATGTCGCCGCCGCGCCGGTGTTGTCGTACGCGAATGAAGTGTTCAATGGTCAGCGCCGCTATCCGCTCGAGTTGCCCATCGTGCCCGGCTGCGGCGCGATCGGTCGTGTAAGAGCGAGCGGTCCCGATGCGACTCATCTGAAGGTGGGCGACTGGGTGTTCTGCGATCCCACCGTGCGCTCGCGCGACGACGCGTTGATGCCCGATATAACGCTGCAGGGCTGGAGTTCTCGCGGAGACGGCGGCTTGCAACTGCAGCGGTACTTTCACGACGGCCCGTTCGCCGAACAGGTGCGCGTGCCGACCGAGAACGCGGTTCGTATCGGCGACATCGAGCGCGGCGAGGCGGCGCGATGGTGTGCGCTCAACGTGATGCTCGTGCCTTATGGCGGCCTGCTTGCGGCCGCGCTGCGGGCTGGCGAAACACTGCTCGTGAGCGGTGCTACGGGCAACTTCGGCAGCGCATGTGTAGCTGTCGCCCTTGCGATGGGAGCGCGCTGTGTGGTCGCGCCGGGACGCAATGCGCAAGCACTCGACGATCTGACACAGCGCTTCGGCGAGCGCGTGCGCCCAGTCAGACTTTCAGGCGATGAACAGGCGGATCGCGAACGGATGCAGCAGGCGGCTTCTTGTCCGATCGATTGTGTCATCGATCTGCTGCCGCCCTCGGCGCCGGTCACGGCCGTGCGCGCCGCGATGATGGCCGTGCGGCCGTACGGCCGCGTCATCTTGATGGGTGGCGTGGGCATGCTGGGCGGCGCCGGTCTCGAGCTGCCGTATCCGTGGCTCATGCGCAACGACATCACCGTGCGCGGCAAATGGATGTATCCGACGGAAGCGGTGACGCTGATGACCGGCCTGATTCGCTCGGGATTGCTCGATCTCCGTCATTTCGACGTCAAGACATTCCCGCTCGATCATGCCAACGAAGCGGTGTCCCACGCGGCCGCGAACGGCGGTCCATTCAGAATGACCGTGATCCAGCCATAGCCAGCGATTCAGCCAGCCCTCACTCGTCCGCCAAAAAATTCGGATGACTCGTGCGAATCTGATCGATCTGGCTCAGCGTCCCCGACAGATGTTTGCGCAGCGCCGCCTGCGCGGCCTCGACATCGCCCTTGTCGATCGCATCGACGATCTCTGTATGATCGCGCACGACCGCCATCGTCTTGCCCTCCACCGGCAGATTCAGGCGCCGCAGCCGGTCGATATGGCCGCTCAGCCTGCGCACCAGATCCCATAGCTGCGGCACGCCCGCCGCCTCGTACATCTGCCGATGAAACGCCTGATCGAGCAGCGAGAACTGCTCGTAGTTCTTCAGGTCGAGCAATTCCGTTTGCCGCGCGATCGTGACGCGCAGTTCCGCGATCAGCGTGGCGTTGCGCTGCTCCCCGAGCGTACGCACCACTTCGAGTTCGATCGAGCGGCGCAGGAAATGCGCCTGCAGCGCGGACGTCACCTTGATCTGGCTCACGACCGTCGCGTGCTGCGGATAGATATCGACGAGACCTTCCTCGCCGAGCTTCATCAGCGCGTCGCGCACCGGCGTCTGGCTGAGCCCGTAGCGGTTCGCGAGCTCGGTGCGCGACAGTACCGTGCCCGGCGTCAATTCGAGCGAAAGGATCATTTCGCGCAGTCGTTCGAAGACTTGCGGCGCGGCGTGGCGGGAGCGGTCGAGCCGGGTGACCGTCGCCGAGTGAGCGTGGTTTTTCATGGCAGAAAATGAAGCTTGGAAGCAGGCGGACCGACGGGGGATCCGCTGAGGCACTAGTACTATAGCCGACGCCTGCCGCTTCCAGCGGCCTTGCGAGCGGAATTAGCGACGAAGTCGGCATGAGAGTTTACCCCACTAACGCACTAATATATTAGTGCTTTACGATTCGGCCCATCAAACTCCACTTATGCCGATTGCCATCATGACTCGCGACATCACCATCACGCAGGTGCGCATCACCCCGATCGCCTTCCGCGACGGCCCCCTGCTCAACGCCGCCGGAATCCACGAACCCTGGGCGCTGCGCGCAATCGTCGAACTGGAGACGAGCGACGGCCGCGTCGGCATCTCCGAGACCTATGGCGACGAACCGATGCTGCGTGTGCTCGAACAGGCGAAGTCGCTGGTGATCGGCCTGTCGCCGTTCGACCTCAACCGCATGGAAGAACGCGTGCGGGGCACGATCAAGGCGACCCCGGGCGCGGTCGAATTCGAACTCGCGCCCGGCTCGCACGCGGCGAAGAACGCGCCCAAAGTCATCAGCACGCTCGAAGTCGCGATGCTCGACCTGCAAGGGCAAATCGTCGGCGCGCCGATCGTCGATCTGCTTGGCGGCAAGGTGCGCGACGCCGTGCCGTACAGCGCCTATCTGTTCTTCAAGTACGCCGAGCACATCGACAAGCCCTATGCGCCCGATGCCTGGGGCGAAGGCCTGAGCCCGGAGCAGATCGTCGCGCAGGCGCGCCGGATGATCGAGCTGTATGGCTTCCAGAGCATCAAGCTGAAGGGCGGCGTGTTCGAGCCGGCACACGAAATCGCGTGCATGCGCGCGCTGCATCAGGCGTTCCCCGGCGTGCCGCTGCGCCTCGACCCGAACGCGAACTGGACGCTCGAAACGAGCATCGCCGCCGCCCCTGAACTCGACGAACTGCTCGAGTACTACGAAGACCCGTGCCCGAGCCTCGAAGGCATGGCCGAACTGGCGAAGCACACGCGCCTGCCGCTCGCGACCAACATGGTCATCACGACGATGGAAGATTTCCGCCGCGGCGCCGAGATGGGTTCGGTCAAGGTCCTGCTGTCGGATCACCACTACTGGGGCGGCCTGCGCGCGACGCAGACGCTTGCACGCATGTGCAAGCTATGGGATCTGGGCATGTCGATGCACTCGAACTCGCACCTCGGTATCAGCCTGATGGCGATGACGCACGTCGCGGCCAGCATCCCCAACCTGACCTATGCGTGCGACACCCACTACCCGTGGCAGGAGGAAGAAGTCATCAAGGGCGGCCGTGTGACGTTCGACAACGGCTCGGTGCGCGTACCCACCACGCCGGGCCTCGGCGTCGAGCTCGACCGCGAGCGGCTCGCCGAACTGCATGCGCAGTATCGGTCGTGCGGCGTGCGCAATCGCGATGACCTCTCGCAGATGCGCAAGTACGAACCGGGCTTCACCGGCAAGAATCCGCGCTTTTAATCCTCGCTTCCAATCCGCGCCTACGAGGCTCGCGACGCGCAATGCGCGTCGCCATCGAAGGAGACAACCCCATGAGTAGCCCGATTGCCGACACGGCGCGGCCCGCGCTCGCCGGCGCGCTGGCGAGCGCGGTGCACAAGATCAAATGGCGCGTGCTGCCGCTGTTCGTCGTGATGTTCATCGTCAATTACATCGACCGCGTGAACATCGGCTTCGTGCGCCAGCATCTGAGCGCCGATCTGGGCATCGGCGCGGCGGCCTATGGGCTCGGTGCGGGGCTCTTCTTCATCAGCTACGCGATTTTCGAAGTGCCGTCGAACATCCTGCTGCAGCGCTACGGCGCGAAGCTGTGGCTCGCGCGTATCATGCTGACCTGGGGACTGGCCGCGGCCGGCATGGCATTCGTGCGCGGCGAGACGTCGTTCTACGCGATGCGGCTGCTGCTCGGCGCGGCCGAAGCGGGCTTCTTTCCCGGCGTCATCTACTACTTCACGCAATGGCTGCCGAGCAACGAGCGCGGCAAGGCAATGGCGATCTTCCTGAGCGGCTCGGCGCTCGCGTCGGTACTGTCCGGGCCGATCTCCGGCGGGCTGATGCTGATCGAAGGCGCGGGGTTGCGCGGCTGGCAGTGGATGTTCATCATCGAAGGCATGTTCTCGGTCGTGCTCGCGGGCTTCATCCTGCTGTGGCTCGACTCGAAGCCGCGCGACGCCGCGTGGCTCACCCGCGCCGAGCAGGACGCAGTGCTGGATGCGATCGACGAAGAGCAACGCCAGCGCGCCGCCGCGCACCCGGTCAAGCCGTCGCTCGGAACCCTGCTGCGCGATCCGCAAATACTGATCTTCTGCCTGATCTACTTCGCGGTGTCGCTGACCATTTACGGCGCGACTTTCTGGCTGCCCAGCATCATCCACAAGATGGGCCATTTCAACGACTTCCAGGTCGGCCTGTTCAACTCGATCCCGTGGCTGATCTCGATCGCGGCGATGTATCTGTTCGCGATGCTCGCGGCGCGCTTCAAGTTCCAGCAGGCGTGGGTGGCGTGCGTGCTGCTGATCGCCGCGCTCGGCATGTATGCGGCCGGCCAGGGCGGCCCGGTGTTCTCATTCGTCGCGATCTGCTTTGCCGCGATCGGCTTCAAGGCGGCCTCGTCGCTGTTCTGGGTGATCCCGCAGGGCTATCTCGACGCGCGGATTTCCGCCGCGGTGCTGGCGCTGATCAACTCGATCGGCAACCTCGGCGGCTTCGTCGCGCCGGCCGCCTTCGGCTTCCTCGAACAGAAAACCGGCTCGATCGAGGGCGGCCTCACTGGACTCGCGGTGATGTCGGTGATTGCCGCCGGGGTCGTGTTCTTCTCGCGCATGAGCCCGCGCGAAGGATTGCCCGCCTCAGCGCATTGACCGTATCGAACAACCGCATAGACACCATTTTCAGGAACCTTCAGGAGACACGATGAAAACACTAGAAGCAACGACGGCTGCCGCACGGACGGCCGTCGGACGATACCGATGGACCATCTGCGCGATGATCTTCGCGGCGACGACGATCAACTACATGGATCGTCAGATGCTTGGGCTGCTCGCGCCGCTGCTGCAAAAAGATATCGGTTGGAACCAGGTGCAGTATGCGCAGACCGTGATGGTGTTTACGGTCGCCTATGCGGTGGGTCTCGCGATCTTCGGCCGCATCGCCGATCGCGTCAGCACGAAGAAGGTCTACGGCAGCGCGATGGCGCTGTGGAGTCTCGCGGCGATGCTGCACGCGGTAGCATCGACCGTGCCGGGTTTCGCGGCCGTACGCGGTCTGCTCGGCTTCGGCGAAGCGGCCAATTTCCCGGTCGCGATCCGCACTACCGCCACGTGGTTTCCGAAGAAGGAACGCGCGCTTGCGACGGGCTTCTGGAACATGGGCGCGACGATCGGCGGCATCGTGGCGCCGGCCTTCGTGCCCATCGCCGCGGTGATGTGGGGCTGGCGCGCGACGTTCATCGCGGGCGGCGCGACCGGTTTCGTCTGGCTGGCGGTGTGGTGGCTGGTTTATCGGCAGCCTTCGGAGCATCCGTCGGTGTCGAAGAAAGAACTCGCCTACATCAATGCGGATCGCGAGGAAGTCGTCGAGCAGAAAGTCAGCTGGTTGTCGGTGCTCAAGTACCGCGAAACGTGGGCGTTCGTCTTCGGCAAGCTGCTGACCGATCCGGTGTGGTGGTTCTATCTGTTCTGGCTGCCCAAGTGGCTCAATGAGTCGCGCCATATCGATATCGCCCACATGGGCCTGCCGCTGATCGCAATCTATACGATGTCGTCGGTCGGCAGCGTGGCGGGTGGCTGGCTGTCGTCGCATCTGATGGCGCGCACCAACCGGCCGAATTTCGCACGCAAGCTCACGATGCTCATCTGTGCATTGTGCGTGGTGCCGATCGCAACGTTGTCGGCATTCCAGAGCCTGTGGTGGGCGGTGCTCGCCGTTGGTCTCGCGGCAGCGGCGCACCAGGGCTGGTCAGCGAATCTGGTCACGACGGTCGGCGACGTGTTTCCGAAGCGGGTGGTCGGTACGGTGGTCGGTATCGGCGGCGTGGCGGGGATGGTCGGTTCGTTCTTCTTCTCCGGCGTGATCGGCGAGACCTTGCAGCGCACCGGGAATTATTGGGCCCTCTTTGCGGTCGGCGCATCGGCGTATCTGATTGCGCTGGGCATCATTCACCTGTTGATGCCGCGGATGACGGCGGTGAAGTTGCGCGATTGATGTAACGGTTGTCGGTGACACAACCGAAGGGCGGGGGACGCATCAGTGGCGTCCCCCGCCCTTTTTTGTCTGGACGGGGATGCAGCCGAGTTGATCCAGTGAGTGATTGGCACTCGCGCTTACTGATTGATTGGCTTTGTCAGTTCATCGAGCCGATGCGTGGTAATTCTCGTCATGCAGTCCCAAAACTCGACGAATCGCAACGATGCCTGTCCAGCCTCATACACTTCCGCATAACACTCGTTGTCGCGATAGAGGTTCCAGCTCTCCTGTGCTCTCCGGAAATATGGAAGTGCCTCGGGTTCGCCATTCGCTCGTAGCTCCTGGTCGCCGTCAACCATGATCCGCTCTATTGCAGATATCTTCTTCTCGAGCGTCTCCGAGATGCGTTCGAAATCGTGCTGAGCGCAAGCCGAAACGTCCATTGTCGCTAAGGCGTCATTCTTGCAAAATCTGTCAATTTGCTCCTGAGTTTTCCGGTGAAATATTGGCTAGCCGGCGCAGCTTTCGTGTAGTCGAACGCAGAGCCATAGATAGAGCTTGACGAATATGTATGTAGTCGGCGATGCGTAAGCGCCAAGCGACACAATTAACTACAAGTTCCAGTACTCTCGGCGTACCTGTTGGGGAAACAAGAGTGCGTTCGATTCGGTCACGCGATCTCGTGTACCTCCAACGCGCTCGGCGCTAAATGATGTGCCGGATGACGCATTCTGCTGTGTCAGCGGCGGTTGAAGCGTCTTACGACGCAATAAAAGATCCACGGATGGATCTTGAGCATGGTCATAGTGATGGAAAGCTTCAGATGCCGATCGGCAAACAGGCCAAGCAGGTGCTTCACGCGCAGCTTCTCCGATACGCTTTGCAGAATAGGGCTCGCGAGGCGGTAAGTCGGCGCGGTGATTGCGGTCTGAAACGCGATCGCGCGGAATGCCCAGCTGTATTTGAGCCGGAAGAAGAGGCGCTTGTAGTCGGTAATCGGGAGGGACGCGGTATTTTTTTCCACGCGGTCCATGATGGCAAAAAGGTCGACGACCTGCGGGTTGAAGCGTCTCGAAATTCCTGATTCACGGATCATGTACGAATAGAGGTTGTCCGGAATGAGGCGCACCACTTTCGAGTTGGCGAGCGTTTGCACCGACACGCAAACGTCTTCGAAGATGAGACCGCACGGATGCTCGGCTGCAACGAAAATGGAGCGGCGCACAAGCTTGTTCCAGCAAAAGGCTTGCAGCTTGAGTTCGAGAATTTTCTGGACGGCTTCCACGCCAGTGATAATGCCGTCGCCGGAATCGATCCGAGCGTTGACGGCGCCATCGGGACTGATGCGCTCGGCGGCGAAAATGACGACATCGGCGTCGTGCTGGTCGGCTTCGCGCAGCACGGTGCAAATGAGATCGCGATGGACGTGGTCGTCGCTGTCAACGCAAAGCACATAGTCGCCCCGCGCTTCCGATGCTGCGATTTTTCGCGTTTCAGCGAGCCCTTTGTTGTCGATGTTTCTGATCAACTTCCACGAAATGCGATCCTGTTGCGCGAGAACCCGGGCGGCGATTTCACCGGAGCGATCGGGGCTGCAGTCGTCGACGGCGATGATTTCGAAATCGGTGCAGGATTGTGACAGCAGTGAGTCGAGACAGTCCTCGATATAGTCCTCGACCTTGTAGATAGGCAGCAGAACGCTGATTCTCGGTGCGGACATAGACAATGCTCCTGGAGGTAAACGAGGCGTGAACTACCCGTTCTATATCGCAAAATCCCGGCTTCGCGAAGAAATCAACCAATCACGAATCATGTTGTGGGAGCAAATCGGGCCGACCTGAAGCGCCGGCAGTCTGGGTCTACCAAGATCGCCAGCAACTGAAATAAGCAGACAATAAATTGGGTAAAACGGGACTATGGTCGCGGCGCAATCACAGGACAAAGTCGACCAGCATGCGACCGGGAACGAAGTACACTACAGACTAGCTGTAAACGCATCGCTGCACCAATATCTTATAGGAATCGGCACAAATTGGTGAGGTATTGGCGTATTCCACCACTTCGGCAGTGGATCAGGCAAGTATGTCAGATAGGAACTTTTAATGAAATCGTTTTTGCGATAATGAGACGAATATGCCAATAGTTATCAATTAAATCCGGTGTGTGAATACGTGTCGTCAAATTAGCTGGATAATCCGCGCCCCAATGCTATGCGCATGAGTTTGCGAACGCCTTCATCGCGGCCGACTCTCTCTTCGGCGTTACTGATCAACCTCTGCATCACATCCGCGGGATAGATCTCGTCGAAAAGCTGATCGGATCCAGTACTGGCAAACACGTGATGCAGGAATGACCCCTTCGGTGGACAGACCCGTTTGAACACGCCAAGCTTAACCACACGATTATTCCAAAATTTAAGCGTATATGCATTGGTGCAAAGCGCAGCGCACTCTTCGAAATAGTGGGGCAAAAAGACCTTATAATAGGAATCGGCATGCACCGGATAAAACACTTTTTCAGCCAAGCCGGCCTTTGCACCATAGACCTCCGTCAAAATATGGGAGCCAGTAGCACGCCATTTTATATCCGTGTTCTCCATCGCTTCTACCCGCTGAATTACATCATGCAGCCGTGGATTCCCCGGGTCGAGGCGCAGGAGTGCGTTGCAAAGCAGATCCGGCTCTCCCCGGCCGACCAAGTCGCCCGCAATGTTCAGGTCAAATCGTCTCAGGAGAAGAATATCTGTGTCCGCCCAGATTTCATCCGTTTTGGTAAACATTATTAACCGGAAATAATCTGTGAAATGCGCCAATGAAGGAACGCCATTAACGGGAAAAGCGCTCAGCGAGTCGGCCGAAAGGATCGACTGGGCGTCCTTTTCGATCACGCCTTTTGGCAAATTGCTGATGGGTTTATAACTATACACAGCGATTTCGCTGCCATTAGCAATGAACGTATTCAAACAAGCGATTTCATAAGGAGACAATTCCGGACCATTCCAGAACGTTGCAAATTTTGCATCGCTCATAATTTAGCCTCCTCGATTTGCTTCGTTGAGAGCATCGCCGCGTTGCTGCATACCATTGGAGACTCGGCAGTGCCGTACGCGAGAAGGTGGTTGCAACGGACTACACGATACGAGAGTTTATACAGAACTAAATGCGATCCATGGAGCATGTCTCTTTTCGCCCGACTAATGTCGCCAATGGTTGAGTGTGACTAATTAATCATTTATCGAAAATCTCCGCCGTCGACAAGTGGATCCTGACCTTCCTGCCGCTTTTACGACGAGTCTCGATAAGTTGACAATGCCCCCGCGACAGGTTTGCTGCTTCGAAAACGGTCTATGCCCACGGCAGCGAAACGGTATTCGCATCAATCACGCGCATTATCATTCTCAACGGCTTGAGCGCCTTTCCGGAGCCCGATGTATTGGCCACGTTGTGCGCTTGATATGATGAAGCCACGGCAGATACTCTTTCAGCAGCCTCATAAAACTGACGATATCTTTCCGTCGCACCGGATTGCTGCCCTTTACCGCATGAATGAACAACATTGGATTGCCCAGTCGTCCGCTCGCATATGATTTGCCTACATCGCTTCTTTTGCCACGAATGACCTTTATCGGAGTGCCCAGCATCCCGTATTGCGCGAGCGTCTGATTCAATTCAAAATTTGGGCTCGTAGTTGAATCGTCTCCCATGCCGCTCCCAGCCGAGCCGACCGGGCGTGTATGGAACACGGAAAAACGATCAATAATGCCAACCTTTCCAAAAGAAGCGACCCACTTGGGCCACAAGAAATCGAGGCCCCATCCTGATTTGTTCATCCCGAAGCTGTGTTTTATCGCTTGCAAAGCATTCGAAGATAAACATGGCATCATCAACTCCACGAAATTTGTTTCGCGAAATTCAAACTCGCTGTTTTGCAACGTCGTTTGGTGACCGAAATAGCTTCTCTCGTCGAGAGACGGTTGCGCGAGTGCGAAATTCTCTCGTTCTACATACTCGAAGAAGTCGTTCAGGGTTTGAACATCCGTCAGGATGTCGTCGTCCGGGAGCCAGATGTAACGATATTGCAGAATCAATTGGGCATTTTGCAACATGAAGTCGTTAAGACCTTCCCATTTTGATCCTTTGAATCGATGTATGGCTTTGGCATAGATGTCTGCATAATCTTCGTTCTTCCCGTAGTAACTCAGGATCAAATCAAAGTTTGGGGCCTGTCCGCCGCTGAACCATTGCGGATGCAAGGAACTGTCTCCACACCTCAGAACGACCACGTACTTGTTCATCTTTCAATTTCCCTATGCATAGAAGTAGATTGCGCGGCACGTAAAGACAGTCACTGGCGAAGAATCGCATTTGACTGACACCAACCGCGCGAAATCATGAAACGACACACTCCGCTCGGCGACGCGCGCCCTTGCTCATTTCCATAGCGTGCGCACTCGCCGATAGATCGCGCGACTGACACGCTTCGACGTTTCAAGCGTCCCCTTGGTGGCCTGCGGCGGGTGTTCTTCGAGCCAGCGCAACCGCGCTTCGATATCGCGTTCACGGTCCGCGTAGAGTGAGATCGGAAAGGGATGGCCGAGCCTCGCGTCGTATAGCGCGCGAGCGGCATCGACGATGTCGCGGTTCTCCTCACGCTGGGTAAAGTACGCGATGTGAACGAACGGCACGCTACGCGTACAAACGATTCGCAGCTGCTGTCGCGCGCAGTACATATGCATCATGTGCTCGTCGTCCTGCCCACCGTCGTCGATCATGTCCCATAACCGCTTGCGAAAAAGAATGCAGCCGATCGAATAGCGCGATTCTGAGGGCACTTCGCAAGGTTCGAGCGCCCGAGTGGCAGCGATGAAAGCATCAGGTTGCAGCGTGGTCCGTTCATGTAGCCAGCGCGCGATATGCGGATAGCCCCATATCGTGCCATTGGTGCCGATCTCGATCTGCTCCGCAGGGATGATTCGCATCGGACAGCGACCGTCCCCGGCGGCACCAACGAAATGCGGATGCGCCTGGTTCGTGAAGTACTCGCGTTCCAGACTCATCGCACGCATCACTTCAGGGAAGCCCCAGTTGTTGTTGTTGATGAGCGGGGTGACGTAGGCAAGCCCGTCCCCGCTTTCCTTTTCCACCTCGTCGTACGTGGCGAGCATCTTGTCGAACCACCCGCCGGTGATCGGGAACGCGTCGTCGTCCACCTTGCAGATCAGGTCGATTTCGGCGAACGCCGGCTGCGAGAGTAGTTTTTTGATCGTGCGATAAGGTGGACCAGGCGGAATATCGTCGACGACCCGAACGACGCCCGGAAAAAGCCTTGCATAGCGCCGCGCGACGGCAAGCGTGCGTTCCGCGTCATAGCCGCCCCTGCAGTTCTGAAGCAGGATGAACTCGACGCCTGTCGGCCGGTACGCCATGTGACTGGCAAGGGTCAGTTCAAGCGCTGCGTAGTCGCGACAGAGCAGGACCAGAATAGCGACTCGCCTCGACGCCGAGTTAGAACGGGATGCAGTCATGCTACTCCTTCGTAGGACGAGTACATTAGTACAAGCAAAGATCAAGTGTGCAGTCGTATTCCGCAGTGCGTCGCTGGTCTGATTTGCAGTGAGAAGCAGCAGCGATCACCATTGAACAATCGCCGGGGGCATCAATTGGAGCACGACAGACCATGGGTCGATAGTTGCCCCGTCTCCAATGCTGCGCCCAGCCGAACCACCAGCTCAGAACGACCAGGTACTTTTTCATCTCTCAATTTCTCTATGCGTAGAAAGCATGTTTCGGGACACGGAAAGACAGAGTTAGCGGCGAAGTACACGCTCCAAATCTTTCAGGCAATCCAGGCAAGCTCTCGGTCGCCACCAGTCAGAGCTTTCTTACTACTGCTCCTTAGACGAGTCCCTCTACTGCTTTGAGCGCCGCACCAACGACCTGGTCCATGTTGTAATAGCGATACTGCGCCAGCCTGCCCACAAAAGTCACATCGGTAACTGTCTCCGCGAGCGCGCTGTAACGCATGAACAATGCCTCGTTTTCCTTGCGCGGAATCGGGTAGTACGGCTCGCCTTCGGCTCGCGGGTACTCCTTTACAATCGAAGTCCCCTGATGCTGTTGCCCGGTGAGGTGCTTGAACTCAGTAATCCTCGTATATTCGTGATCGTTCGGATAGTTGATGGTACCCGTCGTCTGAAAACGCTCCACGTCGTTCAGATGCTGGTGTTGAAAGTGGAGGCTGCGGTACGGAAGCTTGCCAAACCGATACCCGAAATACGCGTCGATCGGTCCAGTGTACACAAGGTGTCCACATTCGATATTCGCTTTCACCACGTCATAGTCGGTCGACAGACGCACGTCGATATTTGGACTGTCAAGCATCTTTTCGAACATCGCGGTGTAGCCGTGCGCCGGCATAAATTGAAAAGTATCGGTGAAGTACCGGTCGTCGTCGTTCGAACGCGTTGGTATTCGCGCAGCGACACCCGCAGACAATTCAGACAGATCGAGTCCCCATTGCTTGCGCGTATAGCCACGGAAAAACTTGTCGCACAGATCCGGGCCAACGCTGCTCAGCACCACGTCCTCGCTGGTCGTATTGACCTCCCGCGCTTCACGTACCGACTCAAGGAACGCTATCGTGTCCTGTTCGCTCAGATCGAGGCCATATAGCTTGTTGATCGTCGTGCGATTGATCGGTATCGGATACAGATCCCCGTCTACATAAGCCTTTACGCGATGCTCGTAGAAGCGCCAATCGGTAAAACCCGACAGGTACTCGAATATCCGCTTACTGTTCGTATGAAAGATGTGCGGACCATACGGATGGATCAGCACACCGTTCTCATCCTCGCGGTCATATGCATTGCCGCCAATATGATTTCTCTTGTCTACGACAAGCACACGCTTGCCGCTTGCCGCCAGACGTTCGGCACAGACCGCGCCCGCAAAGCCGGCGCCTACGATAAGGAAGTCATAATTCATCTCTGCGCATCCTCGTATAAAAAGCTGGAATCTTGCATTTGATCAGGTGGAGAGCCATTAAGGCCGTAACCAGAAATTCGGTGGCAAGCACTGACATTGCCGCGCCCTGAGCGCCATAAGCCGATGCAAGAGGCACGAGCAGGGCAAGGTTGATCAAGCCGCAGACGACCAGTATCTCGCTGACTCTCTTCTTCATGCCGAGCGGCAGCATCACCTGAACGCCCAGTACATTGTTTAGACAGATGAGCAGCGGCAGGAGGGCCATCCACTTAAGAACGATGACCGCTGGTTCGTACCCAGGGCCCACGGCGATGCGAATGATCAAATCGGCGCCGGCCCAGAGCGCGACCGAAGCCAGCAACATGGCCGATCCCCCCAGGTAGAGCATCTTGCGCACCAGCCCAAACGCCTTTTCGGAGTCTTCGGAAAAGAGCGCCGTCACGCGCGGGTAAATTGCGTTGGCGAACGGTACGAGCGGCGCCTGGGCGACATTCCGAATCTTGTCGGCTACGCCAAAGTAGCCAACAGCGACGTCTCCCGCAATAAATCCAAGCAACACGCTATTGGTGGTGGTGTACAGACTGATCGCTGCCGTGGAAATGAACATGTGCCAGCCTTCACGAAGCGCTTCGATGACGTCCGCCATGCTCGGCATCAAGGGGATGATCAGTCGGTTTTTTGCGATCAGGATCGATGCGACGACTCCGGCAGCAATCACGCTCATCGAACTGATGAGCGACGCGATCCACGTGTCGGCCGGCGAGTGCACCAGGAAGAATGTTAGCGGAAGCAGCAACACCCGCGCGCTCAACGTGGAGACCGTAGTAAACGTCATCTGCTCCAGGCCCTGGAAAAGCCACTGTGGAAACAGGACCGTTCCGATAACGACCGGATAGGTAGCCAGCAGAACAGGCAGCAGTTCGCGCAATCTTGCTACGAAGAAAGCCGCTACCAGCAGGATGGCGAGGCAGACCACAGCGATAAGCGCCTTTGCGCCTTGCGTCGCCCAAAAGATCTTCGATACCGCGTGCCGATCTTTTTGGACCCGTGCGACGTGAGCAGTCGCTGACCAGTTAAAACCGTAGTCCGTCAGCAGCACGAGATAACCAACTAAGGCTTGCGCGAAGACGTACGCACCAAAGTGTTCCGGGCGCAGAACACGCAACAGGTAGGGAAATGTTGCAAGCGGCAGCAGCATGTTGGCTGCTTGCAGAACTGACAGCGCAACGATGTTGTGTCGGAGGGGACTCGTCATGAGTTAGCCGTTGTCAATACATCGATGAAGGATCGCTTGGAGACATATCTTTATATCCCCCGGGCGGAGTGCGAGTAAGGTCTCCGCGGAAGCGAATACCTGATCAGGCCGACGCCGGTTGGGCCTTGCTACCGGCTCCCAAACTCTTCGTCCGAGGAAGCCACCGCTACCGGCAGTAAGCCGCACGACTCGTTGACGGTGCGCCACGAATTTCATCAGAGTCGTACAACAGTGACGCATCCGCGCCGGACCAGTGCTGACTTTGGCGCACCTCGAGTACCCAAAATAGATTTCAAATTCCTGGCGAGCTCCGGTATGAAGCAACCAGTTCGCCAGCCTGCTCTTGCGATCGCGCGGCTCATCAGTAAACGCCACCTTTGCTGTCGATGTTTCTGACGAGCTTCCAGGGAATGCGATTCCGTTTGCGCGAGAACCTCCGGCGGCGATTTCACCGGAGCGATCGGGGCTGCTGTCGTCGCCCTTGTTTCGCGAAAAACCTTGTGGGAGCAAACCGGGCCCACCTGAAATGCCGGTCGTCTGGGTCCACCAGAATCGGCAGGAACTGAAATAAGCAGACAATTGATTAAGGTAGAACGGGTTTGCGCCGTTGCGGCGCAATCACAGGAAAGGCCGACCGGTGCGGCCAGGAAACGAAGTACTCTATGAATTTGTATATGCTTCGCTGCACCAATGTCAGGAACCGGCACAAATTGGTGAGGTATTGGCGCATTCCCCACTTCGGTAGTGGACAGGCCAAGTATGCCAATAGATATCTACAAACCGGTGTGAGAGCGTCGCCGCGGCGATCCTGACGTTCTCACAACAGCCGACGAGTCTGCTTTTCACGCCGCAAACGGTCTGCTCGCCGGTGTCCTGGGCGACGGCTTGGTACGGTCGCAATAGAAGACGTCATGGTGACGGAGAGCTCCGGCCGCTCGTCGCATTGCGCTTGCCAGTCACGACAGACCATGCTCGGCGACCGTTTTTCCACAGCGTGCGCACTCGCCGATAGATCGCGCGACTGACACGCTTCGACGCTTTAAGCGTCCCCTTGGTGGCCTGCGGCGGGTGGTCTTCGAGCCAGCGCAACCGCGCTTCGATATCGCGTTCACGGTCCGCGTAGAGTGAAATCGGGAAGGGATGGCCAAGCCTCCCGTCGTAAAGCGCGCGAGCGGCATCGACGATGTCGCGGTTCTCCTCACGCTGGGTAAAGTACGCGATGTGAACGAACGGCACGCTGCGCGCACAGACGATTCTCAGCCGGTGCCGCTCACAGTAGACATGCATCATGTGCTCGTCATCTTGCCCACCGTCGTCGATCATGTCCCATAACCGCTTGCGAAAAAGAATGCAGCCGATCGAATAGCGCAATGCTGCCGGCACGTCGCAAGGTTCGAGGTCCCGAGTCGCAGCGATGAAAGCATCAGGCTGAAGCGTGGTCCGTTCATGTAGCCAGCGCGCGATGTGCGGATAGCCCCATATCGTGCCATTGGTGCCGATCTCGATCTGCTCCGCAGGGATGATTCGCAGCGGAAAGCGCTTGTCCCCGTCGGCCCCGACGAAATGCGGATGCGCCTGGTTCGTGAAGTACTCGCGCTCCAGGTTCATCACGCGCATCACCTCAGGGAAGCCCCAGTTGTTGTTGTTGATGAGGGGAGTGACGTAGGCAAGCTCGTTGCCGCTTTCCTTTTCCGCCGCGTCGTACGTGGCCAGCATCTTGTCGAGCCACCCGCCGGCGATAGGGAACGCGTCGTCGTCCACCTTGCAGATCAGGTCGATTTCGGCGAATGCCGGCTGCGAGAGTAGTTTCTTGATCGTGCGATAAGGTGGACCAGGCGGTATGTCGTCGACGACCCGAACGACGCCCGGAAAAAGCCTTGCGTAGCGCCGCGCGACGGCAAGCGTGCGTTCCGCGTCATAGCCGCCCCGACAGTTCTGAAGCAGGATGAACTCGACGCCTGTTGGCCGGTACGCCATGTGACTGGCGAGGGTTAGTTCGAGCGCTGCGTAGTCGCGACAGAGCAGGACCAGAATAGCGACTCGCCTCGATGCCGAGTTAGAACGGGATGCAGTCATGCTACTCCTTCGTAGGTGCCGACGAGCACATTGTCTAAGGAACATACATGCGAGTATCGGGACACACTGAATTTGGCGTCGTCTACATCACGAATTTACGAACACCAACAGTGCCGATGCTAATAACCGCGCCTCAGGTCGCAGAACCGATCGCGGCTACTAAAGAGACAAGACGGGGACACGCCGGTTCATCATAGTACAAGCAACGATGAAGTGAAGTCGCATTCCATAGCGCGTCGCGCCACCTGTCGGCGGCGAACGGTTACTTTAAGTATTGAGGCAAACAACTGCCGGGAGGAAGTTCTAGGAGTAATCGGACATTTCAGTGCGCTGAAATCCGCCAAACCATCATGGCGGAGGGCAGCAGATGCCGGCTGACGCCGGAAAGCGTCGCTACGTGCCACTTCCACCGTTCACGACCGCCGCCTACCCATGACGCTACCCACGCTTCGGGCCGACGACCGGCCACGATCTTGCGCAAACAGCGCGCGAAGCGTTCCGTTCGAGCGCGAACGCCTGTAGCGCATCGGGCTCGAACGGCAATTCCGCGACAGTGATGGCGGTGGGCGGCATGAGTATCATGATGCCCAACTCGCGCTACGTTTAGAAGCTCGGGAAGCCTTGTATTTGCGCGGGCGAATCACTGCGCGCAATAAGGGCAGCGTGGCTATTCTCGCGAAAAAGTTAGGTTTCGCTAACGGGTTTAGCAGTCAGAGGCCATAGGCATGAACCACGTGGTCGCCACCAGCGACGAAGACTTGCCCGTTCACGACCATCGGCGACGCGAAGTTGCCCTCGCCGTTTTGAGCTGGCGTGTATTTGTCGTGGAAGAGTATGGTCCCGTCCGCGGCATCCAATGCATAAAAGTCGTTGCCCAAACCGTCTGCGTAATACACCACACCATTTGCGGCGACGGGCGGGATAGCCGGGTTGAACGCGACTTGGTTCAAGCCGACTTGCGCCGTCCACACGGGTTTGGGGTTCACAGTACAGTTGCTGTCGATCGACAGTGCAATCACCCCGTGTTGGTATAAGTTGTTGCTCCCCGAACCGCCAGGGGACACGACGTAAAGCCGATTCAGCACCGGGTCGAATGCAGGAAGGCCTATGTTGCTGCCGTCGGCTGAAGTTTGGGAAATCGTCAACTTTTCAATGGGGCCCTGCTGCTGAATAGTGGCTCGGTTATAAATGAACAGGTTGCCGGACTTGTTGTAGGCCGCGAGCATCGTCGGGCAGGTGGGACGCTGAAAGAGCAATGCTGTAGCGCCGAAGTCGACGTCCGAGAGGGGCGGAGAAAGCGGCGAGTTCGCCGCGGCTACCGCCAGGGTCGGCGTGAGCTTCACGACGTGCTCCGCGAACGCGGCATTTTCCGGATTGGCGAATGCGTTGCCCGTGAGTGCATAGACGACCGTCCCATCAGGCGGAATCGATACGCCTCCCATACCCCATATACCGCCCCCATCTGGCCCGCTTGCGCCGGTTGGATACCAGCGTTGCAGAATCGCAGCTGGGTTGGTGGTGGACGCGCGGACGACCTGTCCATGGTACGGCTCCGTATCGCAGGGGTCACCGGCTGTCGCCACGTATATCGACGAACCATCGGGACTGAGCGTCAAGCCGCCATAGACCATCGTTATTGGAGTAGCGTTGTTTGGGTCGAGAAGTAGCAGGTTGAAGCCCGGGAGATCCACGCCGGTCTGCAGGTTGTACGCATGCAGGTAGCCTCGCCCGCTCACAACGAAAATCCGGTTGTTGGCATGGTCGATGACGGGCGTGCCCTGCACCCCGATCTTGCCTTGGAACAGCCCCTGGCAGGCCGACGTCAAGATAGCTTGAGGGATTTGGGCGCTTTTCCAAATGATATTCCCTGTCGCGGCATTCAGTGCATATGTACTGTTCCCCTCTGTCGCAACATAGACGATATCGGTTGGCACCCCGTTGATCATCACCCCGGCAGCCAGTACCGGCTGAGTCAGGATGGCACCGTCCAGGACTTTTGAGTCCCAGTGCTTTACCATCGTCCTCACGTTGGTCTGGGTGAGCACCGTCTCGACTGAGTTATACCCAGTCCGCTGCCTGTTCATACCATACGTCGGCCAGTCGGTCGTCGTAAAGGTTGGCGCGGCGACGGCCCCTGGTGTCCGGCTCAATGTAGCGGCAGTCGCTGCTTCGGGAGCCTGGTACGGCGTATCCACCGCCGGCCCGCGATCGTCGCGGAAATTATTCGGATTGATCTTGTCTCCGCCGTTCTGTTTGTCTACGTCCGATCCGTCGAGGGCGGCGGCTGGCGGCACTTTCGGTCCGACGCCATGCGGGTGCGGGCCATGAGGGAATGGGTTCAGTGCGTTTGACGACGCCTGAGCGGCTACTGCAAGACCCGGGGCAGATGCCGCAGCCGGTGCCGCGTTCGAACTTTGCGCTTGTGCGCCCGAGCCCGCCGCGCAGGCGAGGATCAAAGCTGCAACGAGCCGAGAAGCGTCGATAACGTTGTGTGCGCTTTTCATGTAGCCACCTCTTGCAAATATTGCTGTTAGCAATGGGTAGACGGCGCACCGCGACTTCTCGCCTCGACCTACTAATTGATACGCGCTTTGCTAACGTGAGGTCAATCGTACGCCATCTAAAACCAACCGCAAGAGATGGCCGCGATGGACTACCGTCTGGCGGACGGGGAATTGTCCCTATTGAGTGATTCAAGACTCACACACCGTTCGGCTGCTCATCCGAATGGCCGCGCGCGCAGTTCGGCGAGCGTACTGTCCGGAAAGCGCGACTCGGCGGACATCTTGCCGAGCTGCATCGCGCGCGGATAGAACGAGCCGGGGAAGTGCGCGGTCTGGAACGGGACTCGACGCCGGCGCGCACCTGCCCGCACAGATGCTCGCCGACCGTCTACGCGTCTCACGTTCCCCCGTGAACGAAGCGCTCGCGTAGCTACACGACAAAGGCATCTTGACGCGGGAAAAGAATCGCGGCTTCTTCGTCGCGAAGCCGCTCTCCGAATCTCTTGCGGACGTAGTCGACGAACTGCATCTTGCCGAGGCCGGCGTCGCCACGCGTGCCTATTTCCAGATCGCTGACGACCGCCTGAAAAGCGAACTGCCCGATGAATTCTCCGAGCAGCTGATCTGCACCCGCTACGGACTGACGAGCGCGCAACTGACCGCTGTGCTCGGCCGCATCGCGCGGGAAGGATGGGCTGAACGCAAACCGGGTTATGGCTGGCAGTTCTCGCCAAGGTTGACCACGCGCGACGGCCTGCTAAAGTCGTACCGGCTGCGGCTCGCGCTCGAACCGGCGGCATCGCTGGAGCCCGGCTGCCGGCTCGAGCGCAAGGTGCTGGAGCGGTGTCGTGAGGTCGAGATGCATCTGCTCGCGGGCGGCATCGAAACGGATACCGCCGACCAGTTGCACGATCGCGGCGTGCGCTTTCACGAGTCGCTCGCCGAGGCTTCGGGCAACAGCTTTTTCATCAACACGATCCGGCGGGTGAACCGCCTGCGCCGCTTGCTGTCGTATCGCTCGATGCAGCATCGCGAGCGCTACGTCGAACACGCGAAGCACCATTTGCATCTGCTCGAACTGTCGGAGCGGGAGCGCAACGAAGAAGCGTCGGAAGCGATGCGCGAGCATCTGCTGCAGACGCTCGACGCGCTGTCGCGCATCAGCGAAATCCTTGAACCCTGAGACCGCCCTTCGCCCTGAACGCGGTCGCCACGAGAACCTCTATGACTATAGATCCCTCTCTCGTCGCCGCCTTCTCGCCCACGGGCAAGCTGCGCGCGTCGATCAATCTCGGCAATCCGATCCTCGCCAATCGCGATACCCAGTCCGGCGAGCCGTTCGGCGTTTCAATCGATCTCGCGCGCGCGTTCGCCGCGAAACTTGGCGTCGAACTGGAACTGGTGGTGTTCGATACGGCCGCCAAATCGGTGCAGGCCGTCAGCGAGGAACGCGCGGATTTCGGCTTCTTCGCGATCGATCCATCGCGCGGCGCAACGATTGAATTCACGGCGCCGTATGTACTGATCGAAGGCTTCTATCTGGTGCGCGACGACTCGCCGGTGCGGTCGAATCAGGATGTGGATCAGGCGCACAACCGGGTCGTCGTCGGCAAAGGCAGTGCGTACGATCTGTTCCTCACGCGCGAGTTGAAAGCCGCGCAGATTGTGCGCGCGCCGAGCTCGCCGAGTGTCGTGCCGACATTTATCGAGCAGCAACTGGAAGTGGCGGCAGGCGTGAAGCAGCAACTCGAAGCCGATGCGAAGCAAACGGCCGGGCTGCGGCTGCTCGACGAGCGCTTCATGGTGATCCGGCAGGCAATGGGTGTTCCGAAGAGCCGCGGCGAAGCGGCGGCTCAGGCGCTGCGGTCGTTTGTCGAGGAGGTGAAGGCGTCGGGCTTCGTGGCGGAATCGCTCGCGCGGCATGGAATCGCCGGGGCGTCCGTGGCGCCTGCCGCGTAGCGGTCGGCTCCGGGCCGACATCGCGTGGGGAGCGGGACGGGCACCGCCCCGCCACGAACCACCCCGACTAACTCTCAAACGAGCGTAGTCTGCACATCCACGTTACCGCGCAACGCCTTCGAATACGGGCAGGTCTGATGCGCGCGCTCGATCAACGCGCGCGCCACGTCACGCTCGACACCGGGAATACTGACGAACAGACGCGCCTGAAGGAAATAGGCGCCATCGGTGGTGCCGAGATCGATTTCCGCATCGACGCTCGTATCGGCAGGCAACGAAAGGTGCAGCGCGCGCGCCGCCAAACCGAGCGCGCCGATGTAACACGCCGACCAGCCGGCGGCCAGCAACTGCTCGGGGTTCGTTCCAACGCCCGCGGTGCCGGGCGACGACAGCTTGATGTCGAGACGGCCGTCCGAGCTGCGCGCGGCGCCTTCGCGGCCGCCGGTCGTGTGGGTTTTACCGGTGTACAGCACGTTTTCGATGCGGGTCATGGTGGCTTACTCCTGTTGATCCAGTATTGTTGAGATCTGCAAATCCGGGCTCGAACTTGCGTTGGACGTATTTGAACGCGCCGACGTATCGCGCGTGTGTCTGGATCAGCGGGTTTGGTATGCGCACGTATCCGTGGTCCGCGCAGATACATTGCGATACAAGGAGCGGCGCGCGGCAACTAGCGCACGCGATCGCGCCCGTCGCTTCGTTCAGCGACGCCGGTCGAAATACCGCCGCAGCAGATAGTTGGCGGTCGAGCCATGCAACAGCACCGACAACACGATCGCATCGAGCACCGCGGGCAGCAGCGGCGTCATCGCGCCGCGCGCGTATTCGAGGCCGAACATCAGGTAGTAAAACGCGCCGACTCCGCGGATGCCCATCCATGCCATCAGATACCGCTGGCTGCTGTCGATGCGCGCACCGATCATCGCGACGACGACTGACAGCGGCCGCGCGACCAAAAACAGAAACACCGCGGGCAACACGGCGCGCACGTCGAGCATCTCGCGCCAATGCGCGGACACGACGCAGCCGATGATCAGCATCAGCGACAACTCCGCGAGCCGCTCCATTTCGCGCGTGAAGCCCATCATCGATTCGGCGAGGATCGCATGCGCCTTTTCCGGATCTTTCGCGACATCGGCCTGTTCGCCGTGCTGCACCTCGTCGAGCACTTCGGACGGATTCTTGTCGCCGGTCGAGCGCAATTCCTCGTGACGCACGGCGACGCCCGCCACGAATACCGCGACGAACGCATACGCGTGCACCAGCAGCGCCGCGCCGTATGACGTCGCCATCAGCCCTAGCGCGAGAAAGCCGTCGAGACCGATCGCTTCGCCGTAGCGGGTGCGCAGAAAGAAGATCGCGCGCGCGAACACGATCGCGAATACGCAGCCGACCACGAGCGCGCTGACGATCCCCCACAGCACCGAGCCGGCGAAATGCACGCCGCTGCCGGAGCCGAACAGGCTCGCGCCGGCAAGCGTCAGACCCAGCACCGCAAACGGATAGGCGGCGCCGTCGTTGAGGCCGCCCTCACCCGACAAAGCGAAGCGCACGGGTTCGTCGTCGCCGGCCTGCGTCACGCGCAGTTCGTTGGCGAGCACCGGGTCGGTCGGTGCGAGCGCTGCCGCGAGGAACAACGCCGCGCCGTCCGCGCGTCCGGTCAGCAAAGCGGTAAAGCCGAACATCAAGGCAACGGTGACGATCATCGCGGGCCCGCCGAGCCGCAGCGGCAACCACCACAACGGATTGCGCAGCCGCACGCGCAGATGCATGCCGATCGAGAACAGCGACACGACGAGCCCGACTTCGGCGAGCGTCGCGAGCAGCACGGTATTGCGGAGTAAATCGACACCGACGAGCCCGAACACGGCCGGCCCGACCGCCGCGCCGACCAGCAGATAGATCATCGCGCCGGTCAGCGGCAAGCGGCGGATCGGCCCGCGCGCAACCGCCATGAACGTGAGCAGTGCGCCGATCAGCAGGAACCAGACCGGTTCGTCTCTCATGGCGGAATCGCGAGCACGGGCGGCGACGGCGGCAGCCGGGCCGCGTCGCCGCTAGCGCGCGCTGCTGGCACCGTGGGGCGCGCTCGCGCCCTGCTGACTGCGCTGGCCGTGCTGAGCCGCCGCCTGGTTCGCGCGCCCCGCCTGCTCGCGGTTCGTCTGGTCGCGGCTCAACTCGCCGGGTGGCGTGCCCGACTGGGCTGCCGCGCCCGCCCCGCCTTCGGTGCCCGCGTCTTTGCCGGCCTGCGCGAATAGCAACGCTCGCGCGGCGACGGCCGGCTGAGTCCCGGCCCACTCGACCGCTTGCGCGCAGACGAAGTCACTCGCAACACTGAACATCGCGGCGACGGCAAAGCGCTGTATGACCTTCTTCATGAGCGGCTCCCCCGGTTCGGACAGGCTGGATATGCACTGTCCGTTGCGTTGCAAGCCGCGTTCCTCGCTCACACACCGAATGGAAACGTCTCCGACGCGTGGCATTTTTCATCGGCGAAAACGGGCAGCGCGGTCACCGCGCTGGTGCGATCGAGCCACACGAACGCATCGAACTGCTCGGCCAGCGACGCTTCCGCGTAGTGGCTATACCGCTCGGTCTCCGGACGATAAATGACGCCGATGAAGCGCTCCAGCAGCGGCGCGCGCAGCCGTTCGCACAGCGCGTCGTGCACGCCGGGCCGCAGGTCGAGCAGAAAGCGCGCGAGGCCCGTGGCGTGCATGCTGTATTCGACGCTGCCATCGAGCGATGGCCGCACGCTCTTCACTTCCATCGGTCCTCCCCAGTCGCTGGCCGCGGCGACCGTGCCGCTGTGCGTGCCGAAGCCGATCAGCGCCGCCGCGTCGCCGAACTGCGCGCGGCACAGCTGGCCCAGATTGATCTCGTCCTGCACGCGGCCCATCTGCGTGGCGCTCGCGTCGCCGATATGCGAGTTGTGCGCCCACACGACCACACGCGCCTGCGGGCCGCGACTGTCGAGCGCATGCCGCAGCGTGTCGAACATATGCGTGTCGCGCAGATTCCAGCTTTGCGGTCCGCCGTAATACATCGCGCGATAGTAGTGTTCGGCGACCGCCACGAGCCGCGCGTTCTGCGCCGCGTCGAGGAAGCGTTCGCCGTCTTCCCGTGCATAGTCGAGCCGGCTTTTCAGCAGATCGCCGAGCTGGGCGATCACGTGCTCTTCGCACTGCGCGTAGCCGCCGCTCAGCGCGGCGCGCCCATAGACGGCGGGATCTTTCTGCCACGGACTGAGGCACCCATAACGCTCGCGCGCGATGCGCGCCGCGGCCGGGTCGACGCTGTCCAGATAGCGCAGCACCGCGTCGATCGATTCCGACAGGCTGTAAATATCCAGCCCGTAAAAGCGCGTCTCGCTGTCGCGATGCAGGGCATTGTGCGAGCGCAGCCACGCGACGAAGCTCATGAAATCGGTGTTGCGCCACATCCAGGTCGGAAAGCGGCGAAACGGTCGAGACCGTTCGCCGGGCATCGGCCTGTCGCGCACATGCCGGTCGATGATCGCGGCATCGGGCCAGTCGGCCTCGACCGCGATCATCGAAAAGCCGTGCCGCTCGACGAGGTGTCGCGTGATCGCCGCCCGCGCGCGATAGAACTCCGACGTGCCGTGACTGGCCTCGCCGAGCAGCACGACGCGTCGCCCGGCGAAGCGGTCGAAAAACGCCGCGAATTCCGCGGAATCGATGTCGGGTAACGGTTCGGCCGCGTCGCGAAGCGCGAGTTCGAGCGCGGCCGGCTTAGGCGCGGCCGGCTGAGGTGCGGCCGGCTTAGGCGTGGCCCGCTCAGGCGCGACCGGCTCAGGTTCGAGCGGCGTAGGCGTGGGCCGCGAATCCGCATGCGCCACGCCGCCTGGCGCCGGCCAGCCGTCGTCGCCGACGAGCGGCACGAAGCGCACGTCCGCGAACGCATGTTCGTCGTAATCGTGTTCGTCACGCCGCACGATCTTCACGAGCCGCTGACGGCTCGGACTGCTACCGACCGGCATCACGAGCCGTCCGCCGACCGCGAGCTGCACGCGCAGCGCCTGCGGCACACGCGGCCCGCCTGCCGCCGCGATGATCGCGTTATACGGCGCATGCGCGGCAAGACCCGCGGTGCCGTCGCCGACATGCACTTCGACGTTCTCGTAGCCGAGCCGCTGCAAGCGCTCGCGCGCGCGCTCGGCGAGGCTCGCGTCGCGCTCGATGGAATCCACCCGGCCCGCGATCTCCGCGGCGATCGCGGCCGCATAGCCGGAGCCCGTACCGATGTCGAGCACACGGTCGCCGGGCTGCAATTCGGCGGCCGCAAGCATCTTCGCGACGATGTACGGCTGCGAGATCGACTGTTCGCCGCCGATCGGCAGCGGCGTATCGTCATACGCGAATTCGCGCAGATCGGACGGCACGAACGCTTCGCGTGGCACGCGCCGCATCGCCTCGATCACGAAGTCGTCGCGCACGCCGCGTTGCACGATTTGCCGCTCGACCATCCATGCGCGCGCTTCGTCGAAATCGCCCATCGCCGCCTCCTCGCGAATGCGCAGCGCTGCGCGCCCCCCCGCATCGCGGCGGGGCCACGCGCGGGTCCGCTGCTCTTCCACGCTTCAGCAATGAGCATACCGCCGGCTTGAACCGATGGCGATGCGCGAAACGTGAAGCGCGCGCGGACCGATCCTTGCTGAGCTTTTGCACCAACGAAACGCCGGTCCGAATCCGTCGCACAACAAAGGCTCAAATTATGAACATTCCCATGCAAGTCGTGTCTTTCCTCAGCTCGCGAGGTCTGAAGCTCGCCACCGCCGAATCCTGCACCGGCGGCCAGATCGCGTCTTATCTAGCCAGCGTGCCGGGTAGCGGCGCGTGTCTCGACGTCGGCTTCGTCAGCTACTCGCCATCAGGCAAAGCAGGCTTTCTCGGCGTGCGGGAAAGCACGATGAAGCAATACGGGCTCACCAGCGAAGCGGTCGCGCGCGAAATGGCCGAAGGTGCGCTAAGTCAGGAAGGCTGCTGCGCCGACATCGCGGTATCGAACACGGGGCTTGCCGATGGCGGCGCACATGGCAGCTCCGCTGACGGCCCGCCACCAGGCACGCAATGCTTCGCATGGTCGTTCCGACGGCCCGGCGATCGGTTCGTAACGTTCGCCGAGACGCGGCGCTTTTCGGGCGACCGCAACGACGTGCGTTCGTCCGCCGCGCTGTATGCGTTGTCGCGCGTCGAGCATTACTTCGATCAACTTCCGCGCATCGAGCGGGACCACTGAAGAGAGACCGAACGATGAATCTGCACCCTTCCTTCGACACCGGCGCGTGGCAGCAGGCAGTGATCGACGAACTCGGCGTCGAGCGCGATTTCGACGTGGCCCGCGAGCGCGAGCGGCGTGTTGCGTTCCTGAGTGACTACCTGGCGTCGCAAGGCTTGCACACCTATGTGCTTGGCATCAGCGGCGGCGTCGATTCGTCGACTGCCGGACGCCTCGCGCAGCTTGCCGTCGAACGTCTGCGTGCCACCGGCTATGAAGCGCATTTCGTCGCGGTGCGTCTACCGTACGGCAGCCAACGCGACGAAGAAGACGCCGCGGCCGCCCTCGCGTTCATCCGTCCCGACGAAACGCTGACGGTCAACATTAAGGAGGCCGCCGACGCGATGCTGTCTTCGCTCAAGCGAGGCAACGTGCAGTACGTCGACGACTTTCATGAAGACTTCGTGCTCGGCAACATCAAGGCGCGGCAACGTATGGTCGCGCAATACGCGATTGCGGGCGCGCGGGTCGGCGTGGTGATCGGCACCGACCACGCGGCCGAATCGCTGATGGGCTTCTTCACGAAGTTCGGCGACGGCGGCGCCGATATCCTGCCGCTGGCGGGTCTGACGAAGCGCCGCGTGCGCGCACTCGCGCATGCGCTCGGCGCATCGGAGCGGCTCGTCGACAAGGTGCCGACCGCGGACCTCGAATCGCTGACGCCGCAGAAACCGGACGAGGACAGCTACGGCATCAGCTACCAGGACATCGACGACTTCCTCGAAGGCAAGCCGGTCAGCGACGAAGTATTGACGACGATTCGCCGCTTTTACATGGCGACGCGCCACAAACGCGCGCTGCCGGTGGCGCCGGCGCGATCGTCGGCGTCGGCGTAGAGCGCGGCGCCCGCTTATCCGGCGCGCGGGCGTTTGGCGCGCTTCGGCGCTTCGATGTCCTCGCCCGGCGTTTCCTGCAGTTGCTCTTCGGGCGCGATGCGCGAGCCCCGATCGCGATCGGCGGACTGATCGGTCGGCTCCTGCGGCGCGCCAGCGCCTTCCGCCTCGATCTGCCGGCGCGCTTCCTCCCAATGGTCGTCGGCGCGCCCTTCCGGCGACGGATCGTTTTCCCAGATCTGGTACGCCCGCGTGCGGATGCGGGCTTCAAGTTCCTTGTCCATATGTGTCTCTCCGTGAACGTGAGCGATGCCGCGGCACGGCGCCACGCGCGCCGGGTCCGAATGACGGCGAGCGACAAGCGAGCAAGGGTTGTTCCGCGCGGCGCGTTGGATCGATGGCACCAGCGCAGGAGAGCGGCGGGCGCACAACTCCACCGTGTGCCGGTCGTAAACCGGGACAAGCGTTTGATGGGGATGCCGTCGTCAGCGCGGCGGGGCGCCGCGCGCTACCCGGGCCGCGCGCTCACGCCTCGGGACAGGCAAGGTCGGCCGCGACGATGCGCGCGCCGTACTCCTCGGCGGCGAGCCGCGCTTCCTCGATGCTGTTGAACGGACCGACTTCGGGGGCGCCATCGAACGGGAAAAGACGGCGGCCATCCACTTTACGGCTCACCAGCAGATCGGCATAGAATCGTCCATCGGCGCTGCGTCGAGCGGTGACGTAGATCGAAAAGTCGTCGCGCGAGGCGACTCCTGCCGCCGGATACTGCGTGAGTTTCAGCTTTCTCCTTGACATGGCTCTCCCTGCCTGCATCAGGCGATCCAGTTATGCCCTCCTGAAATCGATGTTAATGGACATGCAAACGGGTGCGTTCGTCCGTAAGCGTCGACTTGTGAACACGACTGTCGCAGCGACGCTTAAAGGCTCCAATCAGGTCTTGTCGCCAACTGCACGACTGCCCGCCTGATCCAGCCTCGCTTGCAGCGCTTCCTTGCGCGCCGCGATCTTCTTACCGAGCGCCGCGAGATCACAGCCGGTGCGACGCAAGGCCGGAAAGAGCTCGCCCTCCTCTTCCTCGACGTGATGCCGCACCAGTTCGGCCATGACCTTGAACGTCGCGTCGAAGCCTTTGTCGCCGGGCTTCAGCGTCGTGAACTTCGCGATTAGCGTCTTCACCAGAAAATGCTCGACATAGGCTTCATCGACATCGAGCTTGTCGTCGTCGGGCAGTGCTTGCTGCGCGGCCGGATACAACAGCTCTTCCTCGATGATCGTATGCATCGTCAGCTCTTCGCATGCACGCTGCGCCAGCGCGGCTTTGGCTTCGAGCGCGTCGCGCTCGTCACCGCGCGATTTGCCGAACGCATCGAACAGCTTTTCGACGGCGCGGTGATCGGCTTCGAGCAGCGCGAGCGCGTCGGGGGTGCTGGCGGTTTCGCGTGCAGCGGTGGGTTTCGTGTCCTTGGAAGCGGATTGCGTTGCGCGGTCGTTCATGGCGGCTCCTTTGATCGGTCAAGTGCCCGCATCGAGCAAACGCCATACCGCATCACCAGTCGCGCGGCGGTACGGCGATTGCTGCTGGTGGTCCGGCGCGGCGTGTTGCGCGCGAACTTCCCTCTCCTCTTTTCAACGCCCGATGAGAATCGCCCAGATCGCTCCGCTTTACGAAAGCGTGCCCCCGTTCGGATACGGCGCGACCGAACGCGTCGTGTCGTATCTGACCGAAGAACTGGTCGCCCGCGGCCACGACGTGACGCTCTATGCGAGCGCCGATTCGACGAGCGCCGCGCGGCTCGTGCCGATCTGTCCGCGCGGTCTTTGGCGCGACGCGAACGTGTGGGACACGCAAACGCATCACGTCAGGCAATTCGCGCGCGTGATCCGCGACGCGGATCAATTTGACGTCGTTCATTTTCACGGCGAGCCATTGCATTTCGCGTGGGCCGAGCGCTTGCCGTGCCGGACGCTGACGACGCTGCATGGCCGTCTGCTGCTGCACGATCATGGGCCGCTGTTCCGCGAATTCGGCGGCGTGCCGGTGGTGTCGATTTCCGCGAGTCAGCGCCGGCCGGTGCCGTGGGCGAACTGGCAGGGCACGGTACATCACGGCTTGCCGCTCGACGAGTTCTCGTTTCAACCGATAGCCGGTTCATATCTGCTATTTCTCGGCCGCATGATGCCGGAGAAACGTCCCGATCTCGCGATCGAAATTGCCCGGCGCAGCGGCCTCTCGTTGAAGATCGCCGCGAAGATCCATCCTGGCGAGCGCGACTATTTCCGCGAGCGCATCGATCCGCTGTTGCGGCGCTCGACAGCGTTCACCGAATACCTCGGCGAAGTCGGCGGCCTCGCGCGCCGGCGGTTGATCGAGAACGCACGCGCGTTGCTGCTGCCGATCGAATGGGACGAGCCGTTCGGCATGGTGATGATCGAGGCGATGGCGTGCGGTACGCCGGTGATCGCGTTTCGCCGCGGCGCGGTGCCGGAGTTGATCGAAGACGGCGTGAGCGGCCTGATCGTCGATAACGTGGACGCGGCGGTGCAAGCGGTTGCGCGCATCGACAGCATCGAGCGCGACGCGTGCCGCCGCTCGTTCGAGCGCCGCTTCACGGCCGCGCGCATGACCGACGACTACCTGACGATCTACGACGCGCTGCTCGCACGCGACACCCGAGACCACCCGCGCGCGACGGGCAGTCAGCCCGCGCCGGTGTAATCGCGATTCAGGTGCGTTCGGGCGCCTCGGTGCGATCGTCATGATCGTCGGACTCCGTCGCATAGCGACGCGATTGGCCGAGTTGCCGGCGCAATTCGTTAACCTCGTTCTTCAGATCGATCATGCGCAGTTCGCGGCCGATCGCCACCTTGTTGAACCGCTCGAGTTCCTCGTTGCGCGCGCGCAGGTCTTCCTCTGCGCGCGCACGTCCGACCACCGCCCAAGTACGCTCGGCCATCAGTTCGAGAAACATCAGTTCCTCGGGCGCCCACGTGTGCGCGGTGTCGAAGTGCATCGTCAGCGCGCCGAGCACGCGGCCCGACTGCACGAACGACATGTTGGCCCACGCGCCGATGCCGAGCGCGTGGCACGCGCGCCGCTCGGCCGCGCTTGCGGCGGGATCGGCCATCACGTCGTTGCTCCAGCCGCTGCGGCCGGTGAACAGCGCGGCGGTGAGCGCAGGCCCGGCGTCGTTGATCGCGCAGCGGCGGCCCAGCATATCGGCCGTGCCCGCGAGCGCGTCGGTCGCGACGATTTCGAGTTCGTCGGGGCCACGCGCTTCCGAGTAGTTGACGCGCGCGGCGCCGAACTGCTGACGCAGCATCCGGATCGCCGTCGAGCGGGTATTGCGGTATCCGGACAGCCCGCGCAGCGCGTTGGCGAAGCGCACCATGAAATCGTGCATCGCGCTTTCGCGCAGCACCCTTTCCGCGTGCTTCAGGTCCGAGATGTCGGTTACCGTGACGGCCACGCCGCTCGTGCCGGTCTGCGACAGAAACGGGCGAATGCGCCGCAGGAACCATCCGCCGCAGGCATTGCGCACCTCGGCTTCGCGCGGTGTCCCGCTCTGCATCACCGCGAGCACGTCGCGCAGGAAATTCACGTCGTCGACCTTCGGCGAAATATCGGCGATGCCGCGACCGACGTCGCCCGTTTTCAGCGGAAATATCTCGCAGATCGAAGGCGTGAACCAGCGCACGCGCAGCGTCTCGTCGAGAAACATCGCCATCACCGCGCCGGCGCTCAGCACGCCGCTCTGCATCTCCAGTTCCGCAATCTTGCCGGTGAGCCGCGCATTGGCCTGGTTCAGGTCGTCGTTGACGAGATTGAGCTGCTCGTTCGCGGCTTTCAGTTCCTCGTTGAGCACCTGCAACTCTTCGCGCGACGCCTCCAGTTCCTCGCGCGAGATGCGGATCGCTTCGCTCCACTCGCTGGAAGCCGCGACATCCGCAGCGTGGCTCGGCAGCGCAACGGGTTCGGTGGCACCGGGCCGAATCTCGCGCGCGCGGGAAATGAACGCTGCGAGCAGCCGCGGCGCGGCGCCGTTTTGCGCGCCTCGAATCGGTGTCAGCCGGATCTGGAACGCGTGCGTGATGTTCCCTTCGTCACGCAGGCCGTTGACGATCGTCGGCTGACCGTCTTCGAGCGCCATCTTCGCGGCCGCCTTCAGGCTCGACGCCAGTTCGCGCTGCGTCAGTTCGAGCAGATTGTCGGTTGGCTGGCCGGCTGGGACGCGCAGGAATTTTTCCGTATCGCCATACACACGCAGCACGCGGAATTCGTCGTCGATCAGCACCGAAGGGAAATCCCGCTGCGAATGCGCGCTCGAATGACCGATGAATGGCACGGCGCTCGCGCGCAAGCTTGTCGCGACACGCAACGGGAAGCGGACCTCGACGTCGCTCGCCGGGCCTGTCTTGCGGTAAATATGCCAGCGGCTCGACACGACGTTGAAACCACCTTGCCGCGACAACAGCGGCTCGCCCTTGCCGAGAAACAGATAGCCGCCCACCTTCAGCGAACTGTGCAGCAGGAACACGACGCGCTTGACCGCTTCGGGATCGAGATAAATCAGCAGGTTGCGACAAGTGACCAGATCGAGGTTCTTGAACGGCGGATCGAGCAGCAGGTCCTGTGGCGCGAATACCATCTTTTCGCGCAGGTGGCGTTTGACGCGCCAGTTGCCGTCGGTGGAATAGAAGAACTTCTGTTGACGTGCCGCGGAGACGTTCTTCAGCGCGTCGCCCGAAAACGCGCCGCGGCTCGCGCGCGCGACGATCTCCGGCGACGCATCGGTCGCGAACACCTGGAAATCGAACGGACGGCCGGTGTTTTCAGCATGCTCTTGCAGAAGCATCGCGACCGAATACGCTTCTTCGCCGGTCGCGCAGGCTGGTGTCCAGGCCCGCACGACATCGCCCGCGCGGCGCTCGCTCAGCATCGGCTCGATGACCTCATGCCGCAGCACGTCCCAGGCGGGCGCATCGCGGAAGAACTCGGTCACGTGAATCGGGATGCCGCGGATCAGCGCTTCGAGTTCCGCGGGGTCGTCGCGCAACAGCGACTCGTAGTCGCCGAACGATTCGGCGCGCCGTAGATCCATGCGCTGCTGGATGCGCCATAGCAGCGGGGTCGCCTTGTAACCACCCAGATCGAAGCCCGCCTGCTTGCGGATCATCCCGACGATCTCATCGAGCGTTCGCGTAATCTCGCCGGTCCACGCGACTTCATTGGCCGGCCGCACATAGGCGGGTGACGCGCAGCGCAGCAGCTGTTTCGCGATCTCGCCAACCGGCAGGATATAGTCGGCGGCGCCGCGCGAAATCACCGCTCTCGGCATGCTGTCGTTCATCGTGGTGACCGGGTCCTGCACGAGCACCACGCCGCCGGCACGCTTCACGCAGATCGCGCCGGCCGCGCCATCGGTGCCGGTGCCGCACAGGATCGCGGCGAGCGCATGGGAGCCGCGATCTTGCGCGAGGCTTTCAAGGAATGCGTCGATGGTGTCGATGCCGGGGCGGCGGCTGCCGCCGTCGACCGGCCGCGTGCGAAAGAGGCCGCCTTCGAGAGTCAGCACGTCGTCGGAACCCGCGACGTACACGTGGTTCGGCTCGGGACGCTCGCCGTTGTTCGCGGCACGGACCGGCAGCAACGTCCACTTGCTGACCAGATTCACGAGCTCGTTCGATCCACCCGGCAGCTGGTGTTGCACGACGACGAGCGCAAGCGCAGGTTCGGCGGGCAAAGCCTGAAGCAGGCAATGCATCGCCTCGATGCCGCCGGCGGATGCGCCAATGCCAACGACGTGGCAGCTTTCCGCTGGCGCGGAAGCTTGAATCGGAGTCGCCATGAGTGTGAGCTTGCGCAGGAACGTCGTATCGTGCCGGCCATGTCCGGCACGCCTGTCCTAGATGTTCATCATATGCCTGTGCGTGGTTCGCGGCGCTTTCGTCCCGCGTGGCTGATTTGTGGCGGAGGCTGAAGACCGGGGTCGGCGCAAAGGACGTTTTCACCGGCGACGGCGCAATAAAAATGCCCGGACGGCATATCGCTTGCTCATAAAGTTGACTGACACGAAAGGCCCGCTTTCGAGTCCTGCTTCCACGTCCCGGAGTCCACTTGACCCACCGCGATTTCATCGTAATCGGCACGTCCTCGGGAGGGGTCGACGCGCTGCGTGCGCTTGCGTCGCAGCTTCCCGTCGATATGCCCGCCAGCATCGCCGTCGTGCTGCACATCGGCGCGCACGGCAGCATGCTGCCCACGCTTCTGAACCAGGCCGGCCCGCTACCCGCCAAGCACGCGCAGGATGGCGAACATTACGCGCCCGGCAGAATTTACGTGGCGCCGCCCGATCGGCACCTAGTGGTAGAGGACGGCCAGCTGCGGCTGCTGCATGGCGCGAAAGAAAACTTCGCGCGCCCCGCGATCGACCCGCTATTTCGCAGCGCGGCCGCGCAGATGGGACCACGCGCGATCGGCGTGATCCTGACCGGCCTGCTCGACGATGGCGCGGCGGGCCTCGAAGCGATCCAGGCGTGCGGCGGCACGACGGTCGTGCAGGACCCCGATGACGCGTTCGCGAGCGAGATGCCACGGCACGCAACGCCCTTCGCCGACCACGTGCTGCCGCTTCAGCAACTGGGCCCATGCTTGGTAAAACTGACCGGCGGCATTGCCAATCCGCCGGTAAATCTCGGCCCGGCGCAACGCGAGGCCTCCGACCGCGTCGTCCTCGAACAGCGCGCGTGGCTGTCCGGCACCGCGCCGTTCGACGCGATCGAGGGACTGGCGGCGCCGTCGACTTTTACATGCCCCGAATGCAACGGCACGCTGTGGCGCATCACCGCTTCGCGCGTGCTGCGTTACCGCTGCCATACCGGCCATGCATACTCGGCCGCATCACTCGACGACGGCCGCATGACCGATGCTGAGATGTCGCTGCGCAATGCGCTGCGGGCGCTGCGCGAGCGCGAAATGTTCAGCCGTGAGCTCGGCGCACACTTCGCGGCGATAGGAGACACCGCCGCACAACAACGCGAGGAGGACAACGCCCGGCGCGCGGGCCACGCGGCCGAACTCTTGCAGTCGATGCTGCTGGAAAAATGAGTGCAATGCGGGATAATAGCGATCCGGGCCGAGCAAGAAATGGGCTCGTTGCCCTATAAAAATCCACCGCTGAACACTATCCTTTTCCAAGAAGGGACACGCAGCCATGTCAAAGAAGCGAGGGCAAACTCTGCCTAGCCAGGCACTCTATCCGATCGTCGGTATCGGCGCATCGGCGGGGGGGCTTAACGCGCTGACGGAATTCTTCGAGGCGCTGCCCGCGCATACGTCGATGGCCTTCGTCGTGGTCGTTCACCTGTCGCCGGACCACGAAAGCAATCTGGCCTCGCTGCTGCAGAAGGTCACCAGCATGCCGGTGCAGCAGGTCACGGGCCCCACGCAAATCGAATCGGACCACGTTTATCTGGTCGCGCCCTCGTTCGAAATGATCATGGTGGACGGCTACCTGCGCGTCACGCAGAAGCAGTCCGAAGAAGGACGCCGCGCGAGCATCGATCTGTTCTTCCGCACGCTCGCCGAGGCGCACCGCGAACGCGCGATCGGCATCGTGATGTCGGGCGCGGGCTCGGACGGCTCGGTCGGCCTGTCGCGCATCAAGGAAATGGGCGGCATCACGCTCGTGCAGGACCCTTCCGAAGCCGAATACGACAGCATGCCGCGCAGCGCGATCGCGACCGGCATGGCCGACTTCGTGATGACCGCGGCGGAGATGCCGCAGCGCCTGCTCGATCTGTGGTCCACCGCGCGGGAAATCCACCTGCCGGCCGTGCAGCCGGACGAGCCCGAGGAAGATACGGTCAACGAGTCGGCCGAGCGCGCGCTGCGCGAGATCATGGTGATCCTGCGCACCCGCACCGCGCACGACTTCCGGCATTACAAACGGGCTACGGTTCTGCGCCGTATCGAACGCCGGCTGCAGGTCAACGGCATTACGGATTTGCAGGCGTATCGCGATTATCTGCATCTGCACCCTGAAGAAACGCAGGCGCTGCTGCAGGACATGCTGATTAGCGTCACCAATTTCTTCCGCGACAAGGAAGCGTTCGACGTGCTCGAGCGCGAGGTGTTGCCGCCGCTCTTCGAAAACCGCGGCGAACAGGACCGCATCCGCGTCTGGTCGGTGGGCTGCGCGACCGGCGAGGAAGCCTATTCGCTGGCAATGCTGCTGCAGGAGCGCTCGCTTAAGTCGCCCGAGGGCGTGTCGTTCCAGGTATTCGCAACCGACATCGACGAGCGCGCCATTTCTTTCGCGCGCACCGGTCTGTATCCGGACTCGATCTCGGCCGACCTGACGCCGGCGCGCATCCGCCAGTTTTTCACGAAAGACGCCGCGCACTTCCGGATCAAGAAGGAACTGCGCGAACACATGCTGTTCGCGCACCATAACGTGCTCAGCGACCCGCCGTTCTCGCGGCTCGACATGATCTGCTGCCGCAATCTGCTGATCTATCTGGACCGCGAAGCGCAGATCGAAATTCTGAAGATGTTCCACTTCGCGCTGCGGCCGGGCGGCGTGCTGTTCCTCGGCAGCTCGGAGTCGGCCGACAGCGTGAGCTCGATGTTCACCGTGGTCGACAAGCGCAACCGCATCTATCGCGCGAACATGGCCGTGCGCGGCGACACGCCAGTGCCGATCGCGATTTCGGGCACGATGAGTTCGCGCCCCCTCGTCACCACGGTGCAGCCGCCGGGGCGCCGGCGCTTTTCGTTCGGCGATCTGCATCAGCGGCTCGTCGAGCAATATGCGCCGCCCAGCGTGCTGGTGAGCCGCGAATCCGAAATCGTTCATCTGTCCGACCGCGCCGGGCGTTTTCTGCAATATTCGGGCGGCGAGCCGTCGCATAACATCGTGGCCGTCGTGCGTCCGGAACTGCGGCTCGAACTGCGCACCGCGATCTATCAGGCCTTGCATACGAACCGCAGCGTCGAAGCGCGCCGCGTGCGCATCGAGCGCGATGGCCGTTCGTACTTCGTCAACATGACCGCGCGGCCGGTGCACGACCCGGAAGCGAACGCGGACTTCGTGCTGGTGCTGTTCGACGAGGTCGAAGACAGCATGGCCAACGCCGAAACGGCGTCGGTCGACGTGCAGAAAGACCCGATCATCAGCCAGCTCGAACGCGAGCTGCAACGCACGAAGGAGCAGCTGCAGTCCACCATCGAGCAGTCGGAGACCTCGACCGAGGAGCTGAAGGCGTCGAACGAGGAATTGCAGGCGATCAACGAGGAACTGCGCTCGGCGACCGAGGAGCTCGAGACCAGCAAGGAAGAGCTGCAATCGATCAACGAAGAGCTGACCACGGTCAACGCGGAGCTGAAGTCGAAGGTCGAGGAAACCGGCAAGATCAACGACGACCTGCACAACCTGATCGCCGCGAACGACATCGGCACGATCTTCGTCGATCGCAACATTTGCATCAAGCGCTATACGCCGCGGGCCACCGACGTGTTCAGCATCATTCCGTCGGACATCGGGCGCTCGCTGCTCGACATCACGCACCGCCTCGAATACGACAAGCTGGCCGACGACGCGGCCGAAGCATTCGACTCGCTGCGCCTGATCGAACGCGAGCTGAAGAGCAACGACGGGCGCTGGTATCTCGCGCGCTTCGTGCCCTACCGCACCACCGAGGACCGCATCGACGGCGCGGTGCTGTCGTTCATCGACATCACCGGCCGGCGTCAGGCGGAAGACCGGTTGCGCGAAGGCGAGCGGCGCATGCGCATTGTCGCCGAGGGCACCAAGGACTACGCGATCATCACGTTCGACGAAAACGGCGTGATCAATAGCTGGAACGCCGGCGCGGAACGGATTTTCGGCTATTCGGAAGCCGAGATGATCGGCCAGTCCGCCGACATCCTGTACACCGACGAAGACCGCGCCGCGAACGTCGCGCAACGCGAGTTCGCCGAAGCGCGTTTGAACGGCCGCGCCGAAGAGGAGCGCTGGCATCTGCGCAAGGACGGCACGCGCTTTTTCGCGAGCGGTGTGCTGTCCCGTCTCGACGAGCCGGGCATCAGCGGTTTTGCCAAGATCACGCGCGATCTCGGCGAGTTCGCCAGCGACCCGACCTCGGGACGCGGCACCCCCGTCGAAACGCTGCGCGCGGCGAGCGAGCGCGAAGCGCAGCGGCGCCGCGACGAATTCCTGGCGGTCGTCTCGCACGAGCTCAAGCATCCGCTGAACCTGATATCAGCGAGCGCCGAACTGATCGCGCGCGCGCCGGAAACGCGCCAGAACCTGAACGTGTCGCGCGCGACCGATACGATCCGCCGCACCGTGATCGGCCAGGCGCAAATCATCGACGATCTGCTCGATATTTCGCGCGTGCGCACCGGCAAGCTTTCGGTCGTGCGCACCGTGGTCGACATGCGCGAGATCGTGCAGCGCGTGTGCAGCGCGGTGCAGGACGATGCCGCGCAGCGCGGCATCGCGTTGAGCGTCGAAGTGACCGATGCGCCCGTGATCATTCATGCGGATCTGACGCGTATCGAGCAGATCGTGTGGAATCTGATCAGTAACGCGCTGAAGTTCACGCAGCGCGGGTCGATCCAGGTGTCGTTGCAGGTCAATGAGCACGCCGAGGCCGTGCTGCGCGTCAGCGATACCGGCACCGGCATCGAGGCCTCGCTGCTGCCGCATATCTTCGAGATGTTCCAGCAGAGCCGCGATCCGGCCTCGCGCCGCGGGGGCCTCGGCATCGGCCTTGCGTTGGTGCGCGATCTGGTCAACCTGCACGGCGGCGCGGTGCGCGCGGAGTCGGACGGCGTCGGCCGCGGTGCAACGTTCACGGTGACGCTGCCTACCCACCGGCTCGCCACCCGCACGAGCGCGGGGATCGAAATCACCGGCGAGCCGCTGAAAGGCACGCGCATCCTGATGGTCGACGACGACGCCGCGACCGTCGAAACCTTCAAGCTGCTGCTGGAAAGCGAGGGCGCCGAAGTGCGCACCGCGACGAGCGGCGAGGAAGCGCTGACGATCATCAACGGTAACGCGCCCGATATCATCCTGTCCGACATCGGCATGCCGGGCATGGACGGTATGGAGTTCATCGGCAAGCTGCGCGGCATGCCGGCGATGAAGTCCGTGATCTGTATCGCGGTCAGCGGCTTCGGCCAGCAGGCGGACGTCAGCGCGGCCGAAGATGCGGGCTTCGACGCGCACCTGAAAAAGCCGGTGGTTCTCGAAGACCTGCTGAGCATTTTCGCGCGGCTGCGCAGTTGAATCCGCCGCCCCGGCGGTGCGCAGCGCGTCTAGCCGTTGCTTTGCGACGGCGATGCGTTGCGCGACCCGGCCCTTGCAACGGCCGCGTTTACCTTGATCGGCGGCTGCTTGTCGCCGAACGGCGGCTCGACGACGAAGCGCTCTATCACGCCCGGCTCGAACACCAGGCAGCAAGTCGATCCGCCGTACTGGAAAAACCCCAACTCATCGCCCTTTCGGACGCGTTGCCCCGGCAACGCCTCGATGATGCACGACGACACGTCCGCCATGCCGACGAACACGCACGCCACCTGCCCCACCGCCGGATCGTCGCATTCGATCACGATCACCGCGCGCGCCGCGAGCGCCGTGATGTAGCCCTGCGAATCGTTGAGCCCGCTCGGGTCTTCGCCTTCGCTATCGGCGGTCGAATAGTAGCTGCCGTCCGCCGCATACGCGCGCGAGATCACGCCACTGACCGGCGCATGCCAGCGGTGATAGTTGAACGCGCTCAAAAACGCCTGATACACCGAGCCGCCCTCGAAGCGCCGCGCCAGTTCGCGTTCGCGCGAGCTCAGCATGTCTTCGAGCGAATACGGCTGCGACTTGATCCAGAACGTGTCGCGCAGCTTCACGCCGTGCTGCACGTTGTACGGCGTCGCCTCGCACGCGCTGACGATCAGCCTGTCGTTGTCCGGCTCCTCGACCGGCCGCATGCCGGGACGAAAGCGCCGGGTGAAGAAATCGTTCCACGACGTAAAGCCCCAATACGGTTGCTCGGGATCGCAAACGAATTGGGCGAGGCCGATCCGTTGGTCGGCCTCGGAACTGAACCAGCCGTCGGGCGAGGACGGATTCAAATGTTCGCGTGAATGCGGACCGCTCAGAAAACCGCACCAGCAGTTCAGCACGTGTTTGAGTTGCGCGTTGAGCGCCGGGTCGCGAAACAGCGCATAGCCGGACGGCATGCACATCGGCCAGTCGAGCACCGCGTTCAGCGGACAATGAATCAGATTGGATTCGCTGAACGGCGGCGCGTACGTCATCAGGTAATCGACGACCGTCATCAGCTCGTCGATCGTTGCATAGCCGAGCACGTAGCCCGCTTGCTGTGCCTGCATGATGGCCCGCGTCATATCCATGCGCAGCACCGGGTCGCCTTCGATCAACGCCGCGAGTTCCGCGACGGCGCGGGTGCGTGGCGCGGTGCGCGCACGTTCGCGCGCTTTCGCAGCCAGCGCGGTCCGGTAGCGCGCGAGATGCGCTTCCTCGCTCGGCAGCCATCCTCCGAGCCGGCGCCGTTGCGTGCGCGGGCTCGCCACTTCGTCGTTCGTCATGCTTGGCCTTTCTGGTCTGAGTTGGGGGTCATTTGGCGCGCGGCGTGCCGAGGCTGTCGTCCGGTTCCTTGCGCCCGCCACGGATCTGCTCCACGCAGGTCGCGACCGCCTCGGCCACGTTGGCCACTTCCTGCTGCATGTCCTCGTCGCGATCGAGCGCTTCATGGCTGGTCGCGTAAGGCTCGTAATAGCCGATAAAGCGATCGAGCCGCGACTTCGCGCCCGCTTCGACGAAGCCCATCCAGTCGAGCCAGTCGGCGAGCGCCCTGCGCGAGTCCTCGATGCCGGCGACGTCGCCATGCACGACGACGCCATAGGCCCGGCCCGCCAGATGTTTCGGATAGTCCCAGCCGGCCAGTTCGAGACGCTTCGCTTCGTCGGGTTTCTTGCCGTGCGTCGAGGTGGGATCGGGATTGCCGCCGTCGGCGCAAACAAGGCGATCCATCATCAGCTTCAGCGGCGCGGACACCTGATACCAGTAGACCGGCGTCACGATCAGCACGCCATGGCAGGCGGCAAAGCGCTCGTAGATCTCGTTCATCCAGTCGTTGACGAGCCCGAGCGAATGGTTCGGATAACAGCTGCATGGCCAGTGACACAGCGGCATCGCGGTCGACACACAGCCTTTGCACGGGTGAATATGCAAGTCGCGATCGGAGTTCAGCTGCGACAGGTCGAGGAAATCGACGTCGAAGGTCCGGCGTTCGAGCGCCTGTTGCGCGATCTTCGCGAGCCGGAAGCTCTTCGACATCTCGCCGGGGCACGTGTAGTCGTTGCGCGAGGACGCGTTGATCACGAGCACGCGCGAGCGCGTCGCCGGATCGCGCTGTAGCGCCTGCGCCGCCTTCACGCGCTCGCTCGCCGCGCGCCATTCGACCGACAGGTCGTAGTCCGGGTCGGCGAATTCCGGGCCGGCTTTTTCGGTGACCGGCGCCTTGCGGCCGTGTGAGTAAGCATCCCACGCGATCGCTTCGAGCCGCGCGAGCGATGCGTCTTCCGCACGGAACGCCGGGTCGTAGAAGCGGGCCATGAAACGCTCGCGAAACGCTTCGCGAGACATTGCTTCGGTTACCTGACCTTTGCGGACTTCGACGGTATGGATGTGATCGGGCGGTTTTGCAGGCGGGCTCATGGCTGAATTTGTAAGCAGTAGTAGAAACGCAGGTCAGCAAGGGCTATTCCAGCGCCGCCCCGTCGCGCGCCGCGACGGCGGAACGGAGCTTGCTATCCGCCGGTATGGAATCGAACCAGCGCCTGCTCGTCATCTCACCGCATCTGGACGATGCGGTCCTCAGTTGCGGACTTCTGCTCGCCGCGCATCCCGGCACGGTCGTTTGCACGGTTTTCACCGCGCCGCCCGCCGAGAAGATCACGACCGACTGGGACCGCGCGGCCGGTTTCGCCGACGCATTCGAAGCGATGCGCACGCGTCAGGCGGAAGACCGGGAGGCGCTGGGATTGCTGTCGGCGATACCCGTGCATTTGCTGTTCCGCGACGCGCAATACCATGCGTCGCCCGGCGCGGACGAGCTGATTACGGCGTTGAGCCAGACCGTTGCTCATGCGAAACCCACGCGTGTCCTGATGCCGTTGGGCCTGTTCCACTCGGATCACGTCATGGTGGCCGATGCCTGTCTGGCACTGATGCGGCGCCAGCCTGCGATGCGCTTCATCGCCTATGAGGACGTGCCCTATCGGCGCATACCCGGCGTCGTGCAAGCGCGCCTATGCGACCTCGCGACCCGCGGCTATGCCGCTGACGCGCCGCACGCGCTGGACGTGCCCGGCACGACGCAACACGAGCGTATGAAGCGCGCGGCACTCGACGCCTATCGCAGCCAATTGCGCGCGTTCGGTCCCGAAGGACAGGCGAGCCTCTTTTCGGCCGAACGCTATTGGCAGCTCGGCCACGGTGAATCCAGTCGACACCCGCAAAACGCGTGACGCACGGCACGGGGTTTGCTTCGCCGTCGCTGTCCAACCGTCGAAGCGATTGCACAGCATGCGAACAAAAACCGCCCACCCGCGCATTTCGATTGTCGTTCTCACGTATAACCGTGCGGGCGAATTGCTCACCACCCTGGAACGTCTGCTCGCATTACCCGAAAGCCCGCCGATCATCGTCGCCGACAACGGCTCCACCGACAACACGGTCGCACTCGTCGAAGCGCGCTATCCGAGCGTTCGCATCGTCGAATGCAACGGCAATCTCGGCGCGGCGGGCCGCAACCATGCGGTCGCGTGCGTCGAGACCGACTATGTCGCGTTCTGCGATGACGACACCTGGTGGGAGCCCGGCTCGCTCGAACGCGCGGTGCAATTGCTCGACGCCTGGCCCCGCGTCGGCGTGCTCAATGCGCGCGTGGCCGTCGGCGCTGACCACGCGACCGATCCGACCTGTGCGTTGATGCGCGCGAGCCCGCTGGGACGTGTCGGCCTGCCCGGGCCTGCTTTGATCGGCTATATGGCGGGCGCGTGCGTGTTTCGTACCGCGCTGTTTCGGGAGGTCGGCGGCTATGAGCCGCGCCTTTTCATCGGCGGCGAGGAAACGCTCGTTTCACTCGACGTGCTCGCGTCGGGACATGCGATCGCCTACTGCGAGCAGTTGACGCTCCAGCATCGTCCGTCGGCGGTGCGCGACAGCGCGTTGCGGCGACGCATGCTCGCGCGCAATGCCGCGTGGGTGGCATGGCTGCGTCTGCCGTTGGGCGAAGCGTTGAGCGCGACGTTGCGCGCCCTCGACGTATTCGCGCGAGAAGGCACGCTCGTGCGCGACGGCATCGAATTGCTGGCTGGGCTTGCGTGGACCGTGCGAGAACGCCGGGTGGTCCCGCAGTCGATCCTCGCGATGCGCGACCGCGTGCGCGCGGCCGAGCGCAATCTCGACGCGTCCGCAACGACGTCCGTGGTAGGAAGCCCGACGCGCCGACCTGAGACCTGAATCACGCGCTATCCTTATCCTGGCAACGTCGAGTCAGCGCTCGACGGCACAGGCGCGAGCCGACGGATCGCGGCGATCAGTTCTTCAGGCGGCACGGGCTTGTTCAAATGTGCGTCGAAGCCCACGCCGCGCGCGTGCTGTTCGTCGAGTGCGTCCGTGTAGCCGGTCAACGCAATCGCGGGCAGTGGCAGTGGCCTGCCCGGCAAGGACGGCCGCTCGCCTTCCAGTTCGCGCAAGCGGCGCAGCACGTCGTAGCCATCTTCGCCGGCCAGCACCAGATCGCAGAGCAGCACCTGCGGCCATTGCGTCGGGTCCGTCGCGCGCAGCCAATCCAGCGCTTCGCGGCCGGATGCGAACAGCCGCACACGTGCGCCGCTCGTGCTCAGCACCGCTTCGAGCGCGTCACGCGCTTCTTCCTGATCGTCGATCGCGAGCACGAAGAGGCCGTCGAGCGAAGCTGGCTCGGCCGAATCCGCGCCGGTGGACTCCGAAGCCAATGGCGGCTGCGCATCCGCGACCGGCCGCAGCGGCAGCATCGCCACATACGCGAGCCGCCCATTCAGCGGGGTCAGCGTGAAGCTGCCGCCCGCAGCCGCCAGCGCGCTTTCCAAATGCCGCGCCGTCGCCTGCGATAGCTCGGCCGGTTTGTCGCCCATGCCAAGCACGCTAAACCATACGTGATTGCCGTGACGCTCCGCGCGCAATGCGATGCGCTGTCCCGGCTGCGCCTGCGCGATCTCGTTGCGGCACAACTCGGCGATCAGCGGCTGCAGCACGCTCGGATCGCCGGTCACGCGCAGTTCGTTGTCGGTCGGCTCTGCGTAGACGACCACGCGCTGCGCGGCGATCTCGTCGTGCAACGCATCGATCACACCCGCCGTCAATGCGCTGACGCTGACCGACCGAGCAGTCAGCCGGCGCTGCGCGTGTTCGAGTTCGCCCTGCTGCCATTGCAGCGACCACATCTTCGCGTACACAGCCTCGCGCGCGAGCAGCTCCCGATGCGTGCCCTGCTCTACCACCTGGCCATGCTCCATCACCAGAATCCAGTCCGCGTCGACGACAGTAGAGAGCCGATGCGCGATCACGATCGACGTACGGCCTTGCGCGAGACGCGTCAGCTCGGTCTGGATCGCGCGCTCGGAGCGCGTGTCGAGCGCCGAGGTCGCTTCGTCGAACACGATGATGCGCGGGTCCTTCAGGATCGCGCGCGCAATCGCGATACGCTGCCGCTCGCCGCCCGACAGCCGCACGCCGCGCTCGCCAACGCGCGTGTCGTAGTGATCGGGCAAGCGCTCGATGAATTCGTCGAGCTGCGCGGCACGCGCGGCGCGAACCACGTCCGCACGTGTCGCCGACGGACGTCCATACGCAATGTTGTAGGCGATCGTTTCATTAAACAGCACGGTGTCCTGCGGCACGATGCCGATCGCCTCGCGCAGACTGCGCTGCGTGACCTGGCTGATGTCTTGCCCGTCGATGCGGATCATGCCGCGCTCGGGCCGATAGAGCCGGAACAACAGCTTCACGAGCGTCGATTTGCCCGAGCCGCTGCCGCCGACCACCGCGAGCGTCTTGCCCGGATACGCATGGAAGTCGACATCGCGCAGCACCTGACGCGCGGTGTCGTAACCAAAATCGACGTGCTCGAACTCGATCAGCCCCGCGCCGACCTTCAGCGGCTGCGCGTCGCGGGCATCGATATCCTCGCCGACGCGGCCGCGCGCGGCCAGAATCACGAACATGCGCTCGACGTTGACGAGCGCGTCGTTGGTCTCACGAAACACGAAGCCGAGCGTGTTCAACGGCATGCAGACCTGAATCAGGTAGGCGTTGACCAGAATCAGATCGCCGACGCTCATGCTGCCGGCCACCACGTGCTGCGCGGCGAGCAGCATGACCCCCGCCACCCCGAGCGCGATCACCGCGCTCTGTCCCACGTGCAACGCGGTCAACGCGTTCTGGTTCGCGATCCGCGCGTGGACCCACTTTTCCAGCACGTCGCCGAGCCGCCGAGTTTCGCTGTCTTCGGTCGCGAAGTACTTGACCGTGTCGTAGTTCAGCAGACTATCGACGAGCCGGCCGTCCGATTGCGCTTCGAGCAGATTGACCGCGCGCTGGAACGCGACGCGTCGCCGCGTGAACACGAACGTATAACCCGCATACAGCACGAAGGTCGCGACGATCACGAGCATGAATTCGCGCGCGTAGGCGTGCACCATGATCGCGACGATCACCGCGATCTCGAAGAAGGTCGGCACGATCGTAAACAGCGCGGTGCCGAGCAAAAATCCGATACCGTCGGCGCCTTTCTGCACGTCGCGCACGATCGCGCCCGTCTCGCGCCGCGCATGAAAGCGCGCGCTCAACCGATGCAGATGCGCGAAGGTCCGCTCGGTCAGCGCCGCGACCGTGCGCTGCACGACGATGCTGAACACGACGTCGCGCGCCTCGTTCAACGCGTCGCCGAGAAAGCGCAGCAGCGCATAGGCGAGCACGAGGAACACCGGAAACGCCGCATGCGCGAGCGGATGGCCGAGCTCATCGACGATGTGCTTCAGCGTGAGCGGCATCAGCACGGTCGCGAGCCGGGCCGTGATCATCAGCGCGAGCGCCCCGCTGGTCTGCCAGCGATAACGCCATACCGCATGCGCGAGATCGCCGACGATTCGGCGCGTCAGTTCGGAGCGAGGCGGCGGGACGGAATTCGGCATGGGATCCTGGTCGGGGGGCGCGCTCGGATAAAAACGTCGCACAAATGGGGCGTCCAGCAAGTCATGCGCCCGGCGGCGAGCGAAAAATGACCGGTGTACGGCAACTCTCGCCGCGCAACTCTTACCTGTTCATTGCGCGCAATCCTCCGCCCATCCTAGTACCGCCGCGCCATCAGCGGTGCGAAGTTACATGATCGTATGTAGAAAAAGGGAACGCCACAGCGCTTCCCTGTCTGCACGAAAAAGGGCACGCCACAGCGCTTCGTCCGTCCGCACCAACGTCTACCGTCGTTTCCCGGCACCGCAGGATCCGAATGGCACAGCGAATGCTCGGGGCCGGTGAAACGATTCCTCAATATCGAAGAACGCGCATCTCAGGAAGGAGTGCAAATGAAGATCGCCCTGATCAGTGAACATGCGTCGCCACTTGCTGTCGCCGGTGGCGTCGATAGCGGCGGCCAGAATATCTACGTCGCGAACGTCGCGCGTCAGCTGGTGGAAATGGGCCATCAGGTCGACGTGTTCACGCGTCGCGATCGCGCACTCGTGCCCGAGCGCGTCGACATGGACGGCGTACGCGTGATTCATGTGCCTGCCGGACCGCCGCGACAATTGCCGAAGGAACAATTACTGCCGTTCATGGACGAGTTCGCCGCGTTTCTGATCGGGTTCTTTCGGCGTGAACCTCAGCCGTACGACGTGATGCACGCGAACTTCTTCATGTCCGGTCTCGCCGCGCTGAAGGTCAAGGCTGCGCTCGGCGTGCCGCTGATCACGACCTTTCATGCGCTCGGCCGCGTGCGGCGCATCCATCAAGGCGCGAATGACGGCTTCCCCGACGAGCGCTTCGCGATCGAAGACGAACTGGTCGCACGCTCGGACGTCGTCGTCGCCGAATGTCCGCAGGACCAGGCCGATCTGCTCGAACACTATCGCGCCGATCCCGCGCGCATCCAGATCGTGCCGTGCGGTTTCGACGATGAGGAGTTCCGGCCCGTCGAGCGCGAAGCCGCCCGCCATGCGCTCGGCTGGAGCCCGCACGACTTCATCGTGCTGCAGCTAGGCCGGCTCGTGCAGCGCAAAGGCATCGACAACGTGGTACGCGGCGTGGGCGTGCTGAAGCACACCTTCAACGCGGCAGCGCGGCTGTACGTGGTCGGAGGCAATTCGGACGCGCCCAACGAAATCGCGACACCGGAGATCGCGCGCCTGCGCGAGATCGCACGCGAATGCGGTGTCGCGGACGAGACGTGCTTCGTCGGCCGGCGTGGTCGCGCGCGGCTGCGCTACTTCTATAGCGCCGCCGACGTGTTCGTGACGACGCCGTGGTACGAGCCGTTCGGCATCACGCCGGTCGAGGCGATGGCCTGCGCGACGCCGGTGATCGGCGCAGATGTCGGCGGCATCCGCTATTCGGTGGTCGATGGCGTGACCGGCTTTCTGGTGCCGCCGCGCGATCCGCACGCGCTCGCGGCGCGTCTCGACCACTTGCGGCGCGACCCCGCGCTCGCGCGCCGGATGGGCGAAGCGGGCCTCGAACGGGCGCGGACCGGCTTTACCTGGCGCGGCGTCAGCGAAGCGCTCGCGCAAATCTATGCACGCGCGGCAAGGCTCGCGCCGAGCAAAACATCGCTCGACGTCGGCTCCGAGCCGGCGCAGCTACCGCTGCGAGCAGCAGCCGGAGCGTCGTTCCGTTGACGACGGCGCACGCCGCGCGAACGCGCACGGCGTGCGCATTTGGAACGCGCCGCGGCCGGTCCAGCGGCTACGGCGCGCCTTTTTCCGACTTTCGGCCCACGCTCGCAAATACCACCAACCATCATGACGGTACCCGCTGTATTCATCGACAAGGACGGCACGCTGCTCGAAGACGTGCCCTACAACGCCGATCCCGCGCTGATGCGTTTCGCGCCCGGCGCGCGCGAGGCGCTCGCGCTGCTCGCCGCCTACCCTTATGCGTTGTTCATGATCAGCAATCAGTCCGGCATCGCGCTCGGCAAGTTCGAAGACAAAGCGCTGTTCGCGGTTGAACACCGGCTGCGGCAGATGTTCGCCGAGTGCGGCGCCACGCTCGCCGGCGCGTACTGGTGTCCGCATCATCCCGAGGGCAGCGTCGAGCGTTACGCGATCGTCTGCGACTGCCGCAAGCCCGCGCCCGGCATGCTGCTGCGCGCGGCCAAAGAGCATGAACTCGATCTCGCCCAAAGCTGGTTCGTCGGCGACATTCTCGACGACGTCGAAGCAGGCAATCGCGCCGGCTGTCGCACGATCCTGCTCGACAACGGCCACGAGACCGAATGGCGGGCCGGCCCGCAGCGCACACCGAATGCGCGCGCGGCCGATCTGCACGAGGCCGCGCAACGCGTCGTGTTGAGCGGCTTGCCGCCGGGCAGCGCGGCACGCCGCAAGGAGGCGCCGCGGTGAACGCACCTCTGCCACTTGCGCCGCCCACGCTCGCTCATGCGCGCGTGCCCGATACGTCGCAGCCGGTGTGCTGGGGCGACGAGGTCAAACGGATTCTGTGCGTGCGCCTCGACAATCTCGGCGACGTGCTGATGACGACGCCCGCGCTGCACGCGCTGCGCGAGTCCGCCCAAGATCGCCATCTCACGCTACTCGCGTCGCGCAGCGGCGTCGCGCTCGCGCCGTTTCTCGACGACGTGGACGACGTGATCGAATACGACGCGCCGTGGGTCGCGCCCGCGTCGAACGTGACGCGCGATCTGCTCGACGATCATCGGATGCAGCAGCGGCTGAAGCGCGGCTGCTTCGACGCGGCGGTGATTTTCACCGTGTATAGCCAGAGCCCGTTGCCGGCCGCGATGCTGTGCTATCTCGCGGGGATTCCGCGCCGCCTCGCGCATTGCCGCGAGAATCCGTACTCGCTGTTGACCGACTGGCTGCACGAACCGGAGCCGCAGCAGCGCACGCGGCACGAGGTGCAACGCCAGCTCGATCTGGTGCGTCACGTCGGCGCGCAGTCGAACGACACCGCGATGCGTTTTCGCGTGCCGCCCGCCGCGCGCCGGTCGCTCGACGCGAAACTGACGACCCTCGGCATCTCCCGTGACGACGAGTGCATCGTGCTGCATCCAGGGGCGACCGCCGCATCGCGCCGCTATCCGCCCGAGCGCTTCGGTGAAGTCGCCACACGGCTCGCGCGCGAAACCGGCGCCCCCGTGCTGTTGACCGGCGGCGCGAGCGAGCGAGCGCTCGTCGAGGCCGTGATGCGCGCCGCTGCTCCAGGCGTGTGCCCGCAGCTACACGACCTGAGCGGAGCACTGACGCTCGCCGAGCTCGCCGCGCTGCTCGAACGCGCAAGCGTGCTCGTCTCCAACAACAGCGGCCCCGTGCATGTCGCGTCCGCGCTCGGCACGCCGGTCGTCGATCTTTACGCGCTGACCAACCCGCAGCACACGCCGTGGCAAACGCCGCAACGCGTGCTGTACCGCGACGTCGAATGCCGCTGGTGCTATCGCAGCGTGTGTCCGCACGGGCATCACGCTTGCCTGCTCGGTGTGCCGATCGAAGAAGTCGTGCACGCGGCACTCGAATTGCGGCACGCGCATGCGAACGCGCCGCGTCGAGGCGCAGCCGGGCGCACCGGCCGCGCCGATGACACGAGCACGCCGTCGCTGACGGATCAGCCAACCATTCCCTGAACTCACTCCCACTGCTAACGCCATGTACACACTCGGAATCAATGCGGTCTATCACGACAGCGCGGCCGCGCTGCTGCGTGACGGCGTGGTGCTCGCCGCCGCCGAAGACGAACGTTTCACGCACGTCAAGCACGCGAAACGTCCGGTGCCGTTCTCGACCTGGCAGCTGCCGTTCGACGCGATCGACTACTGCCTGAAAGCCGCCGGCATCACGCTCGCCGACATCGACCACGTCGCTTACTCGTACGACCCCGCGCTGTTCGGCGGCATGCCGAACAAGCCGGGCGCGACGATCGAGCTGCCGTTCGATCCGGCCGGCACGCGTCCGGACAATCCGTCCGCGTCGTCGTGGGATCCGCTCTTTCTCAGCTATATCGCGAACGCGAAGGGGCAGTTGCTCGACGGCGCGCCGCATCATCTGCGCAAGCGCTTCCAGGGTGTGGATCGCGAGCACGGCTTTGCGTGGCACTTCGTCGAGCACCATCTCGCGCACGAAGCGAGCGCGTTTCTCGCGGCGCCGTTCGACGACACCGCCGTGCTGACGATGGACGGCCGCGGCGAAGGCGTGACGACCAGCATGGGGCAATTCGTCGGCGGTGAGTACACGCGTCTGAAACAGGTCGAGTTGCCGCACTCGCTCGGCTTGCTGTACGAAGCGGTGACCGACTGGCTCGGCTTCCTCCACTCGTCGGACGAGTACAAGGTGATGGCGCTCGCGTCGTACGGCAAGCCGGCCTATGTCGACGTGTTTCGAGAGATCGTCAAGTACCGCCAGGACGGCAGCTATACCGTCGATGCGCCGCGTCTGACCGAGCGCTTCGGTCCCGCGCGCGAACGTGGCGGTCCTCTTGAGCAACGCCACTTCGATATCGCCAATTCGTTGCAGCGCGTGCTCGAGGAGACCGTGCTGGAACTCGCGCACTGGCTGCATCGGCAGACCGGTTTGAGCCGGCTCTCGATGGCGGGCGGCGTCGCATTGAACTGCGTGATGAACTCGAAGGTGCGCGATGCCGGGCCGTTCAGCGAAGTGTGGGTGCAGCCGGCGGCCGGCGACGCCGGCACCGCGCTCGGCGCGGCGCTGTGGACCGACTATCGCGAGCGTGCCGCGCGCGGCGAGCGCGAGCGTCGCTGGAAAATGGATCACGCGTATCTCGGGCCGGAATTCAGCGAAGCGGAAATCGAGCAGTTCCTGCGCTGGTCGAAAGTGCCGTACCGCCGCCTCGACGATATCGCCGGCGAGACCGCCGATCTGCTCGCGCAAGGCAAGGTGATCGGCTGGTATCAGGGCCGCACCGAATTCGGGCCGCGCGCGCTCGGGGCGCGCTCGATCCTCGCGTCGCCGATCGATCCGCACATGCAGGCGAAGCTCAACGAGATCAAGGATCGCGAAGACTTCCGCCCGGTCGCGCCGGTCGTGATCGAAGAGGAAGCAAACGACTGGTTCGTGAACGGTCAAACCGCGCCGTTCATGCTGTTCATCTTCGACGTGCGCGCCGACAAGGCCGAGCGTATTCCCGCGGTGCGGCATGTAGACGGCACCGCGCGCGTGCAGACCATCAACCGCGCGCAGCACCCGCTGTACTACGACCTGCTGGCCGCGTTCAAGCAGCGCACGGGCGTGCCGATCCTCGTCAATACGTCGTTCAACACGCGCGGCGAGCCGATGGTGAATTCGCCGCGCGACGCGGTCGAGTCGTTCTGGACTTCGCCGCTCGACGCGCTCGTGATCGGCCCGTTCCTCGTCGATAAGGCGGGGGGCCGCGTATGAACGCGTCGGTCATGTGTCCGGCGCCACTGCATGGCGGCGTGGCCGCGCGCTACAGCAGTGAGGATGCCGAGGAAACCGGCCGCACGCTGCGCACGCCGTCGTGCCCCGACGTGTCGGTGGTGGTGCCCACCTATCGCCGTCCACAGATGCTCGCGAACTGCCTCGACGCGCTGTGCGCGCAGCAGTTCGCGCCGCATCGCTACGAGATCGTGGTCTGCGACGACGGTCCCGACGACGCCACGCGCGCCTGCGTCGAACGGTTCGCGCGCGAACAGGCGCCGCGTGGATTGGAGGTGCACTACCTGCCGGTCACGCGCACCCAGGGTCCGGCCGGCGCGCGCAACGCGGGCTGGCAGTATGCGCGCGCGTCGCTGATCGCCTTCACCGACGACGACACGCTGCCCGATCCGCACTGGCTGACGGCCGGCGTCGCGGCGCTCGCGTCCGGCGCCACGGCGGCCGCCGGCAGGATCGTCGTGCCGCTGCCCGAGCTACCCGAGCTGCCGACCGCGTACGAAGCGGCCGCGAGCGGCCTCGCGCGCGCCGAGTTCGCGACCGCGAACGTGTGCGTCACGCGCGCGGCGCTCGTCGCGACGGGCGGCTTCGACGAACGGTTCACGTCGGCATGGCGCGAGGATTCGGATCTTCAATTCACGCTGCTTACCGCCGGCGGCCAGATCGTGCGCGCCCGCGACGCGGTGGTCGTGCATCCGGTGCGGCCCGCGCGTTGGGGCGTCAGCATCGCGCAGCAGAAAAAGAGCCAATTCGATGCGCTGCTTTACCGCAAGCATCCCGAACTGTTCCGAACGCGCATCGGCTCGCGGCCGCCGCTGCTGTATTACGCGATTCTCGCCGCCGCGTTGCTTGCGATCGGCGCTGGGTTCGCGGATCTGCCGATTCTCGCGGGCGCGGGTGTGATCGCGTGGTGCTGGTTGACCGGCTATTTCTGCGCGCGTCGGCTGCGCGGGCGCGATCACGGCTGGCGCCATGTCGCCGAAATGATCTGGACGTCCATTCTGATTCCGTTCCTGTCGATCTACTGGCGACTCTATGGCGCCATCCGTTTCAAGGTGTTCTTTCCATGACCGCACCCTCGCTGCTGGCGGCGCTCGCGCCGCGCCGTATCGTCGTGTTTCGCGCGCTGCAGCTCGGCGACATGCTGTGCGCGGTGCCCGCGCTGCGCGCGCTGCGCGCCGCCGCCCCCGATGCGCAGATCGCACTGATCGGACTGCCGTGGGCGCGCGCGTTCGTCGAGCGCTATGCGGCGCTCGTCGACGAGCTGATCGTGTTTCCGGGCGCCGTCGGTTTTCCCGAGCAGCCCGAAACGGACGATGGCTTGCCCGCGTTCTTCGCGCGAATGCGCGACCGGCATTTCGATCTGGCGATCCAATTGCACGGCAGCGGCGGCGTCGCCAACGACCTGCTGCATCGACTCGGCGCGCGTGCCGATGCCGGCTTCGTGCAGCCCGATGAGGCCACGCGCGAAGGCTGCTTCATCGATTGGCCGGATGCGCAGCCGGAGCCGGAGCGCTATCTCGCGCTGATGAGCGCACTCGGCGCGCCGGTACACGACCGGCGCCTGGCGTTCCCGCTCACCGCGCCCGACCTCGATGAGTTTGCCGCGCTGCGCGCGTATCACGGCATCGAAGACGAGCGGCTCGTGCTGATCCACCCCGGCTCGCAATTGCCGTCGCGGCGCTGGCCCGCCGAGCGCTTCGCGGCCGTCGCCGACCACCTCGCCGCCGACGGCTGGCAGATCGCGATCACCGGCACGGCCGCCGAAGCGCCGCTGACCTGCGCGGTGCTCGGCGCGATGAGCGCGCCCGCGCTGCATCTGGCCGGTGCGACGTCGCTCGGCGGGCTCGCGGCACTGACGGCGCATGCGCGGCTCGTGGTCTGTAACGACACCGGCATCTCGCACATCGCCGCGGCGATGGCGACTGCGTCGGTCGTGATCGCGTGCGGCAGCGACACGCGCCGGTGGGCGCCGCTCGATCATGCGCGGCATCGCGTGCTGGCCGACTATCCGGCGTGCCGGCCATGCATGTTCCGCGAGTGCCCGTACGGCCATCCATGCGCGCTGAACATCGGCGTCGATGAGGTGGTCGAGACCGCCCGCGAGCAGCTTGCGCGCGCGCCCGGCGCGCAGCCGGGCGCGCCCGGCAGTCTGCATGAGGGACCCGTTTCATTGTTTTACGAGGAACTGCACCATGCTGCGTAATTGCCGCCGACTGCGCGTGCTGACCTGGCACGTGCACGGCAACTACATGTACTACTTGAGCCAGACGCCGCACGATTTCTATCTGGTGACGAAACCGGGTCATCCGCCCGGTTACGCCGGCAAGGTCGGCGTCTTGCCGTGGGGCGACAACGTGCACGAGATCGCGATCGACGACGTCGCCAATCACGAGTTCGACGTGGTGCTGTACCAGCATCGCACGCACTGGGAATACGACCGCGAGCACGTGCTGAGCGCCGCGCAGCGGGTCCTGCCGCGCGTCTACGTCGAGCACGATCCGCCGCAGGAAAACGCGTTCGCGCAATGGCATTGGGTGGACGATCCCGGCACGCTGCTCGTTCACGTCACGCACTTCAACCGGCTGATGTGGGATAGCGGCGTCACGCCGACGCGCGTGATCGAACACGGCGTCGTGGTGCCCGACGGCGTGCGTTACAGCGGCGAGCTGCAGCGCGGCATCGTGGTCGTCAATCATCTCGCGCAGCGCGGCCGGCGGCTCGGCGCGGACGTCTTCAGCGAAACGCGCACGCGCGTGCCGCTCGATCTCGTCGGCATGGACGCGCAGCGGCTCGACGGCATCGGCGAAATCGGCAATCTCGATCTGGCCGCGTTCAGCGCGCGCTACCGCTTCTTTTTCAATCCGATCCGCTGGACCAGTCTCGGCCTCGCGATCGTCGAGGCGATGACGATCGGCATGCCGATCGTCGGTCTCGCGACCACCGAGCTCGCCACCGTGATCCGCAACGGCGAAAACGGCTTCGTGCATACCGACGTCGACGCGCTCGTCGACGCGATGCTCGGGTTGCTGCGCGATCCTGGCGAAGCGCGGCGGCTCGGCGAGGGCGCACGGCGCACCGCGCTGGAGCGTTTCCATATCGACCGTTTCGCGCAGGACTGGCACGACGCGCTGCTGCACGTCACCGCGTGACGCCACGCCGCTTTTCAACGCCAATGCGCTCCAACCACAGGATCACGCACCATGAAAGAACTCACCCGCAAGCGCATTCTGGTTACCGGCGGCGCCGGCTTTCTCGGCTCGCATCTGTGCGAACGGCTCGTCGCGCAAGGGCACGACGTGCTGTGCGTCGACAACTTCTACACCGGCACGAAGGACAACATCGCGCATCTGCTCGATTGTGCGAACTTCGAGCTGATGCGTCACGACGTAACGTTCCCGCTGTATGTGGAAGTCGACGAAATCTATAACCTCGCGTGCCCCGCCTCGCCGATTCACTACCAGTACGATCCGGTGCAGACCACGAAGACTAGCGTGCACGGCGCGATCAATATGCTCGGGCTTGCCAAGCGCGTGAAGGCGCGGATTTTCCAGGCCTCGACCAGCGAAGTGTATGGCGACGCGCTCGTGCATCCGCAGAAGGAAAACTACTGGGGCCACGTGAATCCGATCGGCCCGCGCTCGTGCTACGACGAAGGCAAGCGCTGCGCGGAAACGCTGTTCATGGACTATCGCCGCCAGCATGGTCTGTCGATCCGCATCGCGCGCATCTTCAACACCTACGGCCCGCGCATGCACCCGTCCGACGGCCGCGTGGTGTCGAACTTCATGATGCAGGCGCTGCGAGGCGAACCGCTGACCGTCTATGGCGACGGTACGCAGACGCGTTCGTTCTGCTACGTCGACGACATGATCGATGCCTTCATCCTGCTGATGAATAGCACCGACGATCCGGGCGGCCCGGTCAACCTCGGCAACCCGCACGAAGTGTCGATGCGCGAGATCGCGCAACGCATCGTCGCGGTGACCGGCTCCGCTTCGCCGCTCGAAACGCAGCCGCTGCCGGCCGACGATCCGTGGCATCGGCAGCCGGACATCTCGCTGGCCACCAAACTGCTCGGCTGGCAGCCGGGCATGTCGCTCGATGAAGGGCTGCTGCGCACCGCGCATTATTTCCGCGCGCGCATCGAGGCGAGTCGGCCGACCCCGCCGCAGCAGGTGGGCGAACGAATCTCGTGACGCGCAACAAAAAGAAGCGACCGCGAAGGTCGCTCGGGGAGCAGTGCCACGGAGGCCGCTCAAAAGCCATGCCGCGAAGGGCGTGCGGGCTATGGCATTGGGTTCATGAGGAACGGATGGTCGACTCGGCGTCGCTCGTCAGCACCGTCATCGGTCCCGCGCTCAACGCGGCCGAGATGATCGCGAGGCGATCGGCCGGGCAATCGACCAGATCGACGCTCAGCGACTCGCGTCCGCCCGCGGTGCTCACGTGCGCGGACCAGCCGCACACTTGCGCATGATGTTCGATCAGGCTCTTCCAGACTGCGACGACTCGCAGTGATCCCGGGCTTGCATAAACAGTCAGACGTTTCACGTTCATGGCTTTCATACGGCATCGCGCCGCGCCTCGGGTCCGGATCTCAACGTTTGATAATGGTATGTAGGTTGAGGTTAGACGTGTGAACTTTCAAAGCAAAGCACATGCCCCTGTCCGTAACCGGTCTGTTACGGACAGGGGCATGTGCGCGCACGTCAGGGCTATCTGGCGCTTTCCACACAATCGGCCGTGCGAAACGCGCCGTGCGGAATGCCCGAACGGCGATGCGGTAAGAACGGTACGAAACAGATCGGCAGGTATTTTCTACATCGCGGGCGTGTCCGCGCGAATGCGCATCACGGTCTGGCGCGAAGTGCCGAAGCGTCGCGCGACTTCGCTGACCGACTGTCCTCTGCCGAGGGATTGCAGCACGCGTTGGCGCTGTTGTTCGGACAGCGACGGCGGCCTGCCTGTGTGTTTGCCGCTAGCGCGAACGGCCGCGAGACTATCGCGGCTGCGCAGGCTGCGGCACGCGGCATCGAGCCGTACCAGCGCGCGCAGCGCCTTCACCGCGGACGGCTCGGGACGTCCGGCCAGATCGGTATGGCCGACTTCGACGCAACGCAGCGCCGCGCCGGCCTTCCGGCACTGCATCACGGTGGCGAGAATGTCGCGCGCATTGCAGCCGAGCGCAGCCAGCTCGAGCACGACGAGCGTGTCGCGCGGCGCGATGCGCCGGATCAGACTCTGCAGTTCGGGGCGTTCGCGTCCCTGTGTGTAGGTCGGCAAATCCTCGACCACGAGCCGCGCGAGCGTGACCATATAGCCCGCCTTGTCGAGCCGGATCAGCGCCTGCTCATGGCGAAGCGCATCGTGCGCGCCGAACAGATAGATGTGTAGTTTTTCCACGTCGCCTTCGTAGTCACGATCCGCCATTCGCGGCGCTGTTTCACTTGGAATTCCGTTAGTGCGAGCGACGACGCTTGCACACGCCGTCACTCATCGCGCTCAAGGTTGCCGCTGGCCGCCCTGATGCGTCGGAGGAGTCTGGTTCTGTTGCTGCTGTCCGCTGTCTCGGCCGGGTTGCGCCGGGTTCGACGGCTGTCGATTGGAATTCTTGTCCGAGGTCATGAGGTTCTCCTGTGTGAGATTGCGGGTGACCGTGGCTAACCACGGCCATCGTGACTAACTCGCAATCAGCGTTCCCGGTCGCTGCGCCGCCGCGTGAGACCGTTCGGCGCGGGCATGCAGGTGCCTCGCAATGAGGCTTCTGCTGTCGACGCAAGCGACCCGGAGAAGGAATTTTGGAAGTGTATCAATCGCGTTGAGCGTCCAATACGGTTGGCGTGGGTATTGGCGCGATTGAACTGTGATTGTGTGTGAGCAATGGACGCGCGGCATGTAGTGGCCGCGGAATCCGGCTGGCGGAAAGGAATGTAGCGCCTTGCTCAATGCCCGGCGCAAAGAGGCGGTCCGGAGACGAGCCGCCGCGAAGAAAGCGACGGCTCGCTCGCCCTTTACTGAACCTGGCTGCGCAGCGTCTTCGCGGCGGCAACCATGTTCGTCAGCGCGGGAATCACTTCAGCCCACTGGCGTGTCTTCAGGCCACAGTCCGGGTTCACCCATAGACGCTGTGCTGGAATGCGCTCGGCCGCCTTTTGCATCAATTGCACGATGTGCTGCTGCGTGGGGATGTTCGGCGAGTGAATGTCATAGACGCCAGGGCCGATCTCGTTCGGGTAGTTGAAGTCGTCGAACGCGGCGAGCAGCTCCATGTCCGAGCGCGAGGTCTCGATCGTGATGACGTCCGCATCCATACCGGCGATCGACGCGATAATGTCGTTGAACTCCGAATAGCACATATGCGTGTGGATCTGCGTTTCGTCACGCACGCCGTTCGCGGTGATCCGGAACGACTCGACCGCCCAGCGCAGATACTCACCCCATTGCGCGCGACGCAGCGGCAGGCCCTCGCGCAGCGCGGCTTCGTCGATCTGCACGACGCGTACGCCGGCCTTTTCCAGGTCGAGCACTTCTTCGCGGATCGCCAGTGCGAGCTGGTAGCACGACACCGAACGCGGCTGGTCGTCGCGCACGAACGACCAGTTGAGAATCGTCACCGGGCCGGTCAGCATGCCCTTCATCGGCTTGTTCGTCAGCGACTGCGCGTAGCTGATCCATTCGACCGTCATCGCCCGCGGCCGGCTGATGTCGCCGAACAGGATAGGCGGCTTCACGCAGCGCGAACCATACGACTGCACCCAGCCGAACTGGCTGAACGCGTAGCCGTCGAGTTGCTCGCCGAAGTATTCGACCATGTCGTTGCGTTCGGCTTCGCCATGCACGAGCACATCGAGGCCCAGCGCTTCCTGTTCGCGCACGCTGCGCTCGATTTCCCGCCGCATCGCGTTCCGATAGCCTTCCCGATCGAGCGCGCCGCTCCTGAATTGGCTGCGAGCGTGGCGGATTTGCGCCGTTTGCGGAAACGAGCCGATCGTCGTGGTCGGGTATGCGGGTAGTTCGAGCAGCGCGGCCTGCTTCGCCGCGCGCTCGGCATAGGCATGCTGGCGATTGCCGAGATTCGCATCGATGCGCGCGAGCGCGGCCTTCACCGCCGGCTTGTTCACGCGCGGCGACTCGCGACGCGCGGCAATCGCGGCCGCATTGGCGGCGAGCTCATTGGCGACCATGTCGCGGCCGCCGTTCAGCGCGGTGGCGAGCACCTTCAGCTCGTCGAGTTTTTGCAGCGCGAACGCGAGCCAGGAGCGGATTTCCGCATCGAGCTTCTCTTCGCTCGCGAGATCGACCGGCACGTGCAGCAGCGAGCACGACGGCGCGAGCCACAAGCGATCGCCGAGTTGGCGCGCGAGCGGCGTGAGCCAATCGAGCGCGGCGTTCAGGTCGGTCTTCCAGATGTTGCGGCCATTGATCGCGCCGACCGACAGCACACTGTCCGGGGGCAGCTTGCGCGCGGCGAGCGCGACTTCGTCGCGTGCGTTGATTGCGTCGATGTGCAAACCGTCGACGGGCAAGCCGCACGCGAGTTCGAGGTTCTCTTTCAGCTGGCCGAAATAGGTAGCGAGCAGCAGCTTGACGCCCCGTTCCTCGAAGCCTTGATACGCGGTCACGAACGCGTCGCGCCATGCCGGATCGAGTTCGGTGACGAGCACCGGCTCGTCGATCTGCACCCACTCGACATCCATCACCTTGAAATAGTCGAGCAACGCGCGATAGACGGGCATGATGCGAGCCAACAGCGCGAGTTTGTCGGAGTCGTCCTTCGCCTTGCCCAGCCATAGATAGGTGATCGGGCCAATGATCACCGGCTTCGCCTTGACGCCCTGCTCACGCGCTTCACGCAGCTGTTCGAGGAAGCCGGACGTGTCGAGGTTGAACGTCGTATCGGCGGTGAATTCGGGGACGATGTAGTGGTAGTTGGTATCGAACCACTTCGTCATTTCGCCGGCCGCGACGCCGCCGCAGCAGGCGGCGTGCTCTTCGGCACCCTGCGCCGAACGGCCGCGCGCGACGCGGAAGTAGTTGTCGAGCTTGTCGCCATGAAAGCCCTGCACGCGTGCCGGCAGATTGCCGAGCGTGAAGCTCATGTCCAGCACCTGGTCGTAGAACGCGAAATCGCCGACCGGTGCGAGATCGAGTTCTTTCTGGTCGTTCCAGTGACGCGCGCGCAGTTGGGCGCCTAGTGCCTTCAGTTCGTCGCGCGACGACTCGCCCTTCCAGTAGCGTTCGAGGCCGAACTTCAGTTCGCGTTTTGCGCCGATGCGCGGGAAGCCGAGATTATGTGTCGTGACCATGGAGGCTGCCTTCCGATGAAAAAATGCAAGGAACGATGTAAGGACTGGCAGCCATGATAGGGGCATCGTTCCATGAAGAAAAATGGCATTATTTCATTTATTCATTAGTTTTGTTCATTCGAGGTGACGAGTCGCGCGTTGCATCGCGGATGTGCAATGCCATGTTTTTTCGGCCATCACGCGTCGACAATCACTTCGAAACCGCCATAGATTAGCCGCTGGCCATCAAAAGGCATCGGGTCTTTATCTGGTTGCAGCCGCGGATCGGCCATTACCGCTTTCATTCCTTCGTCTCGCGACTGATGCGACGGCCAGACGACCCAGGAGAACACCACCGTCTCATCATCCTTGCGCTTGATCGCCATTGGAAACGACGTCACCTTGCCCTCCGGCACGTCATCTCCCCAGCATTCGACCACCTTCAACGCGCCGTGCTCCTTGAAGACGGCCGCCGCTCTTTCGGCGAACTGTCTGTAAACTTCGCGGTTGGCTGTAGGCACGGGGACAACAAATCCATCGACGTAAGTCATTCGCAAACTCCTTTTTCCCATACGGACTATAGGTGCCGGTCGGCAACGCATAGCGACGCGACCGCCCATACGCACGACGAGCGGGGAGTCAAGAAATCGACAATAGATACCGATTGCCGGCAATACTGCCTACCGTGTCGAATGTCTCAAGGTGGCCGTTCCCGGCTTCCTTCCGGGTTTTTGCCCTCCTTTAACGAGATGCCGGGGTGCTGGGCGAAAAACAGACCAGGTGAATGGAGGCAATCGCTGGCTGTCCCGCCACTGGGCGGGCGGTAACTAGCAGCTAGCAGTCAATGGGTTAATGGCTCACCTGCCAGCGTAGGACCGGGTGACTCGTGCCGGCCGGAATGACCCACGCGCCGGTCGGTCCAAAGTCCCAGCCGACGAAGCTGGCCGGATCGCTCATCTGCGCGGTAGTGAGACCGTTGGATGCCGGCAGTTGCGGACCGGTGCCCGCGCTGACGCTGCGGGTCGTGGTCTGTTTGTCCCAGTAGACGTTGGACGCGAGCGGCACTCCAGCCGGTGAGCCCTGGACGGCGACGATGCCGCCATAAGTGCCATAATCCGGGCCCTGGAAGCTTGGTCCTAAGACTGCGCCCGACGCAAACGACTGCTCGATGAGGCCGTTATTTGAAAGAGCCAGTCCCCCAGCGCTGAATGGGCCGTACACTTGCCCCGTTGCATACGACTGCGAAATCGTTCCGTCGTTAGCGCCGACCAGACCGCCACCGGAGCCATGATTGCCGCCGCTCACCGGCCCTGTCGCATAAGATTGCACGATCGTACCGCCGTTGCCGCCGACGAGGCCGCCGAGGAGGCCGGCAGAACCGACGAACGCGCTGCTCCACGAGCGCACGATCAGGCCGTCGTTGCGTCCCACCAGGCCGCCGAGCAACGCACCTTCGAACGCGCCGGAGCCGCGGCGGCCGGTAGTATAGGCGTAGGTAATCAAGCCCTGATTCTCGCCGGCCAAAATGCCAAGCGGGATCCCGCCCGGGAAATAGATATTGGTCGCGACCGTGGCGTTGGTCATCCCGACATTCCGCACGACACCGGTCGGCCCGATCGCGCCGAACAGTCCCATCGCCGGCTGCTCGGTGGAGCTCTGATCGAGCTGCATGAACCTGTCGATCACGTGGCCCATCCCGTCGAACTGGCCGGAAAACGGCGTGGTCGCATTGCCGAGCGAAGAGAAAGCGAAAGACGTATCGGTCGCACTGGCGTCGAGGTCTTTGCCGAGCGCATATGCGCCCCCGAGATCGAGCGCGATGTTCTGTAAATCGCCAACCGAATTGACCAGTTTGTAGCCGGTCACCTGGGTGATGAGACCGCTATACGGAGCTGCTGTCCATGCGCTGTTCGCCACGATCGTGCCGGGGCTGTAACTCCCGTTCATGTCATAGAGCGCGCTGACGATGCCGGTACTTTTCGACCAGTCGATGGTCCCATCGCTGGTCATGCTGCCGCCGTTGTCGATGCCTGACGCGTCGGCCCGTAAGGTCAGGTTGCCCGTACCGTTGTTCGCGATGGTCGTACCCGACGTCACCGAGACGTGGCGGTACGCCGCGAGCGCGAGCGAAGCCGGACCTGACCAGCGCAGGCTCGACGCGACGCCCAGGTCGCCCGTCGCGCCGTTGGCGCCCGTCGTGGTGATATTGACCGAGGTGCCGTCGTTCAGGCTGCGGCGCAACGCGTGCGCGGCGGCATCATCGATCGTGAAGGCGGGGATCGAGACATTCCATTGGCCTGCATCGACCACTGTGTGCTTGCCGAACGTCAGTTGTGCCGCCTGTGTATCGACCGTTCCGCCGCTGCCGTCCGCGTTGCTTGCGGCGATCCTGCCGAGTTGGTCCACGCGGCCGCTGTCGGCCACCAGCCACACATGGCCATCGCGGCTGGCCGTGCCCGTCGCGCGGATGCGCGTGCCGCTGCCTGCGAGCGCATAGACGTTGCCGTCGGCGGCCTGCAGGCTGACCTGCGCGGCGGTTATCCGCCCGTTGTTGACGACCGTGCCCTGACTGCCCGTCTGAACGAACACCTGCCGGCTGCCCGCGGAGTCCTGCAACAGCAACTGGCCCCCTGTTGCCAGCTCCGCCGTGCCGTTGGGCGCTGCCACGGTGCCGGCGTTGATGACTGCGTGTCGCGCAATCAGGAACACATCGCCGCCGCTCGAACTGATCCTCCCAAGGTTGATCACGCCTGCATCGGAGTCGCCCGCAAGTGTGAGCGTGCTGCTGGCGCTCATGAATGCACTGTTGCAGACATCGAGGGTGGACGCGACGAAGCGGCCACCCGTGCTGATCACACCCGACGGACCCACGACGATGCCTTGCGGATTGATCAGATACAGGCTGCCTGTTGCACTGAGCATGCCGAGAATGGCCGAGGGCGAGCCACCCGTCACGCGGTTCAGGGTTGCGCCCGTGCCGTTGTCGAACGTCACGCTGTTGTGCCTGCCGATCGAGAAACTGTTCCAGTCGATCACGCCGCGCGTCGAACCCGGCTGCGTGATCAAAAGACCGTTGCCCTGGCTAGCTATCGTGCCCGTACCGGCGGTATATGTGCCGCCTTGCGGAAGGCGACCCGCGCCGAACGCAACAGGTGTCAGGGACAGTCCAGTCAGCGCAATGCCGACGGCAAGCCAGATGTGTCCGCGCGAGTGCTGTCGACACAGCGCGCGTCGCGGGGGCCAAGGTAGTTTCGAATGTGACATACAGCCCCCTTTCCGCTGCGTGCGGAATGGCTGCCGACGACCCGCAGAGCCGACCGGAAACGCATGAGTCGCCGTGTCTGAAGAATAGCAATCGGCGTCGCGAATGCATGCCGATATCTCAACGTTTTGCGCCGTCCAGTGCGGACTTTTGCCATCTCCTGGTGCCGCCCACACGCAAAGCGGCCGTTCAGCCAGGCTCCGCCGGGCGCTTTGTTATCGAAATGCCTGCCGGATCCCCAGCGCAATCATGAGCCCTCCACATGTGAGGTCGATCCATGCCTTCGCGCGACGATACGCCGTCGCAATCACCGTGTGCGATAGAACGAGCGCGACTGCTCCGTACCAGCATGTCGCTGATGCACCGACAGTAGCAAGCATCGCGAAGAACGTCGGCATGGAAACGTGGGTGGGCACCGCTGAGGAAAACACCGCCGCATAAAAGGCGATGGACTTCGGGTTCGCGATATTTGTCGCGATACCTTGCAGGAACGCGGCACGAAACAGAGGCGCCTTCGTTGGGTGGCGCGCTCCTGATGGGGTTGCCCGTGCCGACACAACGAGCCGCAGCCCGAACCAGATCAGATAGGCCGCGCCAGCAAGCCTAACGCCGACGGCGAGCCACGGGAAAATAGCGAACACCATTCCGATGCCAAGGATGGCGCAAGTCGCCCAGAACAGATTCACCGTCACGATTCCGGCGACAAGCGCGAGCGCATCGGAGCGTCTGCCGGCGACCGCCTTGTGAGTGACTGCGACGAAGTTCGGCCCGGGTATGACGACACCCGCCGCATACACAGAAAAGACTATCGCGATAGCAGACCAATCAACCATTGGCAGCCTCAGTGAAAAGTGGCTGTACACAACGTGGGGTTGCTTCATCGGCTAGTATTCTGAAGCAATTCACGACTGCCCGCTGCTGGCCGACTCCGGAAGCAGCAGACCAAACGCTCAATCGCTGGACGTGCGATTCGTACGCTCGCAAACATGGCGTCACTGAACTCCAACCTTGTTCGCACCCAACCCCACGCGATGCAAGGCTCCGCCCAGATCCAACATCTCAAGGCAAACACAGCCGCGGATGCAAAGTTGAGCGCTTTCTAGTCCTGGTGAGGGTGGAAGGAACCGAAGGCCGGTGAGGCCGCAATCTCTTGCTTGCGATATGCGCTTCCGAGTCCCGAGTGCAAAGTGCCGGAGTTCCTTAAACCAGCTCGCCCCCCGTTGCCAAGGGGCACAGGCTCTGCGATATTGAGCACCATTTCAATCCGAGGGAAGCATGGTCACTGTCAAGACAAAAGACTGGGGATTGCAGTTCAAGCACCTGGAGGCGCACATTGGTAACGTCGCCGCAGCCGTGAAGCAGCATGAGGCTGACCTCAAGGATGAATTGTCCAAAGTGGCGGCAGGAGGCGGGCAGCATGCCTATGCACGGCACGGCTGGCAGACGGGCTGGCAGGCGCAGATGGTGCGCGCGGTTGCGGGAAAAACACCAGATCAAGCCTTTGATCCCTATGGCTGCAATCCCGAGATTCGTACCTGGGGTCGAGTCATGATCGCAGACCCCGCTGGTCTGGTGATCGGACACTACGGACTCGGTGCCGATGGTCGTCGCGTAGTGGCACCGGTTCAACCCACCTTCACGCCCCTGCCTGATACGGCAGCTCCCCCGAAGGGGGCATCCGCAGGCCACTTCATTTCGCCCATGGCCCAGCACCTGGCGATGACCTCCAGCAAGACCAAACTGAAGGCCTGGGGAGTTTGGACACGTGCGCAGCGGAAAAAGGGTACTTCGACAGCATTCCACGGCGTTCGGCGTGTTGCCTTGACAGTGAAAGGCCCCGGTCCCCTGCTTGGCTTGGGCTTCAATCTCCCGAAAACGGCAACGCCCCGATCCGAAGAAGAGGCCCGCTGGCTGCTGGAGGCATTCGAGCGACGCGCAACCTTCAAACAGGTGATGGATGGTTGTCCATTCAGCTCGGCGCAAGCGCGCAAATCTCTCCAGATTGCCCTGGAAACGCTGCACCACGGCTCTACGCTAGCGCTGCGATCGTTGAACCCTATCGCATTTCCCCAGCTATCCAGCTTTTTCGACGCTCTGGAACTCGAAGTCCAAGGCAGCTACGGTGTGCTCAGCGTCTGGGATCGCGTGGCATCTCCCACTGGCTGGAGCCTCGTGACAGCCTACGCCACGGGCGGCCCAACGCTTACGGAACAGATTGAACTCAGCGTGGACGGGAGCAGCAAGCCTGACGGGACCCTCACCGGCATGGTTTCCGACGGAGTGAAGACGAAAACCGGCACCGTTAAAGACGGCAAAGTTATCTTGACCTGACTGCCCCCCCGATGGTTTGAAGAGTGCCTTACCTACATGTCGGCGGATTCAGGCAAGTGCGTCCGGATCTCGCGTGACAGATGTTCAGGCAGTGGCTTGCGCGGTGCCTGTTCCGCGGCTGTGCGCGGCGTTGTGAATCGACCGTTTCCTGCGGTGTGAGTACTTGCGCGTCACGCTCACGCAGCGCCCTCTCCTGGCTGAGCAGCATGGCCTTCAGCGTTTCGACATCGGCGGGAAGTGGGTTCGCGCGCGTCATGCGGGCAGTTTACGCGCCGGCAACGGCGTTTACAACGCTGAGGTCGGTCGAGCCGTTCTCGTCGGTTGCCGCCAGTCGATGCCTTCCAGCAGCATTGATAGTTGCGCCGGGCTCAGGCTAATGACGCCGCCATCGGCTTGAGACCATACGAAGCACCCCTTCTCGAGTCGCTTCATCAGCAGGCACATGCCATCGCCGCTCCACCACAGCACTTTCAATAGATCGCCGCGTTTGCCACGAAACACGAAGACCTGCCCGCAGAACGGATCCGGTTCAAGCACCGTCTGCACCTTGGTGGCGAGACTGTTGAATCATGCCCGCATGCCTTCACGCCCGCAGCAAGCCACACACGCGTGCCGACAGGAAGACCGATCACGCATCAGTCTCCGCCGCGGCGCCCAACGTACGCAACACAACACGCAGCGTGGCTGCGTCGGGTGTGCCCTCGATACGCACGCGTGTAATACAGGCCGCAGGCACGCTACTTCGAACAATGTAGTCATTGCTCGCAGGTGAAATCGCCGAACCGAAAACCGAAACATGAGGGTCTGCTCTCGGGTCTGTTGCGGGTCTGAGCCGATCGCGTCAGGCAGTGTCGGTCAGGTAGGGTCATTCGCTCGTACCGCCGGTCGGACATTCGGACAGCGGCTCAGAATCTGCAAACGGTCACTCGTCGCACTCGGAGGCGACTGTCCGAACGACATGGAACCCGGCGCCCTAATGGGAGGCCCCCCGCTGACGCCACTACAACAGCAACGATGCTGGGGCACTTGGCCGGGAACGCCGGCACGAAGTTTTGGTGATCAATATTGAGGCAGAGGGTCTGGGCAAGAAACTACCCTACAGAATTGCCGTGCGGGTCGGCTAGCGCCGTCGCATGCCGCCGAAGCCGCGCATGCCACTGGACGCTCGAACGCCGCCGAAGCCACGAATGCCGCCGCTCGGGAAAGGTCCGCGGTGAAAGCCCGCGCCCACCGGGTTGCCGAAGTGGTTGTGATCCAGTTGATGGAAATGACGGAAGTGGTGGAAGTGATGGAAACGATCGACGAAGATGAAGCTCACACCCGCGCCGATGAAAATCGGCGGCCCCCACCACCACGGGTCAGGATATGGGTAGGCGGCAACCGAATACCACAACACCCCGCCATCGGGACTCTGCTCGAACTGCCATGTCCCGTCACTTTGCAGGCACGCGCGCCCGATGATCTGTTGCATCGAACCGTCGATGTTCGCCTGACCGGCGACCGCGCGGCAATTGGTGCTGTTGGCCTGTATGGGTAAGCCGTCATATGCTTGCGCGAACGCGGGGGCAGAAAAGCTGACGTAGACGAGTAACGCCCCAAAGCCAAGTATCTTGTCCATGATGGACTCTTGCATGTATCGCCGACGTTTCGACGCGCGAAGTCGTCGGCGTCGCCCGGCACATCGGCGTGCTTCACCAATTCAAACCGCCACGAAAAAACGCGCGGCCGATGACGTGTTGCCTCACGATTAAACGATGCAGCAAGCTGGGTTATTCCGGAACGAAAATCTGTCCGGCAGGGTCAGTTTATCCAGGTGATTCAATAGTTGAAGCCATCAAGCGAACTTCCGCACCGACCCGCTCGGAACATTCGACCCGGAAGGTTGACTACCGCCGATGGCACAAATCAGGCGGGACATCGATCGGGCCTGCGGTCTGTGAACGTCCTTTTTTCTCGTTGGGCTAAGAGCTAAGGCCCCCCGCCGTACGCGGGTCGCCGAGCACCGACAGGGCATCGTCGGTCGGAGTGCCGCGAACTCCGGTCGTCGCTGCAAATATGATGGCGACGGTGCGAGTTAACACAGAGATGAGTCTGTACGTACTTGCCTCCAGCATGAAGCGCGTTATTAAGCTCCTTGTTCACAACGGCTGATTGAGACGTAGCAAGGTAACGCCGCCAATTTGACGGCGCTGCCCCCACGCTGTGGCTTAGGACATCGTTGTATTGACGGTTCATGACAGATCTTAAGCGTTGAATGTGATTGAGAAGTCGCCTACAAATCGAACCGGAAAGCCAAAAATGCAACTCGAACCCCGAAAAGGCTCATTCGCGCGTGCGCTATGTGCAGAGCGTTACAGACGAATCTAATTGAAGGTAGAGCGGCTGTATAGCGCAGACATCCTCACGCGATCGACATTAATTATTTCGCTCTTCACTCTCCCGCGCAGGCGGCGTAGCAGGCTGTGATTGACCCGGTGCGACCAACATCGACGTCAAGCGAAACCGGCTTTACTTCTGGCTAACCCGTCATGCTGAACCACGCTGACGTGGCGGACGCCCAAATTGCGCAGCCAAAAGCAAGACGCTGGAAGAAACAGTGACCGCAGACTGCATCCGGATCGGGACCTTTCGCGTATATCCCAATGCAGAAGGGGAAGGTCGATGTCGGGTTGGCGATTCGTACCGTTGGTAGCCGCGCTTGTCCTGCTCTCAGGCGAGAGTTGGGCGAAACCGTATGTACCCGAAAGCGACGGCGTGGTGCTCGAACACCTTCCAGAGAAAAACGATCCGGCGCTTGCGCAACTGAAGCGCATGCGCGCGACGCTGATGATGAACCCGCGCGATCTCAACCTCGCAGTGTCCGTCGTGCGTCGCGCTCTCGAAGCGGGGCGCAGGCTGGGCGATCCGCGCTTCTTCGGCCAGGCGCAGGCCGCGCTGGCGCCGTGGTGGGACGCGGAGGATGTGCCGCCGACCGCGTTATTGCTGCGCGCGACGCTCAAGCAAAGCCAGCATGATTTCGAAGGCTCGCTTGCCGATCTGGATAGGTTGCTGGCCGCGCATCCAGCGCTCGCGCAGGCGCGACTGACGCGCGCCACAGTGCTCAGCGTGCGCGGGCGCTACGCGGACGCGCGGCACGATTGCGAGCAACTGAGGGGACTCGTTGCACCCATCGTCGTCATGGGGTGCGATGCGACACCGGCGAGCCTGACCGGCAACGCAGCGAGCGCCTACGGCGCGCTCGTGCAGGTGCTTGCGCAAGGTGCCGGCAGTCTCGATCTGCGCGAGTGGGCGTTGACGCTCGCCGCGGAAATTGCCGCTCGCCGCGGCGACTTCGATGCAGCCGAGCGACATTTCCGCGACGCACTTGCGCTCGACCCGCATGACGCTTATCTGCAGGGGGCATACGCCGATTTTCTGCTAGATCGCGGTCGTCCGCGAGAGTTGTTGCCACTTTTGCGTGATGCTGCAAAAAACGACATGCTGCTGCTTCGTTTAGTGCTGGCCGAGCAACAGCTGCCGGAATTGCGCGAGTCATTCGCTGCGCACCGTGAGGATCTTTCGGCGCGCTTTGACGCTGCGCGTCGCCGCGGGGATAGCGTGCATCGCAGGGAGGAGGCGCGCTTTCGTCTCACAGTGGAACATGACGCCAAAGCGGCACTCATTCTCGCGCGCGAAAACTGGTTGGTCCAACGCGAGCCGTCCGACCTGCGGATTCTGATCGAAGCCGCGCGCGCGGCCGGCGATGCTGATGCCCTAAAGAACGCATCCGATTGGGTCGCCGCAATGCATCTCGAAGATGTGGCGATCGCCACGCTGCTGCAGGTACGGCAATGAAACGGGTCCTCCTCGCCTTAATGCTCGCATTGCTGATAGCGCCCGCGTTTGCGCATAAGGCAAGCGACGCCTACCTCACGCTTGAGCGCAGCGGGCAAGCGCTGCGCGGTCAGTGGGATATCGCGCTACGCGATCTCGACAACGCGCTTGGGCTCGATGAGAACGGCGACGGGGACATCACGTGGGGAGAAGTACGTGCGCGAAAGCGCGATATCGCGGCATATGCGCTTGCACACCTCAAGGTGTCCTCTGCTGGCAAACTTTGTGCGCTCGAACCGGCTGGGCAACTGATCGACTCGCACACTGATGGCACCTACGCAGTGCTGACGTTCACAGGACAATGTCCGCGGGCGAGCCCAACACTTTCTATTGATTACCGGCTGTTCGAAGGCCTTGATCCCCAGCATCGGGGACTTCTCAACTTCGTCGAGAATGGCCAGAGCCGAAGCGTCATATTTAGCGCTGACGCGCCGCACCGCATTGTCGGTACCGATACCGGCGGGCCGTTGACGCAGTTCGCGATATATCTGAACGAAGGCGTATGGCACATCTGGACCGGATACGACCACATCCTGTTCCTGCTCTCGCTGCTGCTGCCTGCGGTGCTGATTCGTGAGGGGCGTGCATGGCAGCCGGGCGCATCGTTTCGCCAGGCACTCGTCGATGTCACCAAGGTTGTGACCGCATTTACGGTGGCGCACTCGATCACACTCACGCTGGCGGCGCTATCGATCGTCGTGCTGCCTTCGCGGCTCGTTGAATCGGGCATCGCCTTGTCGGTAGTGCTGGCGGCGCTAAATAACCTGTTTCCGCACGTGACGAACGGACGCTGGATGGCGGCGTTCGGTTTCGGCCTGCTGCACGGATTGGGTTTTGCAGGCGCGTTGCACGACCTCGGCTTGCCGGCAGGTTCGCTTGCGTTGTCGCTCGCGGGATTCAATCTTGGCGTCGAAGCAGGACAACTCGCCATCGTATTCGCTTATCTGCCACTGGCGTTCTCGTTGCGGGCAACCTGGACATACCGGCGCGTGGTACTTGCCGGCGGCTCAGCGGTGACCGCGACCATCGCCATGATCTGGCTAGTCGAGCGCGCACTTAACGTTGCCATATTTGGCTCGTTGGCCGCCACGTTATAACCTTGAAGGAGAACACCATGAGATCTGTTGCCCGCATCATGGCAGCCGTCGCGCTTTGCGCCGCGGCGCTTTGGAGCAGTGGAACACTCGCTGCCAGTCACCGCGAGGCCCCCCTGATTGCGAACGACCCGACCGCCGACAACACCGACTTTTACATGTTCCGGAGTTGGACGAACCCTAACAACGTCGTTTTCATTTTGAACGTGATTCCCATGCAGGACCCTGACGCCGGGCCGAACTATTTCAATTTCGGCGATGACGTGATTTATCGCATCAACGTCGACACCAATGGCAACGGCAGGGCCGACGACCTCGTCTATGAAATCCGCTTCAAGACCGAATTGCGCGGGGATCTGGCGAACCAACAGCTGCCGCTGTCATATGCCGCGCTACCGCCGATCACTGCGCTCGACGGCCCGGGCTCGGACGGTCTGATCCTGCGCCAGAGCTACACGGTGACGCAAGTGCGTCACGGCGAGCGCACCAATCTGGGTACCCAGACGATGTTCGCGGTCCCGTCCAACGTGGGACCGCTAACGATGCCCAATTACGAAGCCCTGGCCGCACAGGGTATCTACTTGCTGGCGAACGGCGGCAAGGTCTTTGCCGGCCAGCGCGGCGAGACGTTCTACATCGACCTGGGGGCAGTGTTCGACACTGTCAATCTGCGCCGCACGCCACCCGTGTTGACACCGGCGGAGGATGCCAACGATCACGTGAATCCTTTTGGCAATGACACGTTCTCCGGCTTCAACATCAGCTCCATTGCGATCGAAGTGCCAATCAGCACGGTGACGTCCAAACCCAATGCCGTAATCGGCGCGTACGTGTCCACATTGCGTCGGGAAGGCCGCGGAATGGACCGCGATGACGACAGAGCCGGACGTTGGGTGCAGGTGTCCCGCATGGGCAATCCACTCGTCAACGAATTGATCATTGGGACCGACACGAAAGACAAATGGAACGCGACCGATCCGGACGACGAAGCGCACTTCCTGGGTTTCTATCTCAACTCAAGGCTGGCGACTGCACTCAACCTGCGGTTCGGCTTGACGATTCCCACGACTAACCGGACCGATTTGGTCAACGTGCTTCTCAAGTATCCGTCCCAACCGCAGACTGGGACGTGCGGCGCACGCGATTGCTCGGAACTTCTGCGGCTCAATCTGGGTGTTTCTCCGACACCACCTGCGCAGCAGCGTCGCCTCTCAGTTCTTGCTGGGGACAACGCCGGCTGGCCCAATGGGCGGCGCCCGAATGACGACGTGACCGATATCGCACTGAGGGTCGTTGCGGGCCGCCTGACAGGCGCGCCGACGGGCAATCTGTTGCTGGGTGATGGCGTGAACTTCAACATCGGTGCCGAAGGCAGCAACTTGACCGCGAACGGCATCTACACGATCTTCCCCTACCTGCCGACACCGCACGCAGGGAGAAATCGCCGCCACATCGACTGCGGTGAAGCGGGTGCCAATCCCTGCTGAATGGTGATTGAGGTCCGCCGCGATCCGGCATAAGGTGTTCGCGGCGGTCGACAATTGCACAAAACATCACCAATGCTTAAGCAGAGAGACCTGGCAGGCACTGTGATCTGGAAGATCATGCGCGCGGCGAGTTCGCGCTGGCCCACAATTGACCGCGGCCGGGCAAGGCCACACCGGCCGTTCCAACGAGCGCCGTGACGGTCGGCGAAAAGTTCCTCCAGGCTCTTCGACTTACTCATCGCCGACTCTTCTATTCGTTCAGTTCAAGACGCTAACCGATTCGCTGGCGCGATTTGCAGCAGACGCGTCAGATCGGCCTCTCGGCAGTTCAGGACGCATACAAGCGGGTTTTCCGCTGAACGGACCGACACAAAATTTTGCGCTGCACATAAAAACTGAGCAAAAAGTACAGACAAACTGCCCCGTTTTGGTGTGGATGGCACTCCGGCCAGGTGCTAACTTGTGCTCGCTATCTGCCGGCAGGCAAAACTCGCCGCCCGATAACGCGGATTCGAACGAAAACCTACAAGGAGACAGCGGTGAAAAGGTTCCCCTATTGCACACTGTGTGCGCTGCTGAGCGCGAGCGTGCCGATCGTGTCGGTCGCGCAAACGTGCGACGTCCCAGTCCTCAAAGTGCTTGCGCAGAAGAGTCTCGGCCTGACCGTGATGGAAAAGTCCTTGCCGGACTACCAGAAGAAGACCGGCACGAAGATCGAAATCAGCTATTTCGGAGAGAACGACCGCCGCGCGAAATCGCGGCTCGACGCATCGACCGGCGCTGGGTCCTACCAGGTCTATTACGTGGATGAAGCAAACGTCTCCGAGTTCGCGACAGCGGGCTGGATCGTGCCCCTGCTGAAGTACTACCCCAAGGATGCCGATTACAACGATTTCCTCCCCGGACGCCGCGCCGTAGCGAGCTACAAGGGCGTCGCGTATTTCGCGCCCCTGATTGGCGGTTCCGATTTCCTCTTTTATCGCCGGGATATCCTCGACAAGGCACACATGCCCGTGCCGCGCACGCTCGACGAACTGGTTGCCGACATCAAGAAGCTGAACGCGCCGCCGAACCTCTACGGCTGGGTTGCGCGAGGCCAGCGCGGCTCTGGCATGAACGTCTGGCGCTGGGCGCCGTTCATGCTGGCTGAAGGCGGAACATGGACCGACAAGGAGCAGCAACCCGCGTTCAATTCGCCGTCCGCCGTCAAGGCCACGCAGCTTTACACGGACCTCTTCAAGTACGCACCGCCCGGCTCGACCACCTACGACTGGAGCAACGCACTCGAGGCATTCCGCTCCGGCAAGGTGGCGTTCATGATCGAGTCAACTCCGTTCGCCGACTGGATGGAAGACCCCACCAAGTCGAGTGTCGCTGACAAGGTCGGCTACGTCCGGCCGCCGGCACCGCTGCCCTCCGCTGCTTACGGGCATGGCCTGGCCATTTCCGCGGTTGGCGCGAAGGACGAATGCAGCCGGCAGGCCGCAGGCAAGTTCATCGCGTGGGCGACGAGCAAGGAACAGGAGCAGGCGCGTTTGCGCGAGAACGTGTTCAGCGACTACAACCGCACCAGCACGATCGAAAGCGACTACTTCCAGAAGCACGTCAAGCCGCAGATCCTCGCCGGATTGAAGGATACGACGCCGGTGTCGAAGGTCACGTTCTGGCCAAGCCCGCAATGGCCGGATATCGGCGACAACCTCGGCGTGGCGCTCGAGGAGATCTTTACGGGCACCCAAAAGGACATTCAGGGTGCGCTGAACGATTCGACCCAGTACGCGCAGGATGCCATGGAGCATGCGCGCAAGTGAGCAGCAGCACGGGGATGAACGCGAGGCGCGCGAATCCCCTCTGCGAACGGGAGCGGCAGCAGACGCTCCTGAGTGGTTCGATGCTGGAGATCTGAATGTTCAATCGCGGAAAGACTAGCCTTCCGTTCGTGTTTCTTGTACCGCCTCTCGTTGCGATGGCGGTGCTGGGATTCGTCCCGACCGTCGCGGCAATCAACCTCGCGCTCAGGAATCGCGTGCTGCGCTACCCGGATAGCGAACTGGTGTGGTTTCGCAATTTCGTGCGCCTTGCCGCCGACCGGCGCTTTATCAACTCCATTGAAGTTTCGTGATCTGGGAGATCGTCACGGTGCTCGGTGCGGTCGCGCTCGGCATCGTCGTTGCAATTTATCTGTTCGAGCACGTGCACGGCCAGTTGCGCAATGCCATCAGTGTTTTGTTGATCATTCCCGTGCTGTTGCCACGCGTTTCCGCGGCGTTTATCTGGAAGTTCATGTACTCGCCGCTGAATGGCATCCTCAGTTGGCTGGTCGGGCTGTTCGGTTTTACGAACACGGCCTTTCTCTCCGATCCGGGGCTCGCGCTCTATGCGGTCGCGCTGGTCGATGTCTGGCAATGGGGGCTGTTCTTCTCGGTGGTCGTGCTAAAGCTGCTCGAAACGCTGCCGCCCGAGCCGCTCGAGGCGGCACGGCTCGACTATGCGAGCACCTGGCAGGTCTACGCGTACATCGCGCTGCCGATGCTCAAGGCGCCGATCATGAGTCTCGTGTTCATCAAGATGGTGGAATCGCTGCGCTCGTTCGACCTGATCTACGTGATGACCAAAGGCGGCCCGGGCGTCTCCACCGAAACGCTGGACCTGTATGCATACTCCCAGGGGATCGGTCTCGCGGGAAAGGTGTCGTACGCATCGAGCATGGCGGTGTTGATGATGGCCGCAACAACCTTGATTTTCACGCTGATCTGGAAGCGGGTGAACAAATGGGAAGACTGATCTCCCGCAGTACGATCCTGTTGTTTGGCGTGGCGCTCGCCGTGGTCGCCGTGTTTCCCGTCGTTTGGGCGGTCCTCAATTCGCTGAAAAACCTGCTCGATATCGTCACACCCACGCCGCGTTTCATCTTTACGCCGACTCTGGACAATTACCGGCAGGTCATTTCAAGCCCGGAGGTGCTGATCGCGCTGGAGAACAGTTCCGTGATCGTGGGCACCGCGGTCGTGCTGGGCACGCTGCTCGGCGTGCCGGCGGCCTATGTGATCGCGCGTTTTCACGTTCCCGCAAAACGCGACATCCAGTTCTTTCTGTTGTCGCTGCGTTTCCTGCCGCCCGTGGCAATCGCGATTCCACTCATTGCGATCTGGGTAGACCTGGGTCTGTATGACACGCGTTTCTCGATGATCGTCACCTATCTGCTGACGACGTTGTCCACCATCACATGGCTGTCGATACCCGTATTCCATCGTATGCCGCGCGAGATCGAAGAGGCCGCCACGCTCGACGGCTATGGACCTTACGCGGTGTTCTGGCGCATTGCGTTGCCGACCTGTGGCAACACGCTGCTGGGCGGCATCATATTCAGTTTCGTGCTGGTCTGGAACGAACTGATGATAGGCCTCGCATTGACGTCCTCGCGCAGCGCCACCCTGCCCGTCGTGGCGTCTGCCTTTACGTCGCTCGGACAGGAGGTGCCGTGGGGCGTGATCAATGCGTCGACGGTCCTGCTCGCGCTGCCACCGATCATCTTCGTGGGCGTGCTGATCCGCTTGCTGAACTCAATGCTCAAAGGAAAATGAGGAGAATGTCGTGAAGGCACTTGTACTGGAAGAAGCTCGACGCCTGAGCCTGCGGGACATCGATTTGCCGCTCGCCGTCGGGCCGCGCGACGTCAAGGTCCGCATTCATACCGTTGGCGTGTGCGGGAGTGACGTGCACTACTTCACGCACGGACGCATTGGGCCGTTCAAGGTCGAGCAACCTATGGTGCTCGGTCATGAAGCATCGGGCACGATCGTCGAGGTGGGTAGCGAGGTGGGCCACCTGAAGGTAGGCGACCGGGTTTGCATGGAACCCGGCGTGCCGCAGTTCGACTCGCGTGCGACCATGCGCGGACTCTATAACCTGGACCCTGCTGTGCGATTCTGGGCCACTCCGCCGGTGCATGGCTGCCTGACACCCTACGTGGTTCACCCAGCCGCGTTCACCTACCGCCTGCCCGACAATGTTTCGTTCGCTCAAGGGGCGATCGTCGAGCCGCTGTCGATCGGACTGCAAGCGGCCACGAAGGCCGCTATGAAGCCCGGCGACGTGGCGGTCGTGATCGGCGCGGGCACCATCGGCGCAATGACGGCACTGGCGGCGCTCGCGGGCGGCGCGTCGCGCGTGATCCTGGCAGACGTCGTGAAAGAGAAATTGCGCCATTTCGCCGGCAATCCTGCGGTGACCACCGTGAATGCCGCCGAGCAATCGCTCGTCGACGTGGTGCGTCGGGTGACCGAAGACTGGGGCGCCGATGTCGTGTTCGAAGCGTCGGGCAACGCGAAGGTCTTCGAAACACTGCTGGATCTGGTGTGTCCGGGCGGTTGCGCGGTGCTGGTGGGCATGCCGCCAGGCCCGGTCGCGCTGGACGTGGTAGCCATGCAAGCGAAGGAAATCCGGCTCGAATCCGTGTTCCGCTACGCGAATATTTTCCCGCGGGCGCTGGCCCTGATCAGTTCGGGAATGATCGACGTCGATCCATTCATCTCCCGCAAATTCGCCTTTTCAGAAGGCATCAAGGCGTTCGAGGAAGCCGCAGCCGGTCGGCCCGAGGACGTGAAGATCCAGATCGAAATGGACTGAATCATGGCTAATATTGTCTGCGAAGGACTGACGAAGCAGTACGACGGCGGGCAGCCGGTGTTGCATCCTCTCGACCTGCACATCGACGAAGGCGAGTTCGTCGTGCTGCTGGGGCCGTCGGGATGCGGCAAATCGACGATGCTGCGCATGATCGCGGGGCTGGAGGAAATCTCCGGAGGCAGCCTGTCGATTGGCGGCCGGGTAGTGAACGATGTGCCTGCACGCGAGCGCAATGTTGCAATGGTGTTTCAGAACTATGCTCTGTATCCGCACATGAGCGTGTACGAGAACATTGCCTTCGGCCTGCGGCGCCTCAAAACGCCCAAGGCGGAGATCGACCGCCGCGTGCGCGAAGTGGCGGCCCTGCTGAATCTGGACGCCCTGCTCGAACGCAAGCCGCGCGCCATGTCGGGTGGCCAGCAGCAGCGCGCCGCCATCGCCCGGGCGATGATCAAGACGCCCTCTGTCTTCCTGTTCGACGAGCCGTTGTCGAACCTCGACGCCAAGCTGCGGGCCCAGTTGCGCACTGACATCAAGCGCTTGCATCAGCGCCTCAAAACGACCACCGTCTACGTGACGCACGACCAACTCGAGGCGATGACGCTAGCCGACCGCGTCATTCTGATGCGAGGCGGTCACATCGAGCAGGAAGGCACGCCGACCGAGCTTTACCGGTATCCGCGCACGATGTTTGGCGCGGGTTTTATCGGCACGCCCGCGATGAACTTTCTCGATGGCTCCGTGCAATGCACCGGCGAGCGGGTGACTGTCTCGTCTGCCGCCGGTCACTGGCAGCTACGCGCGAACCGTTTTCGGCGCTTGCAGGACGGGCAGACGATCAAACTGGCAGTCCGGCCTAATTTCGTACGGATTCCAGAATCCGGGACAACGGACGGAGATCTCGTGCTCAACGGTGCGGCGGAGCTCGTTGAAGTGTTGGGCGCGGAAGCGCTCATTACCGTTGACTGCTCGGGTGAACGTGTAACCGCACTGGTTCCGGCGAGTGCCGCGCCTCATACCGGAGATCACGTCAAGCTCGCGTTCCACGAACGGGATCTGCATGTTTTCGACGTCGCGACCGGAGAAAATGTTTCGCTCGAGCCGGCAGATGAGGCGGCGGCGCCCCTACCCGCCGCGCGCCTGCACGCGGCGTCCGGCCTCGGAGTACATTAGCGTGCAAGCGCGCGCATGTCACGCGAAGTGAGAGTTGCTGTGGAGGCGAGAACAATGAATCCGGATCTCGAGTTGGTCCATACCCGTCAGGACGAGTCCTTTCGGGCTTGGGTGCACGACTATCCGCATACGGTCGCGAAATGGCACTTCCACCCGGAATACGAAGTGCACGTGATCCGTGCCTCCTCGGGGAAGTTCTTTGTGGGGGACCACATAGGGGACTTCCAACCCGGCAATATCGTGTTGACTGGCCCGAATCTGCCGCATAACTGGGTGACGGACAGCGACGGCGGTGCCAGCGTGCCGTCCCGCGACCTCGTGCTGCAGTTCTCACGCGATGCTGTCGACAGGATGGTCGCGGCGTTTGCCGAACTCAGTCCTGTGATGGCGCTGATTGACCAGGCGTCGCAAGGCATGCAGTTTCCGGACGCACTCGGCCTCGCCATCGCCCCTGTCATGCAGGAACTCTCCGGTGCGCACGGTGCGCGACGCGTCATGCTGCTGATGTCGATCTTCGATCAGTTAATCGCCTGCAGCAGCAGGAAGCTGCTCGCCGGACCGGCGTACAACGTCAGTGCGCAGCGCTATATGTCGTCGACCATCAACCAGGTACTGTCTTATATCCAGCAGAATCTCGCCGGAAACCTGCGCGAAGTCGACGTCGCAGAAATGGCGGGCATGAGCGTCAGCAGTTTTACGCGTTTCTTCAAACGTCATACCGGCTGCACGTTCATCCAGTATCAGAATCGGCTGCGCCTGAATGAAGCCTGTGAGCTGCTCATGTGTTCGGATCTCGGTGTGACCGATATCTGCTACCGCGTTGGGTTCAATAACGTATCAAACTTCAACCGGCAGTTTCTCACGCAAAAAGGGATTCCGCCTTCGAGGTTTCGCGCGTTGCACCGACTCAACGACGCTCCGTCACGCGAACACAAGGCTGCGGCCTGAGACCATGCCAGGCGGCGCGGCCGCCTACTCACCGTTGGGAATACACCTTGAGTTATCTGGGAATCGACCTCGGTACGTCCGAGGTGAAGGTAGTGCTCACCGATGCCGACTCGAACGTCATCGCCAGCAGCCGGGCTGGACTGCGTGTCGACAATCCTCACCCCCTCTGGTCGGAGCAAAGCCCTCAGGACTGGTGGAACGCCACGCTCGACGCCATAGCGGCAATCCGCGCCGAGCACCCTCGCGTGTTCGGGGCACTGCGCGGTATCGGCCTCTCCGGCCAGATGCACGGTGCAACGCTAGTCGATCGCAGTGGCAATGTTCTGCGTCCGGCCATCCTCTGGAATGACACACGCGCATACGCCGAGTGCGTGGAGCTCGAGGCGCTCGTGCCCGATTCCCGCAGTATCACCGGGAATCAGGCCATGCCGGGCTTCACGGCGCCCAAGCTGCTTTGGCTCTCGAAGTACGAGCCCGCTGTCTTTCGTGCCGTGCACAAGGTGCTGCTTCCGAAGGACTACATTGCATGGCGCCTGACTGGCGAGTTTACCTCCGACATGTCCGACGCCTCGGGAACCCTCTGGCTCGACGTCGCGAAACGGGACTGGTCGGACCGCATGCTCTCCGCGATCGGTATGTCGAGAGAGAACATGCCTCGGCTGGTTGAAGGCAGCGAGCCTGCAGCCCAACTGCGGGGAGAACTTCAGCGCGAGTGGGGCCTCGACGGCAGCGTGACGGTTTGTGGCGGCGCAGGTGACAACGCCGCGAGCGCAATTGGCATTGGTGTTGCCCGGCCGGGCGATGCGTTTCTGTCGCTGGGGACATCAGGCGTGCTTTTCGCCGCGACCGACGGCTATGCACCGAACCCGGGGCAGGCGGTCCATGCGTTTTGCCATTGCGTGCCGCAGCAATGGCATCAGATGAGCGTGATCCTCAGCGCAGCGGCGAGCCTGCACTGGCTGTCCGGTTTGCTTAAGAGCAGCGTTGCCGAGCTGATCGAGATCGCACCTTCGGGACAAAGCGCCACAGCGCCTATTTTTCTGCCCTATTTGAACGGAGAACGCACGCCGCACAACGATGCCACTGCAAAGGGCATCTTCTATGGCATGACGTCAACGCACGGTGCCCAGCATCTCGCCTACAGCGTGATGGAAGGTGTCGCGTTCGCGATGGCGGATGGATACGCCGCGTTGCAGGCTGCGGGAACGACGCTGAGCGCCGCCTCGTTTGTGGGCGGTGGCTCGCGCAGCGCCTTCTGGGGGAAACTCTGTGCTTCCGCACTGGGCTTCGAACTCAATCGGAATGAAGGCAGCGAACTCGGCGCGGCACTTGGAGCAGGTCGCCTCGCTCGTCTTGCATGTGAACGGGAAACACTTGCTGCCGTGGTCAAAGCGCCGGCCGTCGTTGAAAGATATGAACCCGACCCGGCGCTTCGGAGCGTGCTGGGAGACCGGTTCGCACGGTATCGGCGGCTTTATCAGGCATTGAAATCCGAGTTTCGTACCTGACCGGCTCGAGGACATCAGGCGCGAAGCATGCGCCTGGCCATCCGCTGCCGCTTCACGAAACGCTTGCTGACAACCTCGTTGACAGCCGACTCGACGCAGCTCGAGAGGATCGGCTGGCCATGGACCGGTGTCTTGTCCTTCCAAGCCCAGCAGCGCGGGACTCCGACAGCAATTCGGCTATGTCGACGACGTTCGCGGTTTGCCTTTCATGGTGCAATTTCTCTTTTCCGCTTCAAAGCGATGGCTTTTTGTCGTCTCCGCGCTGATTCGGTCCTAAATTCGTTACCGGTAACCAACCGCATTGCACGCGCCAAAACCAGTCGCTATACTGGCTCCGCGATCAATTGGCCTGACCAGAATAATTGGCCTGACCGCTGCAGCGATCAATACAGACCGATAGCGGCGCACTGCCAGTGAAGCCGCGTCATGTCGCGAAGAAAAACCATAGGAGACGACAGAATGTTCCGTAGAGGAATCGATGTCAGGGCCGCGCTCGTGCTCGCAGCGTGCATGGTCGGCAGCGCGGCGCACGCACAGGTCGCCCCCGGCGATACGTCGCAAAAGAAAATCGCGCTATCCAACAGCTTCGCGGGCAACGCGTGGCGCCAGTCGATGCTCAAGAGCTGGAACACGGTCGCGCAACAGGCGGTGAGCGACAAGAAGATCGCCGCCGCGCCCGCGTTCACGACCGCTGAAAACCAGGTGACCGAGCAGGCGCAGCAGGTGCAAAACCTGGTCCTGCAAGGCTACAACGCGATCGTGATCGACGCCGTGTCGCCCACCGCCCTCAACGGTACGATCAAGAAGGCATGCGCGGCGGGCATCGTCGTCGTGTCGTTCGACGGTGTGGTCGACGAGCCGTGCGCGTATCGCGTCAATTTTGATTTCAAGGGCTGGGCCGAACAGGGCGTCGACTACCTGGCGACCCGCTTGAACGGCAAAGGCAACGTCCTGGAAGTGCGGGGCGTGGCCGGCATCTCCGTCGACAACCTGATGCATGAAGGCGTGCTCGAAGGGCTGAAGAAGCATCCGGGCCTGAAGCTCGTCGGCTCGGTGAACGGCGACTGGACGCAGTCGGTCGCGCAGAAGGCCGTCGCGGGCATTCTTCCGACGCTGCCGCAAGTCGATGGTGTTGCGACCGAAGGCGAGATGTCGTTCGGCATCGCGCAGGCGTTCAAGGCGGCCAATCGACCCACGCCGCCGATGATCATCGGCAGCACCTACCCGGAACTCCAGTGGTGGAACGAGCAGGCGAAGACCGGTTACCAGTCGCGCTCGCTGTCGAACCCGCCGGGCGCTGTGTCGTTCGCGTTCTGGGTCGCGCAGCAGGTGCTCGCGGGCAAGCACATTCCGAAGGACGTAACGATCAACGTGCCGCTGCTCGCAATCTCCGAACAGGAATTGCCGGCGAAGCTCGCAGCGACGCCGCCCGGCGGGCTCGCCGACGTGACCTACACGTTACCGCAGACCGTGGCCTTGCTCGACAAGAAGTAAGCGCGTCCGGTCACATCCCAGCAAGCAATTCGAGCAGGCAGTTCGCGTCGCCAGGCATGGAGGCATGTGAATGGGAGCAACATCAAGCAGCGAGCAGCAGCGCGCGCTGATTCGCTTCGAAGGCATCGGCAAGGTCTTCGGCCGGGTACGCGCGCTCGCCGACATCGACTTCGCGTTCCAGCGCGGAGAATGCGTCGGCATCGCGGGACACAACGGCGCCGGCAAGTCCACGCTGATGGCGGTGCTGGCCGGCGTCTATCCGCCGACGCAGGGGCGCATCGTCGTCGACGGCCAGCCCGCGCCGCATTACGACGCGAACGCCGCGCGCGATGCGGGCGTGCGCTGCGTGTTCCAGGAGTTGTCGCTGTGCGCGAACCTGACGGTCGCCGAGAACATGACGATCGTGCATCCGCAATTGCGCGGGCGCGGCTGGCGCCGCGAGGCGACCGCGCTGATGCGCGAGAAACTCGATGAAATCTTCCCCGGCAATGGGCTCAAGGGCAACGAGCTGGTTTCCGACCTGACGCTCACGCAACAGCAGATGGTGGAGATCGCGCGCGGCTTCACGGTGACAGACACACCGGTGCGGCTCGTGATTCTCGACGAGCCGACCTCATCGCTCGACGCGCATACCGCCGATCAATTGCTCGCGTTCGTGCGACGCGCCGCGCAACGCGGTATCACGTGCGTACTGATCACGCACATGCTCGGCGAGATCGAGCGTGTCGCGGATCGCGTGGCCGTGATGCGCGACGGCGGCATCGTCGGCGTGTTGCCGCGCGAGGCGTCGAGCCGCGCGGCGATCATTCAGGCGATGGGCCAGCAGCTCGAAGCGGACAAGACGCCCACGGCCGCGCGCTCGAGCAACGCGCGCGGCGGCGAACGCGCGTTCCGCTGGAACGTCGGCGCACATAGGCGCACGTCGATAGAGGCATCGCGCGGCGAGATCGTCGGCTTTGCGGGACTCGCCGGACAAGGGCAGACGGAGGCGCTGCTCGCGATCTACGAGGCCGCGACGCGTCACGGCGCCGCCCGCGTGAAGGCCGCGTTCGTCGCGGGCGACCGCGGCCGCGACGGCGTGTTTCCGGTCTGGTCGATTGCGCAGAATCTGGATCTGCGGTGGCTACTCGGCGGCGCGAAAGCGCGGCGAGGTCTGGTTGATCGCACCGCGGCGCGCGCGCTCGTCGAAGCGTGGCGCACGAAGATCGGCATACGCGGCGCGCCGATGAACGCGGGCATTCTGTCGCTGTCCGGCGGCAATCAGCAGAAGGTGCTGTTCGCGCGCGCGCTCGCGTCGGACGCGGAGTTGATCCTGATGGACGATCCCACGCGCGGCGTCGACGTCGGCACGAAGCGCGATATCTATCAGCTCGTGCACGACGAAGCGCACAAGGGCCGCACCTTCATCTGGTACACGACCGAAAACGAAGAGCTGTCGCATTGCGACCGCACGTATGTCTTCCGCTCCGCCGCGGTCACGCGTGTGCTCTCTGCCGACCAATGCACGGAAGAAGCGCTGCTTGCGGCGAGCTTCGAGGAGCAGGCCGCATGACGCCCGCGCGCTTTACAGTCGAACGCTTCACTGTCCAAAACACTCAGGCGCGCCTGCGCGCACTGCTTCCGGCGATCTCGCTGATCGCGGTGCTGGTGCCGATCGTGATCATGCAGCCTGCGGTGATGAGCTACTTCGGCAGCAGCCTGCTGCTCAATCTCGCGGTGCCGATCGTGCTCGCGACGCTCGCGCAGCTCGCGATCATCACCGTCAACGATCTCGACCTGTCGATCGGTTCGTTCGTGAGCCTGGTCGCGTGCATCGGTGCGACGCTCCTCGCGAAAGAGCCATGGCTCGGCGTGCTCGCGCTGGTCGGCTGCGTGCTGGCGTATGCGGCCGTCGGCGCGCTGATCGAGCTGCGGCAGATCCCGTCGATCGTCGTGACGCTCGGGCTTTCGTTCGTGTGGAGCGGCCTCGCGATCGTGCTGCTGCCTTCGCCTGGCGGCACGAGCCCCGGCTGGCTCGGCACCGCGATGAACTACCAGACGCCGTTGATCGCGGCGCCGATCGTGTGGTCGGTGGTGATCGCGATCATCGGCCATGTGCTGCTTATGCGCACCTCGGCCGGCGTGCGGATTCGCGGCGCCGGCGGCAATCCCCGCGCGATGCGTCGCTTCGGCTGGTCGCTCGTGCGCAGCAAGGCGACGCTGTACGGGATCGCGGGCATCTTCGGCGTGCTGTCAGGGCTGTCGTTGCTCGGCCTCACGACCTCCGCCGACGCGAATCTCGCGCTGCGCTACACGCTGCTGTCGATTGCGGCGGTGATCCTGGGCGGCGGCGAATTCATCGGCGGACGCGTGTCGGTGATCGGTGCCGTGCTCGGCGCGATAACGCTGACGCTTGCGGCATCGTTCCTCGCCTTCCTCAACATTTCGGCTGACTGGCAGGTCGGCATGCAAGGAGCGATTCTGATCATCGTGCTGTCGCTGCGCGTGCTGCTTCAACGCGGGGAGCGTCAATGAAATCGCAGACTTCGGACAGCGCGATCGGTGCCGGCGACGGCGTCTTCACGCGCTTGAGGGAACTTCAGGCGCCGTGGGCGTGGTCGTTCGTCGGCGCGGTGCTGGTGTGGTTCGGCATCGTCGCCGTGTTCGGCTTCGGCATCGCCAGCAACGTCGCGCAAACGGCGCTCACGTACGGCGTGTTCATGGTGTTGGTCGGTCTCGGACAGATGCTCGTGATCACGTCGGGTGTCGGCAACATCGACCTCTCGGTGCCGTCGACGATCGCCCTCGCCGGCGTGATCGGCATGCACGTGATGGGCGGATCGGACGCGCGCGTCGCGCTCGGCGTCGCAGCCGCGCTCGGCGTCGGCGTCGCGGTGGGCCTCGCGAATTATTTGCTGATCCGGTTGCTGCGCATTCCGCCGATCATCGCGACGCTGTCGTCGAGCTTCATCATCCAGTCGATCGCGATCACGCAAGGCCGGCAGCTGCCGCCGCCGCCGCCCGCGCTCGGCGCGTTCGCGACCGGCCGGTTCGTCGGCGTGCCGTACATCGCGCTTTTTGCGCTCGCGTTGTCGGCGGCGCTCGCGGTGCTGTTGCATCGCGCGGTGTATGGCCGCAGGCTTTCGGCGATCGGGCAGAACGCGCGGGCCGCGTGGCTCGCCGGTGTCGACGTGCACCGCACGCGCTGCGTCGCGTACGTGTTGTGCTCGATGATCGCCGCGCTCACCGCGCTGCTGCTCGCGGCGACTTCGGGCGGCGCGTCGCTCGACATGGGTGTCGAGTACATGCTGATCTCGATCGCCGTGGTCGTGATCGGCGGCACGCTGGTCGCCGGAGGCAAGGCGACGATCGTCGGCGTGTGGGGCGCGTCGATGTTCCTGTACCTCACCAACGCCGCGCTCAATGCGCTCGGCGCCGACGCGGGCGTGCGCGCGATCGTCTACGGCGTGCTGATCGTCGCGGTGACGGTCGCGGCCGGCGGAAAGACCGTGCGGTGAAGCCGCGCGAACCCGCATGAACTGCTTTTCGAATCTCCACAAAAAACGAGAGGGGACATGAAATCCAGCGACTACGAAGTGCATGACCCGCGTTTCAGGCGGCTGCTTCAGCCCAACGCGTTCCTGACGCGCGTCACCGATCAGAGCCTGTGGGCCGAAGGACCGGTGTATTTCCCGGCGACCGACCTGCTCGTCTGGAGCGACATACCGAACAACCGGATGCTGCGCTGGGCGCCGGGCATGGGCGTCGGCGTGTTTCGCGCGCCGTCGAACTACAGCAATGGCAACACGCGCGACCGCGAAGGCCGGCTCGTCACCTGCGAGCACGGCACGCGGCGCGTGACGCGCACCGAACACGACGGCAGCGTGACCGTGCTCGCGTCGCACTATGAAGGCAAGCGGCTCAATTCACCGAACGATGTCGTCGTCGATTCGAGCGGCAACATCTGGTTCACAGACCCGGACTACGGAATCCTGAGCGACTACGAAGGGTATCGCGCTGAGAGCGAGATCGGCCGGTGCAACGTTTATCGTGTGTCGGCGGACAGCGCACGAGTGGAACTCGTCAGCGACGAGTTCGTGAAGCCGAACGGTCTCGCATTCTCGCCGGACGAATCGCGGCTCTATATCGCGGATTCAGCCGCGTCGCACGACGACGACGCGCCGCGTCATATCCGTGTGTTCGACGTGGCGGGCGACGGACGTTTGCGCAATGGACGGGTGCTGGTCGGGATGAAAAGCGGCGTCCCGGACGGCATGCGCGTCGACGAGCACGGCAACGTGTGGACCAGCGCGGAAGACGGCGTGCACTGCTATGCGCCGGACGGCACGCTGCTGGGTAAGATCCTCATTCCCGAGGTAGTCGCAAACCTCACGTTCGGCGGGATCAACCGCAATTGCTTGTTCATCGCGGCGACCTCGTCGATTTATTCGCTTTACGTCGGGGTGCGCGGCGCGGAGCGTTGAAGCGTTACACCATCAAAACAACCGGAGACAAAAAATGAAGATGACAACAATCGCCGTGGCGCTGTGCATCGCCGCCGCATCGGCGGGTGCCTCGGCTCAGGTCGCGACGGGCGACACCTCGTCGCAGAAGCTCGCGCTGTCGAACAACTACGCGGGCAACAGCTGGCGCCAGCAGATGCTCAAGAGCTGGGCTAACGTCGCGGACCCCGCGGTCAAGCAAAAGATCGTCGCGGCCGCGCCGAGCTTCACGACTGCCGAAAGCCAGGCGACCGAGCAGGTCCAGCAGATCCAGAACCTTGTTCTACAGGGCTACAAGGCGATCGTCGTCGACGCCGTTTCGCCGACCGCGCTCAATGGCGTGATCAAGCAGGCTTGCGGCGCGGGCGTGACGGTCGTGTCGTTCGACGGAATCGCGACCGAGCCCTGCGCGTACCGAATCGCGGTCGACTTCCAGGGCATGGGCCGCATGCAGGTCGATTACCTTGCGAAGCGTTTGAACGGCAAGGGCAATCTGCTGGAGATCCGCGGACTCGCGGGCGTGTCGGTGGACGACGAGATCCACCAGGGCGTCGTCGAGCAGTTGAAGAAGTATCCCGGGCTGAAGATCGTCGGCTCGGTCCACGGCGACTGGACGCAGACGGTCGCGCAAAAGCAGGTCGCGGGCATTCTGCCGACCTTGCCGCAGATCGACGGCGTCGTGACCCAAGGCGGCGACGGCTTCGGCGCCGCGCAGGCGATCAAGACGGCGGGACGGCCGACGCCGATCATCATCCTCGGCAACCGTCAGGAAGAACTCGCGTGGTGGGCCGATCAGAAGAAGAGCGGCTACGAGACGATGTCGGTGACGATTCCGCCCGGCGCGTCGACGTTCGCGTTCTGGGTGACGCAGCAGATTCTGGCCGGCAAGAAGGTGCCGCACGATATCCGGATGCCGGTGCTCGAAGTGAAGCCGGAAGAACTCGATGCGGTGCTCGCGAAGACGCCGGCCGGTGCGCTGGCGAACAAGGAATACACGCGCGGCGAGGTGGTCGCCGTGATTGATGGGAAGAAGTGAGCTGGCGGCGCCTCGAGCACCCACACGGCCATCGCTCTGAGCCACAGACGACGCCCGGATCGTAGGAGCCGCACCGGTGTCTTTGACGGCTAGCGGCTATGCGAGCATCGTTTTGGGCAACGCTTCAGCCGCGCGACGGCGCGGCTGGGCGTCGTGCTGACATTCACGAAGCTTTCCTCAAATTCGGCTGTTGCCTGATCTGCTGGAACACTCTGCAGCGCGTGCAGCAGTCTTGATGAAACTGTCTCTTAGGCCGGAGAGACTCTGCTTCGCGGCGTGGCGGGTTACCCAGAGTTGACGAATGGAAAATACCCGATAAATTACAAACCCCCAACCGGAGAAGTTTCGCACGATGAACAATAAGTTTGCCTTTCCCCGTGTTTCGATGATCGTCGCAGCTGCGGCGCTGGCCTTCAGCGCGATGTCGGCTGAAGCGCGCGTGTTCCGCGTTGCCGAGGTGCACGGCGACACCTTCCCCACCAATGTGGCGGTGAAGCATATGGGCGAAGAAATCAGCAAGGCGACCAACGGCAAGGACACCGTGAAGGTGTTCGGCAACAGCGCACTCGGCTCGGAGAAAGACACGATCGACCAGGTCCGCATTGGCGCACTCGACATGACGCGAGCCAACGGTGCTTCATTCACCGAGATCGTGCCGGAAATCATGATCCCGTCGCTGCCGTTCCTGTTCCGTGACATCGATCATTTCCGCAAGGTCATGTACGGCCCGGAAGGCCAGAAGATCCTCGACGCGTTCACGGCGAAGGGCATGATCGCTTTGACGTTCTACGAGAGCGGCGCGCGCTCGATGTACGCGAAGAAGGCGATCAAGTCGCCGGCGGACATGAAGGGCCTGAAGGTCCGCGTCCAGCCGTCCGAGCTGGTTGTCGACGAAATCAAGGCGATGGGTGGCATCCCGACGCCGATGCCGACCGCGGAGGTGTACACGGGCCTGAAAACCGGCATCGTGGACAGCGCAGAAAACAACTTCCCGACTTATGAAGAAGGCAAGCACTTCGAAGTCGCCACGGTCTACTCGGAAACCCAGCATACGATGACGCCGGAAGTTCTGGTGTTCTCGAAGAAGGTATGGGACACGCTGTCGCCGCAGGAGCAGCAGATCATCAAGAAGGCCGCGGCCGACTCGGTGCCGGTGTATCAGCAGTTGTGGACCGCACGTGAAGCCGAAGCGCAGAAGACCGTCACCGCAGGTGGCGCAACGATCATCCCGGCAGCTCAGATCGACCGTGCAGCGTTCGTTAAGGCGACCCAGCCGGTGTGGGCGAAGTACGAAAAGACCCCCGAAATGAAGCAGATCGTCGACGAGATCCAGGCGATCAAGTAAGTCTCGCTCCCTGGCGGCAATGGTCCCGCGAGATTCTTCGCGGGACCTGTAGCGCAACAATAGAAACGGGTGCCAATCGTAACGACTTCCAGCTGCCGCATAACAGCTTTTCTCGGAAACATCTCATTGAGGATAGAACCACCGACCAGTGATTAAATTAATGAGAGTGTATGGGCATGGGATGTGTTCAGCGAGATCCAATTCAGACGCCATTCGCAGACTGCATCGTCCAGCGATGGCTCCCAGCGCTGCCAGACCTGCAACATGAGATCGATGCTCCATTTGCAAACTTTCTGGAATCGTGAGATCTGCCAGGAATATTCCCCTCTTCCGGTTTTTTCCGACGCACTGCCCCTTCCTACGCAAGCCTCCGTCAAATCCGATTTGCCAGGTGAGCGCAATTCCAGAGCGAGCACAACCCACTGCTGCCCTCGCCCCCCGACCGGCCTTTTAGGGCAGCAACCAGCGGGCTGAGATGGGCCATCTCGACTGCACATAAGACGACCATTCAATGTGGGCAACGCACCGGGCATGCACCACTGCACGCGTCACTCACACTTGCGAATGCCGGGGGGCAAGCTGTGACGGCCAGGTGTAAAACGACTTCAGCGCTGGTTCGCCTGGCTGACCTTGACGAAATGAGTGCTTACCTGAATGGCGACTTCGCATCCCATGTCACATTTTGTTCCATCAAGCGCGGGCGCGCCGCTAGCTATATGCTGAGCGCTCGTGACACCAAAGATCTCATTGCCGTTGTCGACAACGACCATTTTTTGCGTAAGCGTGCTCCCATTGTGAAAGTCGAGTCGCAGGTCGCCAGTACAATCCGCATTCACGGTGTATGTGAGCGTTTCGTTGTCCTGGAATGAATCGGGCGGCGAGCCCGGCCTGACTGTGCCGTTGAGCATGGCATAGTCAATCTGTGTGCCGGCTCCGGCACCATCAAATTTCGCAAGGGCAACGCCGTCGATAACAGTGGGAGTGGCGTACCGGTGGAGCATCTGACTCGGTGCGGTCCCCGTGAGGATGCCGAGCGCCTCTCCGTGGACTTTGACGCCGTATGCGCCCCTCAGGCTCGCGGTTGTGCATGCGTGACTCTGCGCCTGGACCACACCGCTCAGTGACGCCAAGATAATCGAGGCGGTTGCGGCTTCTTTCAATAACCTGCCAGTCATCTTCGCCTCCTGTCTTTTGCCGATTCAGTCACAAAATAAGTATCTAGTGACCACTGTCGGCGTTGCATTTCGGTAGATGACCGCAGGTACCCTATTTCATACTCGAGTTACTCGAGTCGTTTCGATAGTCGCCAGCCTTAACCGTGACCGCCGAAAAAGCCACCGGCGCCGCCGCAAGTGAGACTGCGCCTAGCCTGCTTTTGAGCTTTGGCCAGCTGGTGGGATCGTACTTCGCCGTTTCCTTGACGCAGCACCATTTTTCACAGGTGGCATGCGCCGCCAATATCTTCGTGGCCTCGGCCTCGTTTGAACCCTTGTGCCCTCCGTATTCCTTTACGGTATCGCTGGTGCCTTTCTTAAGGCTTTCCTTCAATTTATGCATATCGACGGACTGCTTTTTTTCCAGATCTCCGATCCATTCTTCCACGTGATCCAGAGCTGTTTTGAATTTCCCCAATTCGTCCCGAAGTCTTTGATTTCGACGTTCGACCTGTTGAATCAGAAGCGCCATCGCATAAATGTCGTCGCAGGTCCGGTCCGCAGGCTGCTTTTTATTGAACTCCGCGATGCCGCCGTTCAGCGACTCGAACGCATGTGCGACCTTCCATCGATACCGGTCGAGGTTCTCTACGGTCAGATCCTTGATTTCAAATTTCGCCAGGTTGGCCTTATCCCCGGCAGCTTTAGCAGCATCGAGGTTACTTTCGAGCCTTTTGCCGCGAGCGAAGTCACTGACGCCCTCGATGATCGCTCCCGCGACCGAGCCGACAACGGGCACAGGGATCAGGGACAGAAACAACTTTCCGATGCCAATGGCAGCCCCAATACCCTTGCTGGCGGCAGACCCCCTATCTGACGAAAAGAGGCTGGTAAAAGCACTGCGGGTGCTGTGAAAGAGCCTTGAATGAAGAATCTGCTCATCCCAGCTTTTGTTATTGACTTCCGCTTCAGCCTGCACAAACGGATCTGCGTTAAACCGCTCAGCCATGTCACCCCCCGATCAAGCTTGATATGAACGTACTGTTGTGTGTTCGGAAAATTCAAAATGAATCCATTATTCGAGTCCGAGCATCGCAAAGAATCGCGAGGTATCTCCTTCGGTGCGCAAGACCTCGCGCATCAGATCCGGCAAAGACATCGCACCCCACGAGACCGCACGCCGCAGCAAATACGGGGTCGGGCTATGCGGCTCGTGCTCGGCCAGGTAACTGGCCACGAGTTCGATCAGGTCATAGGCCTGCGCGCGGCTCTCCACTCTCGCGGGCGAAGACCTGACAGCAGCGTTCGGCGACGGTAATTCCAGCGTGGCATTGCTCATGGCGTTTTCCATCGATGCGAGGTGTGAAGCCGCGCTCGACGCACGCGCGGGGTTGTTGCCGGCGTCGTCCGCCGCGATTGTCTGCGGCGCGGCGGATAGCGCCTGAGAACCGCACAGGCTGCTCACGGCGCGTGTCAGACGCATCAGAACGTCATCGACCCGGCCAAGATGGGGCGAGTCGTCCTGCAAAAATTCATCGAGCAGGTTCCCGAAATTCCCCCACGCCGCTCGCGCCAGTTCCAGTTGTTGATGAAGCGATACGAGCGCGGGAAGGTTGCGCCCCCGCTTCACGTGCTTGTCGAGGAGTTCGCGTGTGAGGCTTGCCGCCCCGGCATCGCCGCCGTCCAGCACGACACGCTGCCACTCGTCGAGATTGACCTGCGCCGGCTCGCGCTCGTCGATGACAAGTAGCGGCACGTGCAGCGTCAGCACGAGAGCGAGCGTGTCATTGAGCCAGACGAATGGCGCGACGCGTGCATCGGCATCGCCCGCTTCGAGCATCGGCCATGCACTTGCCCAGTAACGCTCGGCGAGTGCCGTCAGCAAGCGTGTGCCAGTCATCAGGCCTTCGACACCATGCAAATTCGTCCATGCCTCGCACAGCCACGCCGCGAGCTGAAAGTCCTTGCTGCGCATCGCGAGGGCGTCGCTGCTCAGCGCCGCGACGCGCTTCCAGTCGGCCTTGACGAGCGGGCGCTCCCATTCGCCCATTGGCACGCTCGCGTCATCCTGGTGTCGCGCTTCGCGGATCTGCTGGTACACCGGGTCATAGCGCAGGGAAACGCCTGCGCCGTCTTCACTACCGGGAACGGGCGCCAACAGCGCGTCGAAATCCACGTTGAGGCCCGGCTCGACTTCCATAGGAAATGCCTGTTTCATAGTGCGCTCCATTCCGGCGCGCGCACCGGGAAACTGCCCGGCCACGGCAGCGGTGTTTTCTTGCCGGCGGGCATCAGCGCGATGCGCAAATACACGCGCCCATGGGCCTGCTTTGGCAATAACGAAAGGTCGACGGGGTTCGCCGTGCCCAGCGGGAACTCGATTTTCAACAGTTGCGAAGCGCGTTCGCCGCGACCGCTGGCGTCCGCCGCGCGCTGGCGGTTGATGAACGTGATGAGCGCCCACGGATCGGAGAACTGCCAGGTGAGCGTGCGCCCATCGGTCGAGTAGGCGCGCTGCTGCGCGTCCTCTGCCGCCGCCAGCGGCGAGTCCTTCGCGAAGCGCAGCACGAGCGAGACCGGCGTGCCGAAGTCCCAGTGCAGCGCGTGCGGGGCGTCATTCATCGACAGGCTTTGCGAGCCGATGGTGAGCGTCCAGTCGATGATCTGGTTCGCCGCGACTTCGCCGTTCCGGTTCGCGCGAAACTCGACGTTCACGTCGTAACCGGTGGCCGCTCCATCGTCGGACGGATAAAGCGGCGCGAGCAGCGTCTTCACTTGATCGAAGTTCTCGATGAACTGGCGCACCTTGTAGTTCGTCATCGCCGACGACGCTCCCGCACCCGACGCATGGAACGTCTCCGAGACCGGCTCGTAGCGCTTGAGCACCTGCCCCAGTTCGCCGAAGTCGGCCACCCCCGGCATGCCGGTATTGCGCGTGGCCACGCGCAGCATGTCGCCGTTGTCGAACGGCATGCGCCCTGCCACGCTCTCGTTGAACGCCGTGGCGAAATTGCCCCACTGCCGACGCATGTCGAACACATAACCCTGGTTGCAACGCGCGAGCAGGCGATCGTACAGCCGTGCGTGCAGCGTGGCGAAGTAGTCATCACCGCCGTTCGTGGTCGGCCGGCCGGTGAACTTCGACATGCAGCCCGCCGGCCCGGGATCGGCCGCCACCGAGAGCGCGAATTGTTCGAGACGCAACAGGCTGCTGTTCGGGTTCTTCAGGCGGTAGCGCTCCAGGTCGCGGTTGATTGCCTGCCAGCGCTGCGCGAGCGGCGATGCGGCGTCGCTCGCATTGAGCGCGGCGAGATACACCGAAGCCTGCTTGCCGAGCATCAGCGCGCGCGACGACTGCTGGTCGAGATACGGCGCGAGGGCGGCCGCGTCGGCCACGCCGAACGCCGCGAGAATCGGCGAGCGCGCGCTGTGCGAACTGTCGGCACTCGCCTCCTGGCGCGTCGCGTACAGCTCGGATTGCGTGAGCGCGTCGTCCACGCGGCGCAGGTGCGCCATCGCGTCGTTCGAGGCGAGCGTGTCGATATCCTCCAGTTGCGCGTTCGCGTGAAGCTCGGTAAGCAGCGCCTCGATCCGCGCGAGTCGCATGCGCGCCGCCTCGAACGCCGCGCTGTCGACATCGGCCGGCGCGGTGGTCACGTTTGCGGCCGCTGCGGTCTGGTCGAGAATCAAACGCGCGAACTGGAGATCGAGTGCGGTCTCGATGCCGGGACGCGCCGCCGCCGGCAGATTCGCAAGACCCTCGGCGAGGAAACGCTTGCGCACGTCGGAGCGCCTGGTCGAGCTGCGCGCGGTCCCACACGATCGTCGAGCCGTCGGCAAGGGTGGGCAATTCACGGTTGCGCGGCGCGACCATGAACGGCTGACTCAACAGCCCCGACAGGCCGTCGCGCAATGCGGCCCGGCCCGGCGAGATGTTATAGCGCGCGTCCTTGTCGATCCAGACGATGCCGCTATCCGCACTGCCAAAGCGCAGCGAAAACTCGCTGCGAAAGGCCTGGAAAGCGCTCTCGTCGCGATGGCGAATCTGCGTCGCGAGGTCAGTGCCGAGCAGGCGGCTCTGCGCCACGTGCGCGAGCGTGCGGTCGTACGTCGGCCCCGGGGTGAACTGCGTCTGGTGAATCCATCCGCCCTTGCCCGAAGCGAGCAAGTCGCGCTGCGTGTCGATCCCTGCCACCACCGCGCGATAGCCGTCCGTGAGCTTCGTGAAGTCGCCTGCGCCCGAGTCGGCTACGGTCAGGCCGCCCAGTCGATCGGAGATGGCGCGCTCGGCGACCAGCAGCGGATTGCCCGTGAACAAGGCGGCGTCGAGTTGCTGCGCGCCCTTGTCGAGCGTGCAGCGCAGCGCCTGCTGCACGGCCGCGAGATTGACGCCGGCCGTACCGTTGCCGGTCACGCTGCGGCGGTCCTGATCGCGGTAGAAGTAAGGCACGCTGCCTGCCACGTTGCCCTGAAGGTCCGCGCCGAGCGCGTAGCGCACCACGAGCCGCAACGAGTCCGCGTTGTCGGCCGCCGGTTGCTGCAATCGCTGCAGCGCCTGCAGCGCGGCGTCGAGTTGATCGACGTTGTGCACATAGAGCTGGAGGGCGTGCATCTGCGGCAGATCGTCGAGCGCAAGGCCGAGCGGCGCGCCGACGCGGCCGGCATCGGGCGCCGTGCAGTCGTCGCCGATGATGAGCTGGCCCGAACTTGGATCCCGCCCCACGCCCGTGAGCTGGCTGACGTGCGCGTACATTTCGCGCTCCAGTGCGGCAACGGCGATCTCGCCGAACTCGCGCTCGAAGCGATCCTTCACGCGTGCGTTCAGGTCATCGACGAAGCCCCACGAGCCCGGCATGAAGATCGTCCAGCCGCTGCTCGTCCTGAGGTTCTGGTTCATCGCGATCAGCGCGAGCGCCTTGCGGCGATACCAGTCGGCGGGCAGGTCCTGGCCTTGCTGTGCGGCGTTCGCCCGCTCAGCCGAGTCGCGCCGCAGCGCGCCAAGGGCCGCGACCAGCTCGCCGTTGCGATGACTTAGCTGCACGGTCGCGATGACGAGCCCGAGCGCCCAGCCTCCCAGCAGAGCGATGCCGCCCCAGCGTAGTGCTCGATTGAGCACGGGACGCGTGAGGTGCTGCGAACGGGACGGCCGCGTGAGGCCGTATTCGAGGAAGATCTTTTTCTCGAACAGATCGCGCAGAAATGCCGGCTGCAGCATCAGATCGTTGAACTGGCCGCCAGGCTCGCGCCGGCCGTCGCCCATCTGCGTGCTATCAGCGTTTTCCGCTGCATGGAGAGGCGCGCTCCCCACATACGCCGGCAGCGCGTCGTGCGACTCGCCGGACGGCGCTTCGAGCGCGGGCAGTTCGTCGCCCTCCACCATCGGCTTGGTGGCCTGCGCCACGCTCCACTGCGCGAATTCGCTCGCGTCTCCGGTCAGGTAAATGCCGCGGAAGAAGAACGGCTCGTGGTACGCGCTCGCACGCAGCAGCTCGTCGACGTAGAGCTGGAGCTGAGCGCGCATCGCGTCGATGCGCGAGGGCAGTTGCAGGAACTGGCGCGCGTCGAGGTGCGACGAATCGAGCGCGAACAACTCGGCGCTCGCGTCCGAGACCGAGCGCATGATGCTGTTCATCGCCGTGTCGACCCAGCCTGGCTGATAGGTGGTCGAGAGATCGAAAGGCGAAGACCAGCCGAGCATGCTCGCGCGCAGCGGCTCGGGCAGCGCGCGAGCGAACGTTGCGAAACCTGGTAACGACTCGCAGCCGGTCACGACCACGTACACGGCAAAGCGCATCGCAAAGCGGTTCTGCGCGAGCCACAGGCGGCGATGCGCGAGCTTCGCATGGCGTACGAGCTCGAGGCGTGCATCGGTGTCGTCAGCCAGCAGAGTGGCGGCCGGCACCGTGATCACCACCGAGTCGAACGGACGCTGCTGGCGATAATTGCGGCACAGGCTCAGAAATTCGTCCCATGGCTTGCCGTCGCCATCATCGTCTGGCGAGCCCAGATAGGCCGCCTTGATGTCCACCACGATGCCGCGATCGAAGAAGTGCCACGAGATGCCCTGCGTGGCCGCGGGGCTCGCCGCGTCGGCGCCGAGGACGCTCGCCACGCCCGCCTGGGCGATTGGCAGCGGACGCGGATCGTCGCCCTCGTTGAGGATCATGATCCACGGAATGTTGTAGCGCTCGGCGCGCGTGGCGATGTTGCCTTCGATCAGTTCAACGGCCTGGCGGAAGGCGCTACGCAGTGAATCCGAGCGCAGGCGCACGATCTTGCGCTCCGCGGTGGGCTTCGTGTGCGAGCCATGCAACGCGAAGTAAATCACCGCGCCGAGCACCGCGCACGCAACGAGCGTCAGCACCGCGATGGAAAGCAGGAACAGGTTGCTCGTCAGCATGAACGCGCCCCCACGAAAAACAGGTTCGACGACGTCATTGCACGCGCTGGCATCGCATGATTCGGCTTCATCGGTTCACCCCCGTCACCGGGTCGGCATGCAGGGCTTCGCGCACGGGCCACGACTGCCACAGCCAGAGCACCTCGGAAATCGCCAGCAGCGACACGGCCACCAGCATAAAAATCATGGCCCAGCGGCTCACGGTCGGCAGCTTGCGCGGCGCGACGTGTGAGAGCGTGTTCGCATAGGCGATCTCGGAAAGCACGCGGTCGCGGCCGCCCAGATCGGCGCGGCGTTGATAGACGAACTCGTAGAGTTCCTCGCGGTAGCTGCGCAGGCGCTCGGCGGCATCGGCACCGCGAAAGCGGCCCTGGAAGCCCATCGCGAGCGAGAACAGATAAAGGCGCGCGATGCTGCGGCGCGATGTTTCGCGCTCGGACAGAAGTTGTTCGATGCGGCGGAACACGAGGTCGCCCGCCACGTTGGTGCGAAACAACGTCGATTCGAGCAGATACGCGGTCCAGCGCTCCCGTCCAGCCCACGGCGTATTCAGCAGGATTTCGTCGGCGAGCACGGCCTTCAGATAGCGCGCGTCCGCGACGATCTCCATTTCGAAGCGCGTACTGTCACGCCGCGATTGCAGCGTCTGGATCTCCAGCAGGTTCAGCAGGTGACGGCTCAACCCCTGCGCGGCGAGATCCGGGTCTGCGTCGGGCAGCTCGGAGAAGCGCGCCTGAGCCATCATTAGCTCATCGAGGAAGGTGCGGAACTGCTCCGTCACGAGATCGTCTTCTTCTGCTTCTGGTCGGATGCGTGCCATGCTCAGCGTGCCTTCGCGTTTAACGTCTTCATTGCAGTCATCGTTGCTTGCATCATCCCTTCACGAACAGCAGCATTTCCTGCGGCCGCTGCGCGCTCGTGCCTTCGTTGGGATTTCCGATCACAAGTGTTTCGCTCGCGAGCACGAGCGCGGCCTCCGCCGCGACCTCGAACAGCAGGTAGCCCGAGCCTGAGCGCAAACCGAGATCTTCCGCATAGTCAATGCCGCGCCGGGCCGCGCCCAGCACCCGGCGGCTGCGCAGCGAGGCATAGACCGACTGCGAGCCGATCACCGCGCCGTCCATCCACGCGAGCAGGTCGCGATCGGACTGGCCACGCAGGCCCACGACGAGCCGTTCGCCGATCCAGTCCGGATGCAGCGTGATTTCGAACGCGCCATGGCGGAATTCGAACTTGTGCTCGCGATGCTCCTCGTTCACCTCCGACATCGACTCGCGCAGCGAGCGCAGCAAAGGCGTGAACACCGAGAGCGGATCGCCGTGATCGTAGTCGGGCGGCACGGGCGGTAGACCACCGGGCTTGAGCATGGCGAGCGAACCGTTGAGTGCGGCCAGCGCGTGATACAGCGCAAGCGGATGCAGATGCGGCGTGCGCAGCACCGCTTCGGCAAGCGGCAGCGCGCTCAGCAGACTGCGCAAGCGGTCCTTCAGCTCCAGTTGCGTGAGACGATCGTCGACCCGCGACGAAGGATTCGCGGTCTGTCGCGCGACGAATGCTGCCTTGCCTCGCAACTGACCCAGCAGCGAGGCCACGCTCGTCCACAGTGGATTGTCACGGGCGACTTCGAGGAGCGGCGGCTGGTGTTCGCCTAGCCGCACCACTTCATTGTCCTTGTAGAGCGAGCCAAGCCGCAGCCACACGTGCATCGCGGACGGCAACTCGCCCGCCGCCAGCGCAAGGTTTGGGACGAGGCGCGCAATGTCGGCGGGCGGCGCGTCGGATACCAGGTCCTCAACGGGCGCCACCGACGTCGAGCGAAAGCGCCGGACCTGCGCCGCTCGCCGCATCGTCGACGCGCCGGGCAGCACGAGATAGAAGTCGAGCGGCCCGTTCGACAGCGCGTCGGCGAACGGCTCCAGCGACAATTCCAGCCGCTCCGCGCCCGCGGCCTGCGCATGGTAGGTGACGGCCGTGCCGTCGGGCAGAATCGCGTCGAGCTCCAGCACGCGCAGCAGGCCCGCAGGCAGCAGCCCGTTGTCGAACACGAGGCGTCGCACGCCCCAGCTGAACGGCGCCGCCGCGAGCGTCTGCCACGCCACGAGCGCATCGGTGCGCGACGCCATCTGCTGAAAATGCTGGGGCGAGAGCAACATGCCCTCGAACCACTCGATCCGCTCGGGTACTGCCATGTTGCGGTCATGCATCATTTCGAATCCACGACGGTAAGGTTGTTGCTGCCCAGCTGCACCACCATGTGGCCGCTGAAATGCTCGATCCGCGCGCGATGGGCGCCCGGGTCCTGATAGTTGGCGAACACGAACGCGCCCGCCACACGCGAGCCCTCGAATGCGTCGCCGCTCACGTCCAGATGCAGGCCCGGCACGATCTCCCAGCTTCGATAGCGCAGGTTCTTCGGATACGTTTTCACGAGGTCGTCGCGCGCCGTGAACCATTTCGACGCCGGCATCTCGGCGAGCCGCGCGAGCATCGCGGGGTCGCTGACGAGCACGACATCGACGGCGACGGGGCTGTTGTTGTTGACGTCGTCACTGGCGGTGAAGGTCACTTGCGACCATTTCGCCTTCTCGCCGCTCAAGCCGAGCATGCTGCAGCCGCCGACCGCGAGGGCGACCCCCGAGGCCGCCAGCAACACGGCCGCACCGCGCGCGAGCCGTGCGCGCAAACGCAATCCCACCTTCTTCATCTCGCTCCTACTCCGATTCCCATCAGCAATATCAGCGAGGCCACCATCACCGCGCAGCCCGCCGCCAGCGCGAGTTGCCCGCGCGTGAACGTGAAACGCAGCACGGGGCTCAACCCCGCGGCGCCGCCTTGCACCTGCACGGCTACCTGACGCTCGGAAGGCAATCCGGCGGACACCAGTGCGATCACCGTGCAAACCGCAAGCAGGCTCAGCACGTTGCGCGGCCCTTCACAGATCAGATCAACGGACACGAACAGCACGGCCGCCGCCTCGGCGGGCAGATGCAGCATCGACAGCACCACGCCCGTGTACCCCACCGCAGCCACACCGCTCTGCCCCGCCGAAACGAAGGCCGCCACGACGGCCGCGGCACACACGAGCGCGATTTCGCCAGCTCCGAGCGGCCGCTCGTAGAGATTGGCGACGAATACCGTCGCCAGCGCGTAATAGAGCGCCGAGCCCGCGCGCACGAACACCGAGCCGAACGGCACCACGAGTTCCGCCACTCCACGGCTGAAACCAAGGCGCTCACTCATCGCCTCGATCGTGTGCGGAATCGGCGCGGTCGCACTGCCCGAGGTCAGGCCGATCAGCAGCGGCGCCTTCAGTCCGCTCAGCACTTGCAGCAGCGGCTGCCTGGCGCGCGCCGCGATGGTCGCGAGCGCGAGCATCGCGAGCACGAGAGCCGAGAGTGCGAAGCACAGCAGGAAGCTGCTCATCGCTTCGAGCGTCACCGCCTGCGTGTGCGACGTGAGATGCGCGGCAACGCCGAACACCAGCACCGGAATCAGCAGGTTCGCCTGCGCAATGATGGTTTCCAGCGCACGGTAGACGCCTTCGAACACGCTGCTCAGCATGCGCGTCTGCTCGCGCGAGAGCGCCGCGAACGCGAGGCCGAACAGGATCGTGCCGGTCAGAATGCCGAGCGAATGGCCCTGCGCCAGCACGCGATAGAAGTTGTCGGGAAAGATATCGTCAACGCCGATGAGGCGCGACCCGGCGCTGGCGCTGCTCGCGCCGCGGTCGAACAGCGCGACCCGCACTTCGTCCGCGCTCGCGCTCTTGCGCACGAGTTCGCCGAGATGCGCATGCGCGTCGGCTGACAGATGCTGACCGGGCATGGCGAGCACGCCGATCAGCGTGCCGCCGATCCCGCTCAACACCACGAGGGCGAGCGCGAGCAGCATGATGGTGCCCACCCGTGTGCGCGGACGCGGCAGCGCAATCACCTGGCGCAGCCCAAAAAACGTCGCGACGACCAGCAGCGGAATCGCCGCCATGTTGACGACAGAGAGATACAGTTGCCCGACAAAGTACGCGGCCGCGCCCGCCGGTTCGGCGAACACGCCGCACAGGCCGCCCGCCGCGAGGCAGACGATCAGTCCGAGCGTACTCTGCGAGAGCATATGCAGTGCTTTCATGCGGGACGGTTCCAGCCGCGCTCGCACCCGTATTTTACGGTGGCGCGCGCGAGTTCGAGCGAGCTGTCGATGAGGACGAGAGGAGGCGACGCGATGTGCTGAGCCGCCAGCGGAATCTCGGTGCAGGCCATGAGCGCCGTGTCCACACCCCGACTGGCGAGCGCCATCAGCACGTCTTCGAGGTGGGCGCGGGCCGCATCGAGCTTGCCCGCCTTCACCTCGCGGATGCAGGCCGCGACGCGCAACTGCATCGATGCATCTGGCAGCACGGGCTCGATGTCGAGATCGGTCAGCGCCTGCTGGTAGAAGCCCGAAACGAGCGCGCCGCCGGTGGCGAGTAATGCCACGCGGCGCGCCGCGCGCGGCACGGCCGCCACGCACGTCTGCGCGATGTGCAGAACCGGCGCCTTGCTGCGCGCGCGCATCGGTTCATACCAGTGATGTGCCGAGTTGCACGGAATCGCAATCAGCCCCACGCCGTTCTGGTTCAGCAGATCGATGCCGTCGAGCAGCGCCGGCAGCGGATCGGCGCCGCCGTCGATGATCGCGCTCGAGCGGTCCTCGATGTGCGGCAGGTTCGCCACCAGCAGCGGCAGATGCTCCTGGTCGCTGTTCGCATGGGTCAGGCGCACGATCTTGTCCATGAAGTCGACGGTCGCAAGCGGCCCCATGCCGCCAAGAATGCCGATCATTGCCATTGAGGCTCCTAGATCTTGAGCGGACGCGGGCAGATCACGGAAACAGCCGCCGCATTGCCGATCACGAGCACGAGCGTGCGCAGCATGTCGCAAATCGGATCGACGGCGAGAAACAGGATGAATGCGGCCTCGAACGGCAGGCGCAGATAAGCGCACGTCATGCCCACGAGAGAGACGGTCACGAGACCCGTCATGCCCGCCGACGCGAAGCCCGCGAGCACGGAGGCGAGCAGCACCGTCACCACCTCGACCAACCCGAGCGAATGCCCGTAGAGCTGCGCGATGAAGAGCGTCGCGCACACGTAGTAGACCATCGGTCCCACGCGCAACAGCGAGATCGTGAGCGGCACGAGCAGTTCGACGCGTGAGCGCGCGAAACCCAACCCGTCCACCAGGCTCTCGATCATGCTCGGCATGCAGGCCGCGCTGTTGCGCGTGGCGAGCGCGAGCGCGAACGGCGCGCGCAGCGCGTCGAGGGTTTTGGCGAGGCTGTGGCTCGAACGCTTCCAGATGATGACGGCCGCGAGCACTAGCAGCAGCGCCGAAGCGACGAAGAACGCCAGCACGAACTGCAGCATCGCATGCAGGGGGCCCACGCCCGACTTGCCGAGCTGGGCCGCGCTCATGCAAAAGAGAATCAGCGGCAGCGGGTAGCTCAGCCAGTGCATGAGCTTCTGGCACGCGTGATAGATGGTTTCGAGCGACTGGCTCAGGCCCACCGAGATCCGCTCCGGCACACGGCCCACTGCCAGGCCGAACAGCAGCGCGAACACGAGCGCCTTCAGCGCGTCGCCGTTGGCGAGCGCCGCGAAGATGTTGGTGGGCACAAGGCTCGCCAGCACGTCGGACAAACTCAGCGACTTGGCCGGGAGATCGGCGCCATAGAGGTTCATGACCGTGTCGCTCGATGAAGTGTCGTTGCCAACCATCAGGCCGAAGGTCTGCATCGTCGCCGTGGAGATGTTGGCGCCCGGGTGCATGACGAGCAGCACGATCGCACCGACCACGGCGACCGTCGCCGATGCGCCGAGGAACACGGAGATCACGCGCATGAGCAGCCGCGACGTGCCGCCATCGCGAAAGAGCCTCTGCAGGCTGAAAATCACCGCGGAGATCATGAACGGCAATGTCGTCATCTTCAGCAGGTCAACGTAGATGTCGCCGATGAAGCCGAGCTTTTGCGCCAGTTCCGGCAGAAACAGGCCAAACGCGCCGCCAAGCGCGAGACTGCCGATCACCACCCAAGGGTTGAGAACGAATGCGTAAATCCTGCTGGAATTCATGTGGTCTCTCTCGTGCTGTTTCGCACTGTTTTTGGATTAGTGGTCCGCGGCCTGGAGAACCGCGCTCACGTCGAGCTTGACGCTGCGCTCGGCAAGAAACTGGTTGACGAACGAAAGCAGGGCCGGGTCGTTCACGTTGACGCCGATCGCGAGCGTGTCTTCCAGATCCTGCAGCGTCACTACACGCAGGCGCAGCGAAGCGGTCGGATCGACCTTGAGCACGCGCTTGACTTCGAATTCGTCGCGATAGGCCGCCGTGATTTCGCCCGCGTTGAGCGCCTTGAGTACATCGTCCCAGGTCGGATAGCTGCGCACCTGGGCATGCGGGAAATTGTTCACGACGTAGCCTGCGTACGACGAGTTCGCCACTACGCCGATAGTGCTGTCGAACGAGCGCACGACTTCGGGCACCGAGCGGCCGTGCGCGAGTTGCGCGAACTTCACGCGGTTGAGCAGCAGCGCACGATTCAAGCGCAGGTAAGGCGAGCTGAATGCGATCACCGTCGCACGCGTGAGCGTGCGCGACAGTTTGCTCACCGCGATGTCGGCCTGCCCACGCGCGAGCAGGCTCACGACGTCGTCGAAGGTATGGGCGTCGCGGTTGAAACGCACTTTCACGTGGAGCTTGCTCGCCATTTCGCGCGCGAGATCGATGTCGAGGCCTTCTAGCTTGCTGTTGCGCTCCTCGAAGAACGGCGGCTGGTCCACGCTCAGCACTGCAACCACCAGTTCGCCGCGGCCGATGATGCGAGCAAACTCGGGCGCGAGCAGGCGGCCATCGGGCATCTGGACGAGACCGGTCGAGGTGGTGACGGGCACACTCGCCGGGGCCGGGGCCGCGATTGCGTTCGCGACGACGGGCGCGCTCGGGCTAGCCGGCGTCGCGGCAGCGGTACCGGCTGCGACGGCAAGCGCGGCGCCAGCCAGCGATGCGCCGATCCGGCGCCACACGGCGCCGATCTTGAAGGCGGTTCGCGAGCCGCGCACGTCATTGGACAGAAAAGCGAAAAAGAAAGACGACATGGAATTGGCGGTCTCAAGGAGTCGAAGAAGCGGGTGCGGGTGCAACGGCCAGATCGCCTGTGTCGAGCGACGCCTGGGCGGCTGCGCCGGACTGCGGCGCGACGGAAACGACGACGGCCGCGGCGCTCTGCGCGGGCGGGCGGTTCATGCGAGCGCCGATCTCCATACCGAGCAGGAACAGCAGCACGCATAGCAGGAGCGCGCAGCTCACGGCGATCGTCACCATGCGCGAAGTCATCGAAAAAACGTATTGCATATCTGTCTCGCCCTCAGGCGGTTAGCGTGGTGAATTGCGCGGGTGCGACGACCTGGATGACGCCGGCCCACATACACATCAGCTTTGAGGAGTTCTGCAGCGCAGGCATCGCGCCGATCGTGACCGTCGGCGAGCCCGGCGCCCACGGCGCGACCGTCGCGGGCACGCATGGCATCGGCGTGAGCGCGCCCAATGCCGCGGCCGTGGCAGCGGCCACCATGGGATTGGCCATCGAGCTGCATTGCCCGAACGGCATGATGTTGACGAACGGCTTGGAGTCCATGATGTTCGCCGCCGGCGCACCCGCCATCACGCGGTTGAGCGGCAACACCTGCAGCGTCGCGGGCGCGGCGCCGAAGCTGCACTGGAGCGTTGCGCCCGAAGTCACCTGAATTCCCATGTCTACCCTCTCACCCACTTTTCCAGTTGCTTGACGATGCGCGGCCCACGCGCGGCGTCGCCGTTCGCCGCGGGTGCGTCGAGCGCTCGCCAGTCGCCTTGCGGCTTGCCCAGGCGATAGACGCGCTCGTGTGTCGCGGTCCCGTCGGGTGCGTAACGGCGTGCGGTGCCATGCAGCAGGTCCGCCTGGTACGGCAGGCTCTGCGCGAGCGTGCCGTCGGCGGCATACTCGCGCGTCTCGCCGTCGAGCCTGCCTTTCGCAAAGCGCGCGCGTCGTATCACCACGCCGTCATGCAGGAAGAGCGCATCGCGTTCGAGCTTGCCAGCCTCGTAGGTCATGCGCGACGTCACGAGACCGGAGGGTGCGTACGTCGTGCTCTCGCCGTGCAGCACGCCGGCCACGTATTGCTGCCTGCCCGCGAGGCGCCCGTCCTGATACACCGACATTGCGCCATCGAGCTGGCCCATGCGGTACTGCGCTTCCTGCACGGGCCGCCCCTGCGCGTCGAACGTTCGCAACATGCCGTCGAGCAGGCCGAATGCGTAGCTCGCGCGCAGCAGCGCACTTCCGTTGGGGGCGTACTGCACGCTCTCGCCGTGCGGCACGCCGTTGACGAGCTCGGCGCGGCTCAGGATGCGGCCCGCGGCATCGTGCGTCTCGACCACCGTCGGCTGGACGGCCTCGGCGGACCCGGCGACGGACAACACGGCGATAACAGGCATAGGTGCGGACATGGCGTTCTCAATTGAGCTGGACAATGCCGCCCTTGAGCGCGAGCTGACCGCCGCCGTCGACCGTCTGCTGCGCCGAGGCCTTGTGCGAAATCGTCATGCCCTCGGTGCTCAGCGTGGTCGTGGCCTTGCTCGTGTGCGTGGTGCCGGCTTCGCTCGCGAACGATGAGCCGGCCTTGATACTGACCGAGCCGGTCACCTCGATGACCAGATTGCCACCCACCTTCAGCGTGTAATTGCCGTTGACGGTATGCGCGTGATCGCCCGTCACGCTATGCGTGAACTTCGCGTGATTCGTGTGCGTTTCGTCGCCTGTCACATCGAGCGTGCGTGTGCCCTTCACCGTGTGCGACTCGTTGCCCTTGCTCACCGAGATCGTGCGATTGCCCTGCGTCACGGTGTGCGTTTCGTCGCCGGCCTTCACGGTGGTCGAAACAGCGTTCTCGACCTCGACGGTCATATCCTTCTGCGCGTGGAAGTACAACTCTTCCGAATCGAGCTTGTCCTCCATGCGAATCTCGTTGCCCGCCGTGCCTTTCTTCGATGAGCGTGAGCGCATCACGCTCTGCGTCTGGTTCGCCGGCAGCGTGACGGGCGGCGCGTTCTCTCCGTTGTAGACACACCCGGTGACGAGCGGCCGGTCGGGGTCTCCATCCACATAGCTCACGACGACTTCCTGCCCCACGCGCGGCAGGAACAGGTGTCCCCAGCCCGGCCCGGCCACCGACTGCGCCACGCGCACCCAGCAGGAGCTGTTCTGGTCGGCCTCTTCTGTGCGGTCCCAGTGGAACTTGACCTTGATGCGGCCTTGCGCGTCCGTCCAGATTTCCTCATCGGTGGAGCCGACCACTTTCGCGGTGTGCGTGCCCGCCACGAGTGGCCGGGGCGTCGCGAGCGGCGCGCGAAACGGCACGGTGACAGGAAAGACCTCGAACTCGTTGCTGTAGGCGGTATTCGAAGCCGTATGCCGCACCGAGCGCGCGACATAGCTCACGTTGAGCGAACTGTCCGGATGCCCGCCGAGCGTGAAGGTGGTGCCGGCGGCGAGGCCGTAGTACCCGCTGGCGCCCTGCCCGACCTGCTGCGTGACGTTGTGCGCCTCGAGTTGCATGGTCGATAGATGGGTCGCCTGCCCGGCCGTGGCGACACGGCCGGGAAACGTATAGCGCGCGCCGGTCGGCAAGCTCGACGAACCCTTCGACGATGAAATCATCGTCGAAGGCTTGGTGTAGTCGTAGTCGCTGACGATGTGCTCGCCGGGTATGACCCCCCGCGCCATCGCGAACGAATCGAGTCGCTTCGCGCTGCTGGCGGTATTCGCGTCGGCGGCGAAATACAGGTCGCCGGCCGGGGTTGCGTCGTGAGCGGAAGGGTCGTCGGCGAGCACCATCGTGTGCGCACCGTCCGCGAACGTGAAGAAATAGAACACACCTTCCTCTTCCATCAGCCGCGAGATGAAGTGAAAGGCGCTTTCATCGTACTGAACGCAGTATTCGCGCACGCCATAGGCGCTGCTGCTCTTCGTGCGGTCCTCGAAGGTGACGCCGAAGGTGCCCAGCACGCTCTTGATGATGTCGAGCGCCGACTGGTTCTGCCAGATCACGCGGTCTCGCCCGAGCGTGAGCAACCAGAGGCGCGGCGCAAGCTCCGCCGAATAGAAGCCGTGCTGCGCGTCCGCTCCCGCGTGTGCGAAGCGCGTCACGATGCCGTTGAAATATCTTGCGACACCGCTCTGGTCCTTGAGCGTCACCGTCAGGTTTTTGCCGACGATCTCGTCGGAATCGAGCGCCTTGTTAGTCGAACGCATCCGCAGATCGAAGCTGAATAGCTCCGAGATCGCTTCATGGCCCCCAAAACCGTCGAGCAACAGCACGTCCGCGCCGAACGGCGTCGAGACCGATGCAAACCAGTTCGACTGACTGGGCGTCGACATGCGCTTACGCCTCCTCGCTGGACAGGAAGCGGAACTCGATCGCGCCGGCCGGCGTCAGCGCGAGATGCACGCCGCCAAATGGTTCGGAAATCGAAATGCGCTCGAGGACCTGGCGCGCGAGCTCCGGCAGCACCGACTGCGTGAGGATGTGGTCCACGTTGCGCGCGCCGCTGTCCACTTCCTTGCAGCGCTGCGCGATCAGCGTGGCCACGTCTTCGTCCCACGTGAGGCCAGCGTGATGGTTGCGCTCGAAGCGCTGCGCGAGCCGTTCGAGCTTCAGGTTCACAATCGCGCTGATCTGCGCGTCGCCGAGGTGGTAGTAAGGCACGAGCACGAGCCGGCCCAGAAAAGCCGGACTGAACTGCCGCAGCAGCGCTGGGCGCAGCTTCTCGATCAACTCGTCGGGCGGCGGGCGGCGGCCGCCCCGGCTCGCTTCGGTGATGACATCCTGCGCGGCGTTCGAGGTCAGCAGAATGAGCGTGTTCTTGAAGTCGATCGGCACGCCTTCGCCGTCTTCCATCACGCCCTTGTCGAACACCTGGAAGAACAGCTCGAGCACGTCGGGGTGCGCCTTCTCCATTTCGTCGAGCAGCACGACGCTATACGGACGGCGGCGCACGGCCTCGGTGAGCACGCCGCCACGTCCGTAGCCGACATATCCCGGCGGCGCGCCCTTGAGCCCGGACACGCTGTGCGCCTCCTGAAACTCCGACATGTTCACGGTGATCATGTTGCGCTCGCCGCCGTACAGCATGTCCGCGAGCGCGCACGCTGTCTCGGTCTTGCCCACGCCGCTCGGCCCGACGAGCAGGAACACACCGACCGGCTTGCCCGGATCGTCGAGATCGGCGCGGAACGTGCGCACGCGCCGCGCGATCGCGTCGAGCGCTTCGTCCTGGCCGACTACGCGCTCGGCAAGCTTGTCCTGCAGATACAGCACGGTGTGCAGCTCGTCGGCGAGCATGCGGCCAACGGGGATGCCGGTCCAGCCCGAAATGACCTGGGCGACCGTCTCCGAGTCCACGCATACGGGCACCATCGGCTCGTCGTTCTGCATGGCTTCGAGGCCTTTTTCGAGGCGCGAGAGATTGACCGCGAGCGATGCGGCATCCTCGCCATCGGCCGCGCTGTCCGGGTCCGACAGATAGCCGCGGATCTTCTTGCGCCACGCGAGGATCTCTTCCACTGCGCGCTTTTCGGTGGCGAGCTTGTCGGTGAGGCGCGAGCGCTGCGCGCGCGCGTCGTCGAGCTGCTTCGTAGTCACAGCGATGGCGTCAGCACGATCGGCGCCCGTGGCCGCCTCGTGGCGCAGGATGCGAAGCTGGTGCTCGGCCGCTTCGATCGTGCGGCCAAGCGCCTCGATTTCCTCGGGCGTGCCGCTTTGGCCGATCGCCACGCGGGCGCACGCCGTGTCGAGCACGCTGATCGCCTTGTCCGGCAACTGGCGCCCGGAGATGTAGCGATGCGAAAGCTTCACGGCGTCGCGCACCGCGTCGTCGAGGATTTCCACGCCGTGGTGCTCTTCGAGCTTCTGCACCATGCCGCGCAGCATGTCGATCGCGACGGCCTCGCTTGGCTCCTCGACCTTGACCACCTGGAAGCGCCGCGCGAGCGCCGGATCGCGTTCCACGTATTTCTTGTACTCGGCCCACGTGGTCGCGGCGATCGTGCGCAGCTCGCCGCGCGCGAGCGCCGGCTTGAGCAGGTTGGCCGCGTCGCCCTGGCCCTCGCTGCCGCCCGCGCCGATCAGCTGATGCGCCTCGTCGATGAACAGGATCACCGGGACCGGCGACGCCTTCACTTCCGCAATCACCGACTTGAGCCGGTTCTCGAACTCGCCCTTCACGCCCGCGCCCGCCTGCAGCAGCGCAAGATCGAGCGAGCGCACCGACACGTTGACGAGCGCAGGCGGCACGTCGCCCTGCACGATGCGCTGTGCGAAACCCTCCACGACGGCCGTTTTGCCCACGCCCGCCTCGCCCGTGAGGATCGGGTTGTTCTGGCGGCGGCGCAGCAGCACGTCGATCAACTGGCGGATTTCGGCGTCGCGTCCGCGAATCGGATCGATCTTGCCTTCGCGCGCGAGGCCGGTCATGTCGACGGTGTACAGCTCCAGCGCCGACTTGCGGCCGCTCCCGCCAGCGCCGCCCGCGATGTTCGGCATCGCACCCGCCTCTCGCGCCACAGACGATGCAGACGCGGACGCCGCGCCAGGCTGCGCCGCTTCGGAGTCCTGGCCGGGCATGTGCGAGCCGCCCGCATCTTCGGACGAGCCCGCGAGAATCGCCGCGAGCCGGTCGCGCAGGGCCGCGCGCGGGAAGTTGAGGAGCGCCGGGGCCGATTCGAGCAGCATGCCGCGCAGAGTGTCGACTTCGAGCAGCGCGAGAACGAGCGTGCCCGAGCGGATCTGTTGCTCACCGAGCAGCATCGAGCTGAGCAGCCACGCTTCCTGGAAGAGCGGCGAAAAGTTCGGCGAAAGCGCCGGCGTGCGGCCATTGCCGCGCTTGAATCCATCAACGGTCTTCTGCAGCTGCGCGCTCAGCGTTTCGGGCTTGACGGCGAAGTGCGCAAGAATGGCCTTGAGGTCCGGCGCATCGGATTCCAGCAGCGTGAGCAGCAGATGCTCGACGTCGACGTTGTAATGCGTCTGTCGCACGCACAGCTGCGCGGCCTGTTCCATCGCGAGCTTGCATTCCGGATTCAGGCGGCTCAACAGCGTGCGAATATCGATATCCATGCGCGGATTCCTTAGTGAACCTTCGTCGCGGGCGCGGCGGCCTCGCGCAGCGCGAGGCGCACCGGTGCCGGTGCGTGAGGGGTATGGCGCGAGCCGCCCAGCCACGTCGTCCAGCCGAGGCGGGACGCGCGCCGCCCACCGACTTCGCAGGCGGTGGTTTGCGACGCAAGGTGCAGCACGAACTGCACGTCGAAATCCTGCTGCAGATACGCGCGAATGAGCCACGCGGCGAGCGCGTGATCCGCGCCGCCGGGCAACAGCGCCTCGAAGCGCGCCCTGCTCAGGCCGGGGAATTCGAGGCAGATGCCGCTCGCCTGGTCCCACGTGCGACGCCCGAGCACGGCCACACCGGTGAGCCGCGCCGAGCCCGCGCGCCCGAGGCGCAGCGAGTCGGCGCTGTCGACCTCGCGCCAGCCGCCGACGAATTGCGCGCCGCGCACTTCGAGCCCGAGCCGGTCGGCAAGCATCGCGATGAGGCCCGTCATCGAGCGTGGCGCGGCGCTCAGCAAACCTGTGTGGCGCAACCAAAGGCGCGCGTCACGCGGGCCGCGTATGCCGTCGCGCAGGCCCAGATTGCTGAGCGCGTCGAGAGAGGCCGCGATCGCGCTCGCGTGTGGCGAGCGCCAGTTCAGCCCGGGCGCGTGCTTCTTGCGACTGCGATACAGGAACGACAGAAAGCGATGATTGAAGATGTCGAGCAGGTCCGCCGTCGCCGTGTCGCGCTGTGCGCGGCGCTCCAGCACGAGTTCGGTGTACGCCATTGGCAACGGGCCGTTGGCGCCCGCGAGCGTAAGCACGGGCGTGGACAATGTCCAGGTTGCGCGCGGCGCGTACGACACACTGGTGCCAGCGGGCATGCCGTCCGGTTGCGCCGCCGTCTTCTCGCGCACGCTGTGGACGTCGCTCGGCTCGAATGCAAGCGAGACGTGGCCGGTGAGGCGGACGGCTTCGCCTAGCCCATTGCCGCGGCCGAGCGCGCGCGCCCACGGCGCGGCTCGCTCCAGCAGACTGATCGCCTGGAACAGATCGAAGCGCTGCGGATTCGCCTTGAGACGCGCGATCAGAGCAGCTGCTGGCAGCCTGTCATCGGCTCCCATTGCTTCCATATCTCGTCTCCACGGCGCACCAGCAGCCGTACAAAGGAATTGACCGACGTATACATCGCGAAGAAGCGCGCGAGCACGGCCCCCAGCAGCAGCGGCGAGCCGCCCACGAAGTTCTCGGGATCGAACTCGACGACGACCTCGGTGCCGCGGCAATAGCCGCGCCACGCGTCGCTGCCGACATGCGCGGTCGCGCTGCGCGCCTCCACGCTGCGGATGCCGCGAATCTGGTCCTGCTCGCGCGTGCTGTCGGAAGCGAACAGCCGCAGCATTTCCTGCAGCTGTGCGCGGCCCGTCGCGCCGCTCACGAGCGAGTGATAGTTGAGCGTGAGCAGCGAGATCAGCCGCCACAGCGTTTCACTGCCGAGTGCGGGGCTGCGCTGAGCGGTCGGCTCGTAAAGACAGCGCACGCGCACGTTCTGCGAGACCTTCTCGATCAGCATGCGCGCGCCCACTGGCACCTGTTCGGCAAGACGGCGATTCGTGCACAGCACGTTCGCGTAGATCACGGGTGCGCCGGGATCGGCTAGCACGTTGGCCGAATCGACAAAGCTCAGGAACATGTCCGTGCCCTGCACGTTCTCTCGCAGGCTATGTTCCCGGCGCGCGGACCAGAACACGGTGTTGCCATCGGCCTCGACGTGATCGATGGCCGAAAAGCACGGCACCGCCGCCTCGGCCCCAAGAGTCGGATGCGACGCGACGACGGACTCGATCGAGTGAATCTCCGTGATCGACTCGCGCCGCTGATCCGCGACCAGGCGGTACTCGTAGTGACGGTGATCCACGACGATCGGCTCGCTCGTCTGCGAGAACAGGTTGATAACGGGCGCGCAGCCGAGCTGGAAATGCCCCGCGTGCAGCATGCCGAGACCGCGCGGAGTGCGGTTCAGGTGCAGCACGATCTCGCAACGGCGGCCCTTGCCGAGACGCCCTTCGAGATGGTGCAGATCGAAAAAATGAAACTTGCGCGGAAACGCGAAGTATTCCTGCATCAGCGCATATGCGGGCTGCGCATGGGGTGGGCGCGGTAGCACGTCGTCCGCTTCGCCATAGCCGACTTCGCGCCACGCGCGCGCGGGCAGCAACGACGGCGCCCGCGCGCCTTCCGGACGCACCGAGACGTCCGTTACACCCGACACCAGCAGTTCGTAGAGCGGCATCGTCACCATCCAGTCGCCGTGGAGGTGCAGGCGAAGCTGCCTGATTTCCAGCTCCGCGAAGTCGACGCCCTCCGCGCATTCCAGCGTGAGACGCAGCGTGGCGTCTTCGCCGAACGCAGCATGGCGGACACAAAGCGGCCACAGCACCGTATCCCATGCGGTGCGAAAGCGACACGCGTCGCCCGTTTCCGTGCGCGCCTGCAAGCCCGTGTGGCGCGGCACGGCAAAACCGGCCGTCACCTTGCCTTGGGTCGGATCGAGTTCGAACTGCGCGACCGTCATCGACGGCACGGGTTGCACGAGCGTCGGGCACACGTTCTGGAGCAACGCTGAAGCGACCTGCGGAAACTCCTGATCGAGATCGCGATGCACGCGCGCGGCGAGAAATGCGGTGGCCTCGACGAGACGCTCAGTATGCGGGTCGAGCGACTCGGTGCCGTGCAGCGCGAGACGCGAAGCGATTTTCGGGTAGCGACGCGCGAACTCCGCACCTTGCAGACGCAGGTACGAAAGCTCGCGTTTGTAGTATTGAAGGATGTCGTCGGCCGGCATGTGAGCTTGAGTGCTTGCCTCACGCCGCGACGAGCGTATGACCGTTGTCGGCCAGCTCGAACGCCACGTGCGTAACGCTTTGGCCAGCACGCATTTGAGCACTGATGGTCAGGATTGCCCGCTGCACGTGCGCAGCGGAAAAGGCAAACGCAACCTCGACATTGGCGAGGCGCGGCTCGAACAGCGCAATAGCCCGCCCGATCGCTGCGGCTATCAGATCGCGGTCCGGTCCCGAATGCAGCGACCGGTCCGAAAAATCGGGTACGCCGTAATCGATCACGCTCCCGTCGCTTTCGGCAAATTCGTCGAACGTCAAACGGGAGCGCGTATTGAGCAGCCGCGTGAGTTCGCGCGCGATCGACGCCCGCAGCCCGTCTGCGCCGGGTAGCTGCGCCTCGCCGCTGGCGGCGAGGCGATCGAACAATGGCATCGGTGAACCGCTTACGATTGCGGGCATCAAGCAAATGCTCCGGGTATCACCGACCGAAAAGCTCCAGACTCCGCCGGCGGTGCGCAGTTGAGAATCAGGAAGCCGACACCGTGATCGCCTTGTTCGCGGCCAGATCCCAGCCGAACGACGCGGTACCCTTCTTCGTCGAGTCGACGTTTTGCTGCGTGTACGTGGTCGTGATCTTCGAGAAGTTGATCGTCACGTTATCCTGCGATTCGCCGGAGCCCGAAGTCGTGATCGCCGAGATCATGGCGTCGCTGAGCGTGTACTCGATCAGCGGCATGAACTTGCTGTTTTCGTTGCGCCCGATCGAAATCTTGGCCTCCCCGAGCTTCGTGCCCCCGGCGCAAGCTGCGTAAAGCGCCGGCGTGGACTGGTCGGTCGCCTTGTTGACGTTAAATTCCATGAAGTTCGGACGACCGAGCGTACGTTCCGTGCGGCCCACGTCGTTGTTCATCTGCATCGTGACGCCGAGCGAGTACGAATACAGGACGATATGTTCGGTCGCGCCCTCCAGTGTCGAATTACCCTTGATGTCCTTAATCTGCAGCAGAACGGTATCCATAGCTGTCTCTTCTCAATAGGTGATCAATTCATCTCGTGTGTGCGGCTTGCGCCGCACACACGATCATCAGGCCGCCGCTGCCGGCAGTTCCGCGACGAGACGGATCGACGCCGTCAGTTCTTCCATCTGGAAATGGGGCTTCAGGAAGCAGGTCGCGCGATAAGCGCCCGGCTTGCCCTGCACCTCCGTCACGTCCACGCGTGCCTCGCCAAGCGGGAAGCGCGCCTTCTGTTCGTGCGAAGCCGACGGATTGATCAACACGTAGTCCGCGATCCAGTTGTTCAGATACGCCTCGACATCGCCGCGAGACTGGAAGCTTCCCACCTTGTCACGCATCATCACTTTCAGATAGTGCGCGAAGCGTGAGGCCGCGAGAACGTATGGCAAACGCGCCGAAAGCTGCGAGTTCGCGTTGGCGGCGTCCTTGTTGTAGAGCTTCGGGCGGTTGGTCGTCTGACCGCCGAAGAACGTCGCGAAGTTCGAGCCCTTCGAGTTGACGAGCGCAATAAAGCCAAGGTCATTCAGCTCTTTCTCGCGACGGTCGGTAATCGTCACTTCCGTCGGGCACTTGAGGACGACATCGCCTTCGTCGGTCTTGTACGCGTGCGCGACCATGTTCTCCACTTTGCCGCCGCCTTCGACGCCGCGAATGGAGGTCGCCCAGCTGTACTTCGCGAATGCGTCGGTAATGCGCAGACCGAGCTGGTAGGCGGAGTTGGCCCACAGGTACTTGCTGTGATCGCTACCGTCGACGTCTTCTTCGAAGTTGAAGTTCTCGACGGGCTTCGTCTTCGCGCCATACGGCAGGCGCGCTGCGTACGAAGGCAGCACCAGCGACACATAGCGCGAATCTTCCGAGTCGCGGAAGGAACGCCAGCCGGCAAGTTCGGCACTCTCAAAGGTTTTCGACAGGTCGCGCGTCACACCGAGGTCCGTGAACGACTTCAGGTCGAACAGGCTCGGGGCTGCGGCCGCAATGAACGGCGCATGCGCCGCAGCGGCTACCTTCGAGATGCGCTCCAGCAGTGCGATGTCCTGCGGATGACGACCGAACGAGTAATCGCCAATCAGCATCGAGAACGGATGGCCACCGAACGTGCCGTATTCCTCTTCGTAGATCTTCTTGAAGAGTGCGCTCATGTCGTGATCGACTGCGGTTTCGAGGTCCTTGAGCAGGTCCTTCTTCGTCACGTTCAGGAGACGCAGCTTCAGGCGCGGGCCCGTTTCCGTGCCATAGACCATGTCGTGCAGGCCGGTCCACGACGCTTCGAGCGTCTGGAACGCTTCGTCGTGCATGATCGCGTTGAGCTGATCCGAGAGCAGCTTGTCGATCTCGGCGACGCGCTCATTGATCATCGCGACGACGCTCTTGTCCGGGCTCGTGCGCATGCCTTCGTCGAGGATCTGTGACGCGAGCTGGCCGATCAGTTGCTTCGCGTAGCCGCTTTGCGATGGCTCGACGGCCATGTTGCCTTCGTGAACGATGCGCTCGAGCAGGCTCAACTCGGCGCCTGCCGACGCCTCGAGGGTCTGGGCTTCGCTACCGGCTGCGCCGGCTGCAGTAGTGCTTTCCATGTGAATCACCTTTGAAAGTTCATTGCGCCCACAACTGGGCGTTTTGGGTCTCGCCCGTTATGCCGGTTTCGCCAGTCGTGGCTTATTCAGCCGATGCGTCACCTGCAGCCTCGGCTGCGGGTGCGTTGCTGGCCTGAGCCTGGCTTTGAACTTTCTTGAGTTCTTCGCTGCTCTGCACGATGCGCTCGAGCATCGAATCGAGTTCGTCGTTGCCGTCGAGTTTGGCGAGCAGATCACGCAGTTGCTGACGCGCTTCGAGCAGCTTCGCGAGGCGCGGCACCTGATTCACGATGCTTTCTGGGTGGAAATCCTCGAACTTTTCGAACTTCAGCTCGACCTTGATATTGCCTTCGCCCTTCATCGTGTCGGGCACGGAAAGGTCGAGTCGCGGGCGGATTTTGCCCATGATCTCGTCGAAGTTGTCACGGTCGATGTCGACCAGACGGCGCTCCTTGAGCTTTGGCAGCGGCGTGGCCGGATGCCCCGAAAGGTCCGCCAGCAGGCCGACCACGAGCGGAAGCTCACGCTTCTCGACCGCATCGCCGACTTCGACGTCGTAGGTGATCTGGACACGCGGCGGACGGTTACGCCCCACCCATTTCTGCAAACTGTTCGACATGGATCTCTCCGGAGATGCTTGACTATGAGGACAACGAACGCTGGCGCCCGCTTCGTTTGCGAGCGTATGGCACAAGGTACAAAAGTCTGTCGAAGAGCGCGCAGGATCACGCTCGCCGCATGCGCGCGAGCAGAACCCGCTGACGGGTTGTCGTCAACGTGAGCGCCTTTCTTTAGTTTTCTTTGAATCAGGCTACCCACAGCAGGGCTGGGCGAACCTGCGCGGATGGCAGGCTACCGTATAGAGCGCTGGTAGCAGTTCTAGCGCTCGTCCCCCGCGGTTTCCGCTGGCCATGAACACTACCTTGGTCAGGGGTAATGGCCGTTGAAGAAGAAACCGTGACTTGCTTGTCAGGCCAACCTGGTCTCACGCACGATCGGTGCATGCTGGCCGGCCTGGAAAATTTAGGCAGAATTAGAACACAGACTTTTTACAGCTACAAGACAGTTATCTGGCAATCGGTTGGGGCTAGCGGCATCGCTAAAGAGAGCGTTATTGGAAAGCCTTGGCGACTGGCGTCATAGTGCGATGAACGTAGACGGCCTTTGTGCAATTAGCCCTTTCCGCACCTACCAGCCGGACTCCGAACGTTCGCGTCCACCGACGAGTCATGTCTAGCGCGAACCAACAGATAATCAAAACAGCAAATATCTCGCAAAAAAGTATCGATTATCTGAAATCGAAAATGCAGTGCGCGTCTGCATATGAACCTACAAGGTATAACAAGTAAAAAATAGATCACTTGAAATATGCGTTGGTGACAAAAAACAGAAACTGATACCCGGCGAGTGCCGCAGCCCGACCGGCTTGCGCCTCCCATTCGGCAAGCCTGACAGCGGCAGTTCAATCGACCCTGCGCGCCACGACCCAAAGTTTTAGAAAGCTTTCCATCCGCAAGTATCCGGTAACGTAGCGGAAATGAAAGTTGATGTAAGAAATAAAAAATGCGACCAAAAAAGTTATTAGCGGATGCTACTAAAATTCGTCCCGGGTCGTTAGAGAAGCGTTTTTTGGCGGGTGGCTCCCTACCGCATACGTAGTCCTCGCGTTGCCGTGTTTGAAATTTGTTGGTTTCATACATCTTGCTTTCACTTTCTTTCGAGAAAATAACGGACAGTTCTCAGTATTGTTCGGGTCCTCCCCCAGTGTCGCTGAACGGAAACTGCATTCGTCGCGATATCGATTTATCGCCCGAAGTACTGGCATCCCATCGGCTTAACATCAGATGCAACGTCGACGCCGCGCAAGGTCCGTGTCCTCGGTGAATACCTGATCCTGTTCCGCGATGGCAGCGGCCGCGCCGGCCGAAGCCTTTCACACTGCAAAGCACAACATCTTCGCCCTTGCATGTTCGATGTTGGGTGATATAGTTATATTATGTTTGATCATGTTCGATCCGAGCAGAAATCAAACATAATGTCAGCCACAGACAATCGAAAACAAGGAGACATCGCATGAAGAAGACTGCTACGAGCCTGTTCGTGTGCGCGCTTTTCGGGCTTGCCGCAAGCGCTCACGCTGCCGACAAGCCGCTGCGTTCCGTCGGCGTGACCGTCGGCGACCTCGCGAATCCGTATTTCGTCGCGGTTGGACAAAGCGTCACGCGCGAAGCGCAGAAGATCAATCCGAACGCTCAGGTGACGGTCGTCTCGGCCAAATACGACCTGAACACCCAGGTGGGCCAGATCGACAATTTCATCGCCAACAAGGTCGACATGATCGTGCTGGGCGCGGCCGACTCGAAAGGCATCGGACCCGAGGTGCGCAAAGCGCAGAAGGCGGGCATCGTGGTGGTGGCGGTCGACGTGAGCGCGGACGGCGCCGACGCGACGGTCATGTCCGACAACACGATGGCCGGCCAGCAGTCGTGCAAATACATCGCCGAACAGCTCAACGGCAAGGGCAGCCTCGTCATCGTCAACGGGCCACCTGTTTCGTCGATCATGGACCGGGTCACCGGCTGCAAGTCAGAGCTCGCCAAATACCCCGCTATCAAGATTCTGTCCGACAACCAGAACGCCGGCGGCAGCCGCGACGGCGGTCTGACTTCGATGTCGAATCTGCTCGCCGCATATCCGAAGATCGACGCGGTCTTCGGCGTCAACGATCCGACCGCGATCGGCGCCGAGCTCGCGATCAAGCAGGCGAAACGCTCGGACATCAAGCTGATCGGCGGCGTCGATGGAGGCCCGGACGGTGTCCAGGCGCTCAAGACCCCGCAGTCGCTATTCGTCGTTTCCCCGGCGCAGGACCCGAATGGTATGGCCGCGCAGGCCGTCGACGTCGGCTACGCGCTGATGAACGGCCGCCCTCCGAAAGACAAGGTCAAGCTGCTGCCGACCCCGCCAATCACGAAGGCGAACGTCGCGACGTATCAAGGCTGGATTCGCGACTAGTCGGCCAAGCATCGGGGCACGGCGAGCAGCCCGCGCGCAGCGAAGCGGCGCTCGCCTCGCGTTCTTGAGGATTACGATGACCACACCCGTCTTGCAGATGACCGGCGTCGACAAAACGTTCGGCGCAACGCGTGCGCTATCCGGCGTCAAACTGACCGTTCATCCCGGAGAAATCCACGCGCTGATGGGAGAAAACGGCGCGGGCAAAAGCACGCTCATGAAAATACTGTCCGGCGTCTACCAGCCGGACGCGGGCGAAATCCGCATCGAAGGCAAGCCGGTGCGGCTTGCCAATCCCGCGGCCAGCCGCGCGTTGGGAATCAGCCTCATTTATCAGGAACTTGCGGTCGCGCCGCACATGTCGGTCGCCGAAAACGTGTTTATGGGCAGCGAGCCGCGTTCGCGTTTCGGCCTCTCGGACCGAGCCGCGATGCTGCGGCAGACGCAGGATGTATTGCAGCAGCTCGGCGCCAGATTTCGAGCCTCCGACCGGGCGGGCTCGCTTTCGATCGCGGAGCAGCAGCAGGTCGAGATCGCGCGTGCGCTGATCCATCATGGCCGCGTATTGATCATGGACGAGCCGACCGCCGCGCTTTCGGACCGGGAGGCCGAACATCTGTTTTCCGTCGTGCGCAGGCTTCGCGATGAAGGGATGGCGATCATCTACATCAGCCATCGGATGGCCGAGGTTTATGCGTTGGCGGACCGGGTAACCGTGCTGCGCGACGGCAAGTACGTCGGCGAGCTCACCCGCGACGCGCTCGATTCGAAAAAGCTCGTGCAGATGATGGTGGGCCGCTCGCTCGACGACTTCTATCAGCACGAGCGACGCGCGACTACCGAACGCGAACCCGTGCTGCAAGTGAACGGCGTCGGAGGCGGCAAGATCATGCCCGCGACGTTCACGGTGAAGCGAGGCGAAGTGCTGGGTCTCGCGGGGCTCGTCGGCGCGGGCCGTACCGAGCTCGCGAGACTGATCTTCGGCGCGGACGAGAAGACATCGGGGACCGTGCAGATCGAAGGCAAAACGCTCGTTGTCGCGGATCCGCGCGCGGCGATGAAAGCCGGTCTCGCATACGTACCAGAAGACCGTAAGGCGCTCGGCCTCTTCCTGCAGCTCGGCGTGCGCGAGAACGCGGTTCTCAATGTCGCGAGCCGTCATACGCGCTTCGGCCTCGTCGATCACCGGGCCCTGCGAGCGCGCGCGAAAACCGCAGCCGCTCGACTCGGCGTGAAGACGCCGAATCTCGAGCTGCCGGTTGGGCGTCTCTCGGGCGGCAACCAGCAGAAGGTCCTGCTCGCGCGCTGGCTCGAGATCGGCCCGAAGGTGCTGATACTCGACGAGCCTACTCGCGGCGTCGACATCGGCGCGAAGAGCGAAATCTATCAGATCATCCACGCGCTGGCCGAATCGGGCGTCGGCGTGATCGTGATATCGAGCGAGCTGCTGGAAATCATCGGCGTCTGTGACCGTGTCCTCGTGATGCGCGAAGGCGCGATTACAGGAGAGCTCGCGGGCGAAGCGATCACCCAGGAAAACATCATGCGTCTGGCAACGGACACCGAGTCCGTCGCCGGGTCCCGTCATGAACGAGTGGAGGAACACATCAACCATGGCTGAATCAAGCGAAACCCCGGCTCGAACTCCAATACATACGGACGCGCCCGCACATGCGTCGCGCGCGCCGTTTTCCGCGCGCGCGCTGATGCAGCGTCTCGGCATGCTGCCGGTGCTGGTCGTGCTGTACGCGGTGTTCTACTTCCTCACCGTGCATTTCAGTGCCGATGGCACATCGAATTTCGCGACCGCCGACAACACGATGAATGTGCTGCGCCAGGTGGCGATCAACCTCGTGCTCGCCGCCGGCATGACGTTCGTGGTTCTCACGGCGGGCATCGATCTGTCCGTCGGCTCGATTCTGGCCGTGTCCGCCGTGCTTGGGATGCAGCTGTCGCTGATGGGCAGCCTGGCGGCGTGGTCCATTCCGGTGTTCGTCGCATCCGGTCTGGTGATGGGTGCGCTGAACGGTGTGATGGTCGCGTTTCTCGACATCAATCCGTTCGTGGTCACGCTCGGCACGATGACGGCGTTTCGCGGCGCGGCGTATCTGTTGTCGAACGGCACCACGGTGCTGAACAACTCGATTCCGAGCTTCGAGTGGATCGGCAACGACGACTTTCTGCACGTGCCGTGGCTGATCTGGATCCGGTTGCCGTCGTGCTCGTGTCGTGGGTGATTCTGCGCAAGACCGTACTAGGCATCCATATTTACTCAGTGGGCGGCAATCTGCAGGCCGCGCGGCTGACCGGCATCAGGGTGCGCGGCGTACTGCTGTTCGTCTATTCGATAAGCGGGCTTTTTTCCGGGCTCGCGGGCGCGATGTCGGCCAGCAAGCTCTACGCGGCGAGCGGCAACTGGGGCACGGGCTACGAACTGGACGCGATCGCCGCGGTCGTGCTGGGCGGCACGAGCCTCATGGGCGGCGTCGGGACGATCTGGGGCACGGTCGTGGGTGCTTTGATCATCGGCGTGATGAACAACGGACTCACCATTCTCGGGCTGTCCTCGTTCTGGCAATACGTGGCCAAAGGCGTGGTGATCGTCCTCGCCGTGATTCTCGACAAGTGGCGGCAGAAGGGGGCGGTGAACTGACATGATCCATCCGGAGCAGCAAAGATTCGTCATCGGTGTCGACTTTGGTACCGACTCATGCCGCAGTCTCGTCGTCGATGCTGCCACAGGCGAGCAACGCGGCAGCGCAGTCGCCTTCTACCGCAGATGGAGCGAGGGACGCTACTGCGACCCCGATCATGGGGTCTATCGGCAACATCCGCTCGACTACATCGAGGCGATGACGCAGGCCGTGCGCGGGTCGCTCGATGAGGCGGGCGATGCCGCGCGCAGGCTGATCGCAGGCATTTCGATAGCGACTACGGGTTCGACGTCGGTCGCGGTCGATGAGCACGGAACGCCACTGTCGCTGACGCCGGCGTTTCGCGACAATCCGAATGCGATGTTCGTGCTCTGGAAAGACCACACCGCCGTGCGCGAGGCGGAAGAGATCAACCGGCTCGCCCACGGGTGGGATGGCGAGGACTACACGCGCTTCGTCGGCGGTGTCTACTCCGCCGAGTGGTTCTGGTCGAACATGCTGCATGTGTTCCGTGTCGATCCGCAAGTTCGGGCCGCGACTTACAGCTGGGTGGAGCACTGCGACTGGATGCCGGCGCTGCTGAGCGGCACGACACGCCCCGACCAGATGCGCCGCAGCCGCTGCGCGGCCGGGCACAAGGCCATGTGGCATCAGTCGTTCGACGGCTTGCCGAGCGAAGCGTTTCTGGCCCGTCTCGATCCGCTGCTGGCTGGCGTGCGCGAGCGTCTGTACGACGACACTTTCACGGCGGATGTGCCGACGGGGCATCTGACGCCCGAATGGGCTCAGGCGCTGGGACTGACGACCGACGTCGTCGTCGGTGTCGGCGCGTTCGATGCGCACATGGGCGCGGTCGGAGCCGGCGCTCGCGCGCACACGCTGGTGAAGGTGATGGGCACTTCGACGTGCGATGTCGTGGTCGTGCCGAACGAGGAAGTCGCCGGCAGCGTCGTGCGAGGCATCTGCGGCCAGGTCGACGGCTCGGTGATTCGAGGCATGACTGGACTCGAGGCCGGTCAGTCGGCCTTTGGCGACGTATATGCATGGTTTCGGCGCTTGCTGTCGTGGCCGCTGGGTCTGCTCGACGAAACCGATCTGAGCGGGCCGCAACGTGAGGCGCTCGCCGCGCGCATCCTGCCCGCTCTCGAACGCGCGGCCGCGGGCGAGGATCCGCAAACGACCGGCATCGTCGCCATCGACTGGTTGAACGGGCGCCGCACGCCGTTCGCCGACCAGCGATTGCGGGGGGCGATTTTCGGGCTGTCGCTCGGCAGCGACGCTCCGAAGATTTATCGGGCGTTGATCGAAGCGACAGCGTTTGGCGCGCGAGCCATCGTCGAGCAGTTCCAGAACGAAGGTGTGCGGATCGACGACGTAATCGCCGTCGGCGGTGTGGCGCGGAAGTCTCCGCTGAACATGCAGATCGCAGCCGACGTGTTCGGCAAGGAAATTCGCGTGACCGCAGCCGACCAGGCCGTGGCGCTAGGCGCAGCGATGTTCGCCGCCGTGGCGGCCGGCCTGCACGAGACGGCGGAACAGGCGCAGATCGAGATGGGGGCCGGCTTCGAGCATGTCTACCGGCCGAGCGCGAAAGGCCGTGAGGCTTACGAGCAACTGTACCGCACGTACCAGTCGTATGGCGCGCTCGTCGAGCGTGCCATGCGCGATCGATCACATCCCGTATCGGAAACCGAAGACACATCATGTTCACTGAGCTGAAACGCGAGGCTTACGAGGCGAATCTCGAGATCCCGAAGCAGGGTCTCGCCATCTACACGTTCGGCAACGTCAGCGCGTTCGATGCGAGCCGTGGCGTGTTCGCGATCAAGCCCAGCGGTGTCCCCTACGAAGAGCTTCGTGCAGATGCGATGGTCGTCGTCGACCTCGAAGGGCGCGTCGTGGAAGGTACCGGAAGACCGTCTTCGGATACGAATACGCATGCGGTGCTGTACCGGGAATTCGAGGGTATCGGCGGGATCTGCCACTCCCATTCGATGTATGCGGTCGCCTGGGCGCAGGCCTGTCGTGAGATCCCGGTGTTCGGAACGACGCACGCCGACCACCTGACCGAGCCCATCCCGGTGACGGAACCGATGAGCGACGAGGCCATCGAGCGCGATTACGAAGTCGAGACAGGCCGCCAGATCGTTGAGCGGCTGCGCGGCGCGAATCCTCGCGAAGTCGAAATGGTGATCGTGGCCTGTCATGGGCCGTTCACATGGGGCAAGTCGGCGCAGAAGGCCGTCTATAACAGCCGCGTGCTCGAAGAAATTGCACAGATGGCCTACCTGACCCGAACCATCAATCCGGTGACGCCGCCGATCAAGGAAACACTGATCCGCAAGCACTATCTGCGCAAGCATGGCGCCGGCGCATACTATGGACAGGCCAGAACGCCCGCCCCCGTGGAAGGACTAAAATAGCGGCTCGATCATTTGCACGGCGCGCTTTCATAGCGGCAACACGAACCGGGACTTTCATGCCCACGTCCGAAAAGAACACAACGGAAAGCGTACTGGCTGAACACCGTCGGGAACTGATCCTCGATGCGCTGGCACGAGGCGGTCAGTGCCGCGTGACTGATCTCGCGCAGCAATTCTCTTTGTCCACGATGACCGTGAGGCGCGACCTGCAGGTGCTCGAAGAACAGGGGCGGCTGCGTCGCGTGCACGGCGGCGCAGTGCTCGTCGATTCGGAAGTCGACTATCCGTTAAGGGCGCGCGAAGGGCAGACGCAGAAGCAACGCATCGGCCAGTGCGCAGCCGAGTTGATTCTGGACGGCATGGTCGTCTACCTCGACTCCGGCACGACAGCCATGGAACTCGCGCGCCGGATCCGCGACGGGCTGCCCGGCGTCAACCAGCTTTCCGTCGTCACGCACGGCATCAATCTGGCGATGGAACTGGCCGGTCACCCGGCCTACGACGTCCATCTCATAGGCGGTGAGCTTTATCGCAATGGGCTTGCGACCGTCGGTCCCGTCGCTATCGCCCAAGTCGGGCAACTTCACTTCGACCTGTTCTTCATGGGCGCTCGCGGCGTCGACCTCGAGGCCGGCTGGACCAATGCCAACCAGCTCGAAACACAACTCAAGCATGTAGCGATCGAACGCAGCCGACGCATTTGCGCGCTCGCCGACAGCACCAAGTGGGGCCAGCGAGGATTCGTGTCCATCGCGCCATTCGAGAAAGTTTCTGCCTGGGTTTGCGACGACGACCTGCCGGACGAGGCACGGTCGGCCGCCGCGAACATGGGCGTCGAACTGCTTATCGCCGGCTGACTCACCGATACTTCAGACAATGCATCGACAACCCGACTTTCTGCGCTGTACCTGCGTCCTGTTCGACATGGACGGCACCCTGCTCGATTCCCGCGCTCCGATGCACCGCGCGTACACGGAGTGGGCCGAGCGTTACGGACTCGACCCCGCGCTAGTCATCCGTGAAGCGCATGGACGCCGCACCATCGACACCTTGAGCGCGCTCGCGCCGGCAGGCGCCGACGTCGAAGCCGATACGCTCGCGCTGATGCGGCGCGAGCGCGAAGATGTCGACGGCATCCTCGCTATTCCGGGCGCGGGAGAACTGCTGAGGTCGCTGCCCCCGAATCGGTGGGCGGTGGTCACCTCCGCGGACAAGGCCCTCGCGAGCAGGCGCCTGCAGGCGGCTGGATTGCCGGTCCCGCCGTTTATCGTCAGCGCCGAAGACGTCGCGCGCGGCAAACCCGCGCCGGACGGCTTCGAGATGGCGGCTCGTCGCATGGGTCTCGAGGCGCGCGACGCGGTGGTGTTCGAAGATGCGCCTGCGGGCATCGCTGCCGGCATCGCCGCGGGCGCGAAGGTGGTCGCGGTCGCATGGGCGTCGTCCGCGGCGGGGCTCGGGGAAACACTGCGGGTGCACGACCTGACTGGCGTCACCGCGGCGACCGACGGCAGCGAGATCGTCCTGCAGTTATCCGCCCGGCTCGCCTGACAGCGAATCCTCGGTCCCTGAGCTCTGCTCTCATTTCGCAGCGGAAAGCGTTATCCTTCTCAGCGGTGTCACGGTCGAGCGACTGTGAACGGGTTCGAGCGCACCGGTCCGGTCGCGCCGCTGATGGATGATTTTTCGACATGACGACATGAGAGACGATCCGTTGCCGCGAATTGTCGTGGTCGGAAGCGTGAACATGGATTTCACGGTGTATGTGCCGCACCTGCCGCGCCCCGGCGAAACGCTGAGCGGCGAGCAGTTCATGGTCGCGCCTGGCGGCAAGGCAGGCAATCAGGCGATTGCCGCAGCGCGTCTCGGTGCGAACGTGTCGCTCATCGCCTGCGTCGGCGACGACGAATTCGGTCCGAGGCTGCGCGCGAGCCTCGAAACCGACCGCATCGACTGCGCCGGCGTTTCAGTGATTCCCGGCTGTGCGAGCGGCATTGCGATGGTCGTCGTCGATCCGAGCGGATGCAATTCGATCGTTACGGTCGAAGGAAGCAACGGCAAGCTCACGCCTGACTTGGCCGCTCGCCATCTGCAGGCCTGTCCGACGCCGCGGCTGATCCTCTGCGAACTGACGATGCCGATGTCGACAGTCGAACGAATCCTCGCCATGGCCAATGAGGCCAGCGTACCCGTGCTGCTCAATGCTTCACCGGTTCGAGGCGTGCTACCGGCGCATCTCCTGAAGCTCGTCGAGTATCTCGTCGTGAACGAGGTCGAAGCCGCTATTCTGTCCGGACAACCGCTCGACTCCGTCGAGGATGCGATGTCGGCGGCGCACGCGCTCCGGGCTGCCGGCGCACGAAACGTTCTGGTGACGCTGGGCGCGAAGGGCGCGGTCACATGCTTTGCGGGCGAGAACGAACCACGCATCGAGTTCCTTCCTGCGGAACCGGTCGTTGCGATCGACTCTACGGGAGCCGGCGACACGTTCGCCGGAGCGTTCGCGACGGCGATCGTCGCGGGAGCATCCGACACGAAAGCCGTGAAGTTCGCCCAATCTGCCGCAGCTATTTGCGTGACTCGAACCGGTGCCGCACCGTCGATACCATATCTGTGGGAACTGCCCAGCGCTTGCATCTAGTGATGCGACCAAGGCCATCGGTGACATATCGCTGTGCCACTTTTGGACAAAGGCAGTCAGGAATCCGCATTGGGAATTACTGGCATGGACAGTCTCACGCATCACTGGCTCGAACGGCTGACTGAAAGCCGAAAGCCGGCGTATCTCGTGATAGCGGGTCCGATCGAAGAGGATCTGGCGAGCGGACGTCCCCATCATCGAAGACGACGCATACGGATGGCTGCCATCGAACAAGCGTGTGGCACTTGCCACGCTCGCCCCCGAACTGACGTGGTACGTCACCGGCTTTTCTAAAACGCTGGGTGCGGGCTTGCGTGTCGCCTATCTGCGCGCGCCCACTGTGCGGCAGACACAACGTGTGGCCGGCGCGTTGCTCACCTCGCGTCGTCGTGCACTTCGCGTGCTTTTCCGCCAGGGCCCCGGCTAGACGAATCGCGCCGACCCGAGCACCCGGTAGTTAGGATTGGTACTGCCCGTCGGATTGCGGTGGCCGTGCCCGAACCACGCTTTGGGCGCATAGGCGGGGCGGTCGTATTCACAACTGCCGTAGGTCGCCCAGAAGAGTTCCCAGTGTGCGCCGTTCGCTCGGCCAAACACGATGGTGCCGCCGGTGAACTCGACGTTCGTGCGCGACTGCCCGAGCTTGCGGTTGACCTCGGCCATCGCCCCGGCGTTGTAGGCCGGCTTGGCCACGTTGCCGAGCGGCAGCAGGTTCAGCCCGAACGGAGCCGCCGCAAGGTGGCCGCGCGCGGTGTTGTAAAGGTTATTCAGGTAAGCGGTGCAAGCCGGCAGTTCCAGCGTCGGCTGCAAGCCGCCCAGGTGACCGCCCGGCGCATTGGACTGGTTGTTCGCGTGGTAGACGACGATGGACCCCGGTACGCCATGCACGCGATCGACGTAGACCATGCAGCCCGACAGGTTGGTCGTCAGAAACGACTGCGGCGCGCCTCCGCCGCCGGGCGGCGGGAGCACCATCGAAGTGATTTCGTCGGTCGCGAACGGCAGGAAATAGGTGTCACCGGCGGGCGCGGCCTGCGGATTCAGGCTCGTGAGTCCGGCAATGCCGACGCCAACATTCATCGCCGGATTCAGGTTGACCCGGCAGTTCGCCGCCGTGTAGTGGCGGTGCAAGCCGTTGACCAGCGGCACGAACGCCCCGCCATTGAAGTTACCGGTCGATACCGTGGTCGGGAGGGTCCGACAGTTGGCGACATTGATAGGCATTCCGGGTGGTCTCCAGTTCGCTGTGGCGCGTGGTTTGCACGACGATACGCGCAAGTTCTTTCCATCGTCAACACGCGACTGTCGGGAAACGGCCCGGGATGCGCTTCCTGCAGTTTGCGCAGCAGCGTGAAGGCCTTTAGCCTGGGGCCGTGGCGTAACAGCGGCAGCGAAGATCCTTGCCTCTTTACTCTTAGTTCAACCGCGCTCCGCTGTGCGCATCGAACAGATGTGTCCGCTCCCCGCGCGGGAGCAGATGGATTCGGTCCCCCGGCCGGGCATCGATACGCTCACGATACGCAACGATGAGATCCTGGCCGGCAAAACGCACCGCTATCTGCGTCTCCGACCCGGTCGGTTCCACTACCACCACTTCAGCCGGCAAGCCGCGTCCGCTTGCATCGAGCCGGAAGTCCTCAGGCCTCGCGCCATAAATCACGCGGGCTCCTTGCTCTGCGTTCGGCCTGGCCGCCAACGGCAACTGCAGGCCACCGTCCGTTACCACGTGTGCACCGTTGTTGAGGTCCAGGTGTCCGTGAATGAAATTCATCGACGGCGAGCCGATGAACCCCGCAACGAACGCATTGCGCGGCGTGTCATAAAGTTCAAGCGGCGTGCCCACCTGTTCGACCAATCCATCCTTGAGGACGACGATGCGGTCAGCCATCGTCATCGCTTCGACCTGATCGTGCGTTACGTAAATCGTGGTGGTGCGCAGACGCTGATGCAAGGCCTTGATCTCCGTGCGCATCTTGACGCGCAGGCTCGCGTCGAGATTCGACAGCGGCTCTCGTCGAACAGGAATGCTTGCGGTTGACGCACGATCGCGCGGCCCATCGCGACGCGCTGTCTTTGTCCACCCGATAACTGGCGCGGCAGGCGTTCGAGCAGCGGAGTCAGTCCAAGGCTCTGCGCGACGTCGTTCACGCGTGCCGCCATCTCTGCCTTCGACGCGCCCTTTAATTGCAGAGAAAACGCAAGATTCTGCGCGACAGTCATATGCGGATAAAGCGCGTAATTCTGGAACACCATCGCGATGTTGCGATCTTTCGGCGCGACGTCGTTGATCGATTGATCGCCTAGCATGATGTCGCCTTCTGTGACCGACTCCAGTCCAGCGATCATCCGCAGCAACGTAGATTTTCCGCAGCCCGACGGACCGACGAGCGCCACGAATTCTCCTTCGGCGATTTCGACATCGATGCCGCGAATGGCCTCGGTATTGTCGTAGCGTTTGTGGACGTTGCGGATGCTGAGCGAAGACATAGCGCGTTGAATCCTTTATTTCGCAATTCTTTCTAGTCCTTCAGTCCGCCCGCGGTCAGGCCGCGCACCAGGTATGTACGGACGAGTACCGTGAACAGAACGACCGGCAGCATGACCAGCGTGCCGGCGGCGGCGACCTTGGTCCATTCCCAGCCTTCGTACTGGAGAAAATTCACGATCGCCACCGGCGCGGTGATCGCATTGGTCCGCGTGAGAATCAAGGCGTAGAAGAAGTCGTTCCACGAGAAGATGAAGCACAGCACGGCGGTGGCCGCGAGTCCAGGCGCCGCAAGCGGCAGCGTGACGCGCCAGAAGGCTTGCCAGATGCCGCAGCCGTCGATCTGCGCGGCTTCTTCGAGTGTGCGCGGCACGGCGTCGAAGAAGGTTTGCATCAGCCAGACGACAATCGACAGATTGAACGTCAGATACACGATCACCAGTCCCGCGATAGTGTCCTGAAGTCCGAGCCACCGGTACGCGAGATAGAACGGAATCGTGAACGCGATCGGCGGCGCCATTCGCGTGGTCAGAATCCATAGCGCGACCTGCTTGCGTGCGCGAAACTTCCAGCGCGTCAGCGTGTAAGCCGCCGGCACGCCGATCAGCAACGAAAGCAGCGTGGACAGCGTGCTGACGATGAGGCTGTTCACGAACGAGCCTACGAAGCTGCTATGAAAGAGGCCTCTGAAGGCATCGAGCGTCGGCTTGAAGAGCAGGCCGTCGTCGAAGATCGTGTCAGCGGGACGCAACGCCAGTTGCACGAGCCACAGGAACGGAAACAGCAGCACCAGCAGTAGCGCGACGACTACCGCCTCGCGTGCATGACGTTGCAACGCCGCGCCCAGCCGATACATCCGCGTGCCCTTGCGACGTCGGCGGCCGAAAGGTGCCGTGTGTCCGTCTTTGCTCAGTCCAATTGCGCCGGGCAGATCGCGATTGATCGAAGTACTAGTCTGCGTCATGACTGTTCCATCCGAGTTTGCCGACCAGCCAGCTCAGCAGGAAGACACCGACGAGGATGACCGTCGCGATCGCGCTCCCGTAGCCCCAATAAGAGAAATTGAACGCCTCGATGAAGCTGTAGTAGTTGGTAACTTCCGTTACGGTGCCGGGACCGCCGTTGGTCAACACGTAGATCAATGGGAACGCCTTGAAGCTGTCGATGAGCCGGAACAATCCGCAGACCACCAGCACCGGACGCAGGTATGGCAGCACGATGTAGCGAAACAATTGCCAGCGCCCCGCGCCATCGAGGCTCGCCGCTTCGAGCGGATCGTCGGGAATGGTCTGCAATGTGGCCAGCACCATTAGCATCGTGAACGGGAACCATTGCCACGTGTCGGCGGCGGCGACTGCCCATAGCGCGGTCGACGGATTCGCGATTAACGAACTCACCGGATGACCGGCCGACTCCAGCACACGATGCAGCGGGCTGATATCCGGCGAATAGAGGATCTTCCAGATCAGCGCGGCGACGATCGGCGGCAACACCATCGGAATCAGAAAGACGGTACGCACACCCCTGAGCAACGCCGACTTGCCGTCGAGCAGCAGCGCAAGCCCGAGGCCGATGGCCAGCTGTGACGTTACGCTCGCCAGCGACAGCTTGAGCTGCGTGCGCACCGAATCGAGAAAGCGCGTGTCGTGCAGCAGTTGCCGATAGTTCACGAGCGGATCGTCGAAGCGAAAACTCGCAACCGGGTTTGTGAGGCTCAGCGGAGTCAGACTGACGACGACGAGCACCACGGTTGGCACGAGCGTAACGGCCGCCAACGCGATCAACGACGGTGTCAGCCCCATCAGGAATGCGCGCCGCTGTTGCGACGCCCAGCTCGCCGAGGGATGTAATGGCGTGGACATGTCGTAGCCGTCAGATCTTGATGCCGGCCCGTCTCAGTTCCGCAATCGACGCCGCTTGCGCCTGCTGCATCGCCTGGCGTGCCGACAGCTGCTTCGTCGCGATGCGCGCGATCGCCGCGTTGAGCTGCTGATCGACCTGCGGATAGACCGCGACCGTGCGGTACTTCATATGACCGGATTTCGCCGCGAGATCGATGGATTGAAGTGAGAGCTCCGCGAGATCGTGCCCATTGATCAACTGCCGCGCGCGGAATTCCTTCGAGTCGATGTCCGAACGCCGCGCGGGCGAACCGTAACCCGCAGCGACGGTTCGCCGTGTGATCTGCTTCGACAGCGCCCACTGAATGAATGACCACGCCGCTTCTTTGTTCTTCGAGCCGGCGGGAATGCCCAGGCCATGCACCGCGACACCGGGAAAGCGTCCGGCCGGTCCCTTCGGCACGAGCCCGAAGCTCGCCGTCTTCACGGTCCTGCTCGCCGCGGGGTCGCCGAGTTGGGCGAGGTAGATCTGACCGGCATCCGCAAAATTCGTGCGGCCGAGCATCAGGGCCTGCGTGACCTGATCGGGCGTGTAGGTCACGCCACCGTCCGGGCCTAACTCGCTGATCAGGTTCGCGTAATACTCGGCGGCGGCGATCGCCTCAGGTGTGTCGAGCGTGGGAAACAGGTCGTCCGGCGGCGAGCGGAACACATTGCCACCGAATGCCTGCAGATACGGCACGAAGGTCCAGCCGTAGTGGCTGTCCGCGACGTAACCCGCGACGCGTTCTTTCTTGTTGACGGCCCTCAGCACCTTGACGAGATCATCGGTCGTGTCGGGATACGCGTAGCCCGCTGCCTTCACGAGATCGAAGCGCGAAGAGCCGGACAACAGTGCTTCGGCATTCCAGGGGATGCCATATAGCTTGCCATCCTTGCCGGTTTCAGACGCAAGCGCGCCCGGCAGGAAATCCTTGACGTCCCAGTCCGTCGCGGTGAGCGCTGGATTCTTGATGAAGTCGTCGAGCGGGGTCAGCCAGCCCGAATTGATCCAGCGGCTGCTGTAGATGAACGTGACGTTCAGCACGTCATATGCGGAACCCCGCGTGGACAACTCGAGATCGGCGCGCTGGTTGTAGACCGGAAACGAAGGTGTGTCGAAGTTGACCTTCGCGCCGCTCGCTGCCTCGAACTCCGGCAACCATTGCTGAAGCAGTTTCGTGTATGCGGTGCTGAACACCGATACGTTGAGCGTCACACCGGCGTACTTCTTTGCGCCGGATTGCGCGCGAACCAGGCCCGGCAGCATCGCCGTTGCGCCGAGTACGGCGGCGGCCTGAAGCAGGCGTCGTCGTTGTGTCATGTGCGGAGAGTCTAGTATTGGTTATTGTCGAACCCGCTCAGGCGGCGGAAGCGGCCGGCTCGCGCGTGGTCTGCGGCGAGTCCACTTGCGTTGTACGTTCCGGCCGCCGCAGCGTGCGGCTATGACGCCCGTCGACGGAAACCGCGCGCTCACCCGCCACCGTCACGCGACGCACGAGGCGCTCCTGGGTGCCGTAATCGTTCACCGCGTAGTGTTGCGTTGCGCGGTTGTCCCAGATCGCCACATCGTTCTGACGCCACTGCCAGCGCACGGTGTTTTCGAGGCGGATCACGCGGTTTTGCAGGATCTCGAAGATTCGCGCGGACTCCGAACTCGACAACCCCACGATGCGTTTGATGAAGTGGCCCAACAGCAACGCCCTTTCGCCCGACACTGGATGCACGTGCACGATCGGATGCTCAGCCTCGTACACGGACGAAACGAACACGTTCTGGTGATGCGCGAGACGCGCCGCGGCGGACTGCGTGTCGGTTCCCGCGATACGCTCTGCACCGTAGTCGTAATCGTTGGTGTGCACGGCCCACAGGGAGTCGGCGAGCCGTTTCAGATCGTCCGGCAGACGTTCGTAGGCGACGGCCGTGTTGGCCCACACCGTATCGCCGCCGTAAGCCGGAATCTTCACGCCGCGCAGAATGGAAATCTTCGGGAACGCATCGACGAAAGTGACGTCCGTGTGCCAGGAATCCGCACGGCCGCCACCTTTGGACGCATCCAGCTCGAACAGCGCCGTGCCTTCCGGCGACGGCACGGTCGGATGCGCGACGGTTTCGCCGAATCGGGCGCCGAACGCCTGGTGCGACACGTCGTCCAGATGCCCCTGATCGCGAAAGAACAGCACCTTGTACTTCACCAGCGCGCGATGGAGCGCGTCGATCACGGACTCGTCCAGCGCTGGGGAGAGCTTGAAATCCTGAACTTCTCCGCCAATCAATCCCGCCACACGCCGGATGCGCAGATTTTCAAATGAGGTGTCCAGATTCGATTGGGCAGAGGAACTCACGGATGGCACTCCTGTATGAACAGGCGACAAGTGTAAAAATCGGTATGCCACGCACAAAACAATAAATAGGAATATTCATTCCGTACTTGGCCTGATAAGCATTCGGCGGAACGAAAATGCCATGTTCGCGATACCTTCTCCTACGTCGAATGACATTTACAGTTAGTTCGGTCGAGCATGCACGAGCTTGACCGGCTTTCATCCTCCTGCACAGCAATGGATGGCGGAGCGGGCCGTCCAGTGAGACATCCAGGCACGCATCGCCGAAGCGCCGGTTCGCAATTGCGCCAGGGTCTCGGCCAACCGCCGCAGGCCGCTTCATGCGGCTCAGATAACAAGCGCCGCCAGAGCGATCGCCCGACGCTTTGCGCTGCCAGACCTCGATATCACCGTGAAACCTGTTCAAGTACAAATCGTCGAACTGCCCTTCCGTCCTCCTGACACGCTCGCGAGTTTTGCCCAGTGCCGGGCGATCCTCCGGGCGCAGGTCGGGGATTTACCTATTTCCGTCCTTGGCCCGCAGGTGCAACATCGCAACATATTGCATAACATTAATGTATATCAAATAGCCGTCTAAATACGCATACAAAATGAAGACCGTGATTAGTCGGTGCGCACACCTGAAATAGGTTGGATCGTGCGTTGATTGCAATTGCGGAAGTACAGATACCTGCGCTCTCGCCTCTCTTCTTTAATCACTGAAAGTGGACGTTGCGGATGGCATCAAGGCGGACGCGCCGGTCACCGGCCCGGTCTGCCGGTGTCAAGTTATGACTCTGAAGATACAAGAACAATGGTTGACGCTAGTCCGTTTCAGGAAACTAAATGACCAAACTAAATCGCAGATCATTTATCCATACCTCAATTGCATCGGTCGGCGGATTGATGCTGGCTCCCGCGTGCGCTTATGCTGATGCGACGGCGGCACAGAAGCCTCCAGCAAAAAGCCCCGCTGGTCCGGATGACATCGTTGCCCTTGCGGACTATTGTTTGCAGACCACCTATGACAACCTACCGAGCGCGGTAATTGCCATAACCAAGAATCAGATTCTGGACACAGTGGGCGCGGCTCTGGGGGGCACCAATGAGCCAGGAGCCAAAGAGATACGCGAGTTCACCATCGAGATGGCCGGTAAGCGCGAAGCCGCAATCTGGGGCACCGGTATTCAGGTTCCCGCCCAGGATGCTGCTCGCGTCAATGCAATCATGGCTGACGCTCTCGACTATGACGATACCTATGAGCGGTCTTTCATGCACCCCTCGGTCATCACGATTCCGGCCGCATTAGCCGTAACCGACATGCTCGGCAATGTCAGCGGCAGGGATCTAATTACGGCTACGGCATTGGGCGTGGACCTTGCCTGTCGATTGGCCAATTCGGCACAGCCTGGCGTCGATGCGTTCATTGTGGGCTGGCACAACACCAGCCTTTATGGATATTTTGCTTCGACTTTTGTCGCAGGCAAGCTGATGGGGTTGACGCGTGATCAGCTGGTATCTGCACTGGGTATTGCATTTCATCAAGCTTCGGGTAATTCCCAAGCACATCTGGATGGTGCATTGACGAAGCGTATGGGCGCTGGCTTCGCTTCCTATGCCGGCGTAATGGCTGCGCGTCTATCTCAGCAGGGCGTCCAAGGAGCCAGGAATATTCTGGAAGGTCCGCGTGGCTTTTATTATCAGTTTCACGGTAATAAGTATTCGCGCGATTTCCTCTTCGAGGGACTGGGAAGTACTTTTGCCGCGACCGAGGTCTCGTTCAAACCATGGCCGTCGTGCCGTGGCAGTCATACGGCGGTGGATGCTGCGCTGACTATGTTTGCAGAGAACAAAATTGAAGCGCCTGATGTGGAAAGCATCACCATCTACAATGGCCCGGGCGAATATCTTCTCCTCGATTCTCCGCTTGGCAAGAAGCAGAACCTAACTTCTGTCGTGGATGCACAATTCAGCAATCCTTGGGTTGTGGCGTGCGCGTTGGTGGACCATAAGGTCGGATTCGAACATTTCACTACGGCGGCGATCAGCCGCCCTGATCTGCTGGCAATGGTCAAACGCATCAACACGGCGGAAGACAAAAGCCTGGCACGTCCGGGTGGCGGACCGGGTGCTACACGCCTTGACGTTTCTCTGAAAGATGGCCGCACGTTTACCAAAACGGTTGCATTTGCCAAAGGCGAACCGAAGAATCCAATGTCGCCCATCGAGTTCCGTCAAAAATTTCTCGATTGCACGAAAAAGGCGGGAATGAGTGGTGCGCAAGCCCAAGCGTTGATGGCCGATATTCAACAACTGGAGACCCTGCCAAAGGCCAAGATCTTGACCGCAGCTATGGCCTTGTAGCCGCGATCATCGAAGGATTATATGGGCGGATTTACTTATCCGCCCACGCCGTGCCGGGATAGGAAGCCTACCGCTGCACCAAGGCAAGCTTGACCCCGACTGCGACGAACGCGGCTGCAAAGCTCCGGCGCATCCACTTGAGAACGTCGGGGCGCGAAAGAATGCGGTCGCGGACCCTCGCCGCGAAGACGCCGTACGCCATGAACACGACGAACGTCATCGCCATGAAGACGAGTGATAGTTCCAGCATGCGAAGCGCAGGCTGGTTTTCGCCGCGATCGATGAATTGCGGCAGGAATGCGAAGAAGAAGATCGAGAGTTTAGGGTTGAGGATATTCACGAGGATCGCGTGCAAGATCACATCCCGGTCGGTGCGTGCGGGGCTGTCGAGCGTGATCTTCAACGGTCCTTTTTCCTCGAGTGTTTTCCATGCAATGAAGAGCAGATAGGCGACGCCCGCATATTTGATCGCTGAGAACGCGACAGCGCTCGCATGCAGGAGCGCCGCCAGACCGGTGATCGCCGCCAGCATGTGCGGCAGGATGCCGAACGTACAGCCCAATGCTGCGACGATTGCTGCACGCGCCCCGCGCGACAAACCAGCGCCCACTGTGACGAGTGCGCCGGTTCCGGGCGAAGCTACGACGACCAGCGACGTGACCAGAAATTCGATGCTCATGGCCTCTCCGTCGTGGATACGCAAAGCCAGGGCACGCGTGCGACGCGCGTTGGAATGCCGCGACGAAAACAGGGAAAAAGGAAAAATAGCAAGATCGTGCCTCACACCGGGGAAAGAGATTGAGCCTCGATTCTCGGCGTCGGCAGTCCGACGGTCTTGAACAAAATTGCAGGCGTAGGCGGTCAGCCGACTCCGGCGGCGTACGCACCCGGTGTCATGCCGAAACTACGGACGAACAGCCGCGTCATATGGCTTTGATCGGAGAAACCGCTTTGCGCGGCAGCTTCGGCGAGCCGCGCGCCATGACGGATCAACTGGCGTGCGTGATGAATGCGGCGCTGCAGGATGTAAGCGTGGGGCGTGAGGCCGGTCGCTTTCGCGAAAGCGCGCAGGAACTGATAGCGGCTCAGCCCGGCTTCGTCCGCGAGTGCCGTGAGCGTCACCATAGCTAGGGGATCGTCATCGATCAGGGCGCGGGCCGAAGCGATTCCGGCTGGAACGCACCGGTGTGTGGCGGGTGCGGGCTGGAGCAAGCCAGCTAGCACGAGCAGCAAGGTCTCGTCTGCCCTCAGTCCGTGCGTGTCTGCAATGTTGCCGGTCATTGCCCGAAAAAGTTGGGCGAATTGCTCTGCGATTCTTCGGTCACTGACTTTTGGTTGGCTGAACTCGCAAGTCGCTCCTTTGCGGCCTTCCGTAATGTCCGTGGCCAACTCGGCAACGATCGCGGGGTCGAGATACAGCATTCGCCATGAGCGCCCGCCGTCGCCGATCGGTGCCCCGTCATGCACTTCGCCAGGGTTGACAGTGATTACGTCACCCGCACTGGCTTCGACGAGACCACGGCCGCTCGTCGATTTCTGTGCGCCGCGCTCGATCAGACCCACACCAAACTGCTCATGGGTGTGCCGGCCGAAGACGAGCGTGGTGTCCGCTTCTACAGCTTCGATGCCACTTCTTTGGCAAATCAGCAGCCGAAATCTGGTGCGTTTCATTTCCCTCATGACCTCCGGGTCGCGTCGCACACACCCACGTTGCCAGTGCGAGAGTTGTACCTGCGACTATGTACACAAATAATGACGTCGCGACGGAGCGCACCTGTATACTTACAGAAAACCTGCATCCGCGGGAGTCGTCGATTTCTTCGCAGCACCGATGGATAACAAAGAAAAAAATGTTTTGTGGGACGGTGGCGATCGCGTCCTGTGGCGAGAACAGTCCTCGGCAGCAGCCGGCCAGAATGTGCTGTTCGCGCGGCTTGCCGCTGAACAACCCATGCCCGCCAGTCTCGATCGGCTTGCCCACGAGTTGGCGCTAAAGGACGAGCTTGACAGTGCGTGGGCGGTGCGCCCGCTGAGGCTGGTGCGTGAGAACGGACAGGTCTCACTGGCATTCGAAGATCCAGGTGGTGAACCACTCGTGCGTCTGCTCGGCACACCACTCGAGATCGGGTACTTCCTCGAAATCGCTTGCGGCATTGCGGCTGCGCTAGGCAAGCTTCATCAACGCGGCCTGGTCCATAAGGATCTGAAGCCCGCGCATATCCTCGTGCATTGCACCGATGGACAGCCGCGACTGACCGGCTTCGGCCTGGCCTCGCGCCTGCCACGCGAGCGGCAGGCGCCCGAGCCACCCGAAACCATCGCCGGAACACTTGCCTACATGGCGCCCGAGCAGACCGGCCGGATGAACCGCTCGATCGATTCGCGCAGCGATCTGTATGCGCTCGGCGTCACGTTCTACCAGATGCTTACCGGCGTGTTGCCGTTTGCTGCCACGGACGCCATGGAATGGGTGCACTGCCATATCGCCAGAACGCCATCGGCACCCAACGCGCGGGTGGAAGCCATCCCCGCCGTCATCTCCCGCATCGTCATGAAGCTGCTCGCCAAGACCGCCGAGGAGCGTTATCAGACTGCTGCCGGTGTCGAGCATGATCTGCGGCGTTGCCTCGTCGACTGGGAGCGTCAGCGGCGTATCGACGACTTCGCGCTGGACGAGCACGGCACCCCCGACCGGCTGATGATCCCCGAGAAGCTTTACGGACGTGAGCGGGAAGTCGATACCCTGGTCACCACGTTCGACCGGATTCTCGGCAATGGCGTGCCCGAGCTCGTGCTGGTTTCCGGTTATTCGGGCATCGGCAAATCGTCGGTGGTCAATGAACTGCACAAGATCCTCGTGCCGCCACGGGGATTGTTTGCGTCCGGCAAGTTCGACCAGTACAAGCGCGATATCCCCTATGCCACGCTGATCCAGGCATTTCAAAGTCTCGTGCGCATGCTGTTGGGCAAGTCCGAAGCGGAGCTGGCGGGCTGGCGTGCCGCATTGCTGGACGCGCTCTCGCCCAATGCGGCGCTGGTGAGCGAACTGATCCCCGAACTGAAGCTGATCATCGGCGAGCCGCCCGCGGTCCCGGAGCTCGAACCACAACAGGCGAAACAGCGCTTCCTGCAGGTGTTCCGGCGTTTCATCGGCGTATTCGCTCAGGCCGACCATCCGCTCGCACTGTTCCTCGACGACCTGCAGTGGCTCGACGCAGCGACCCTGGACCTGCTCGTGGACCTGCTGATCCAGCCGGAACTGCGCTACCTGATGGTCATCGGCGCCTATCGCGACAACGAGGTGGATGCCGCCCATCCGCTGACGGCCCGGCTTGAAGCGATCCGCAGCGCGGGCGCGAAGATC
>NZ_JBFPKG010000160.1:0-2471 GCF_040948665.1 Paraburkholderia sp. BR14320
GTTCCAGAACCATTCGCACAGCCCGCTCACGAACTTCAGGCGAGTACCTTGGGCACTTCTTCTTCGTGTTTTCCATAGCTCCATTTTCTCAAGAAGTGGAGCCTCCGGAAATCCCGGGGCGGTTCACACACCGGCCTGACGGACACCCTGTGGAAAATATCGGCTTACGGCAAAGCCGACGTGCTTTTTAGGACTGTCAGGCGCGAATTCATCGTGGCGCGGGGAGCGATCCCCACAACGACGCCGAATGGATTTACGCAAGCCAACCATGCATCCATTCAGCGTTGCAAAAACGGGGGCGATCATAGATTATTTTCCGTTTTCTGAAGCGCCCCCTGACGGCATACCGCTTTCGTATGTCGGTGAAAAACTCGGGCTGGCCATTGCGGATCTGCATCGCCGTGCCCGTCGCTGTCAGGGTGAGCGAATGATTTGCGCTGCTCCATGTACCACCTTCTTGTGGCATACCATGTACTACATAACTTGCTGGGCAAGTCGAACGACCGGGCCTTGGGTGACCGGTTGCTTGACGGCAGCAGCGAGAAGCTGGACACGTGTCTGCGCCTGGTCGAGCGCGAGGGCGATGTTCATGGACTCGCCGAACTGGGCAACTGACTCATACGGATTGCACGAATCCCATGAAGCCAACCTTTCGCGGCGAGCAAGTGCCGGACGCCATGCAAGACCGTGTGACAAGATCACAGCGCTTACCGACAGGGCATCATTCCATTCGTCCGCGACGAAGGCCGCTAGTTCGCGGGAAATCCCGGACCTAGTTGTACGTTCCCTGTAACGCAGCACCCTGGTGCTTGATCGGGTTCGCCGCCCCTGGCTCAGACTAAAGTGCTTTTTTCCGTTTCGTGAAGCGCCCCCTTCACGCTGTTCCAATTCGGAAAACCCTGACGGCTGAAATCAGCGCTTCCTGAGGCAACATTCCGCCGCCGCCGATTGGGCTCGCGCATCGATCGACCGTAGCATCAATTCATCATGCATTGTCGGGAAAATCATGGCGGGCAACACATCGCTACGCTCTAAGGTCGAAAGACTTGCCTGCTCGACGCGTGACCGGACAGCGAGCGTGCTGCTGGAACGCTCCCGCTCGGGCGAAACGTGCCGTGTGCGCATTCGGATCGAGCGGCCAACCGGGGCGCTTTCCCTCTTCTTTTTGTGGCATGTGTTTCCGCTGGACAGGCGCTGACCGGAGATGGGGATAGGCCGCAAGGCAGCCTGATCGTTCCGCAGCCAAGGGAGACTTGCATGCACGACGACGCTTTGAATACATTACCTCAATATGTGATCGAATTGCGCGCGTGGCTTAGCGACTGGTACGACCATGCGTTCAATGTGGGCTACATCCATCCGCCCTTCACGCTCGACGAAGCGATCGCGGACCGGCTTGAGGGGTACTTCAGGGCGGGCCTGACGCCAGCCGAAGGCGCGATGGCGTTCTTCGGCTCCGTGCATTGAGACGCGAGCGATGAGGTTCGAAGAGTTCGATGCCCGCCTGTCGCACCTACTAGTCTTGATACCCGCCGGGACGATGGCCTGGTCGCCTGGTGGAATGGCGCACGGACAATCTATGCGTGCATTGGCAAGGGCGACGACGGTAGTCACAGCGGATTACACGCACTTGAACTCGACCTTGCCGACGATTGGGGACAACTCCATGACTGGCTCGCCGCATGGATCGACGAGCCGCGCTTTAGTGCACCTCCGGATGTCGATGGTCACGGATGCTGACGCACACGAAGACACCTGCGGTCGCCGCAGTTGCTCCGTTGCCCACTGAGGCGATCGGCAAGAAACGCCGGGTACCTGGCACCGGTCGATCGCGGCAATCGTCGCAGCGGTCTCGGCGAGCCCGGCAATTCCGTGCTAAAGATGCTTGCTCGCGAAATCGTGTGGGGTCAACCAGTGAAACATATCGTCGGCCGTTATCGCAGATTCGCTATTGAGGCGCGCATGGAGCCTCGGACGGTCCAGTTGTCTGACGGAATCGCGCCGAGATTCCGCCTCGCTTGGTCGTTGCACACACGGACGTTAAGGCTACGCTGGGACAAGCAGCGTAAATGCGGCTGAATTTGGCAAAGCGAACGTAAACTTTGCAAACCTTCATAAACGACATGTTCCGGTTCGCGTCGCGTAGGTGAGCGCTGCGCTCCGAATCCTGCGGATTGATCGACCGCCATCGCCACGGTCAGTTGCTTCATCGTTTCTGCATTTTACCGTTGTATGTCCACGCTATAACGCATGGCAATCGTTAGCGGTGGAATTGATCAGCATTGTCTTAATTTTGAATGCAGCAACTTTGCGGCCTTCGGAAGAGTGTTATCGAGTGCTCCGACCTAGCAGCCTGCGGAAGTACCGCTGAAACGCGTCATCGCGCTGCGTTCGTGAAGCGTTGATAGAAGGAGCCCAACAACCCGATGGAGATTATGCGCGGCGCCGACACATTCACCGAGAGTCTGTTT
>NZ_JBFPKG010000161.1:0-2449 GCF_040948665.1 Paraburkholderia sp. BR14320
AAGGACAGATGAAATGTGCGGGCAAAGACCCGTCGTCTGCTTCCCAGCAGTTTTACTCCCTTGTGTCATAAGCAATACTTATCATATCGACATTTCTCGTCCCGACACCCTTACTGCAACAGAACCACATTTCTCGTCCCGACACCCTTACTGCAACAGAACCCTATTTGCACCACAACTCAGCTTGCTCATCGTCGGTTCTCAATTCGTTCAGCCCGACACCTTAACCGATTCGTACCCGCGCTATTTGCACCTGAGCCGCCCATCACATCAGAGCCGGTTCGCGCACGAATCAAAAACTTCGCGCCTCCGTTTCGAGAAGGGCGGCCTCGAGATATTGTGTAATTTCTAACTGGGAGAAACGGAAATGGACCTCAAGCACATTGGTCAGGGCGGCAGTTTCGATCCCGAATTGTATTGCTCAGTTGAGAAGGAGGCTGGACCAGACAACACGGCAGAATTTGCGAACAGGCCATCAACATCAGCAGACCGCCGACTTTCTGGGTTGCCCCCCTCCTCCCGTTCGGGATTATCGCCTCGGCCTAATGCTAGGATAAGAGTCGAGTCTGATGTCTCGCCTTACACGGGTGAAAAGAGAGTTTTTGTCGAGCAGAAAGACGCACTTCATATACAAGGCAGGAACGGCCATTTTTACCCCATACCTCAGAGGTATATTTTCCCCTTCCAACGCTCACAGGGCACCTCTTTTTCCTTTACTCCGACTGGGCTAGACAGTCTCCGCAGAAAATACGACATGGTACACGGCGTGCCGCCCTTCCTCTACGACTTGCTTAGTCTCAACACTGCAAATCCTCACCTAAAGCAAATAACAATGACGCCGCATCTTTACCCATATTTAAAAGATGAACGGTTTTTAATTGTGCATAACACAAGTCATGACCCGACTTTTCAGGCACTTAAAAATCCACGGGCACAAAAATTGAAGAATGAAGCCGTTATGCTGTGCGGTTGGTTCATTCACCCACACTTAAACTGCCTCAAAGGTGAATCCCTCCAGCTGCTAGAGGAGCTGTCTGATCATCGCGCTGACAAGCCTATAGATAGGCCTATATTAAAGAAGCTTCAAACGACCTATGTCAAGGGGGAGCAAAACACCGATGTCTTAGAAAATCTCGCGTTGAATAGCGAGCCTCAAAGAATAGGCGAATTAAGAAACGGGGGCGAGTATCTGGCCAGTATCCTGGACCTTAATCGAAGTCACATCCCCTTACTGAAAAGTCTCAGGGATAAGGCGCTCCATCATTTGCAAGCACAATATGGCGTCGACGAGCATGATGATGTTGATTTGTATTTCCATTTTCCCTATCCAGACAGCACGACCACGCTTCACCTGCATATTCGCGCCAATCAGGGGTTGCATCCTCTGGAGAAGGCGAAGTCGTTTACGCTTGACGAATTAATAGATGGCTTTTCGTCGGGGAAAAAGATCGATGACATTATTTTGGAGCGCCAGGTCACGTACGATGGGAAAATATTCAGGGATCCGGGTAGGAGCATCGCGGAATTTCAGAATCTCAAAGGAGTTACTGTATCGAGTGATTCGGAGAATATTCATCGCTTGAAGCGCTCGTCAAGTCAGCCATTGTGGATGCATTCGCGAGACGATCTGTTTGTCTCTGATGGGCTTTGTCAAGTTGACGAACGTAGACTATACGCGTACCGGTAACAGTAGTTATCCTTATTAAATAGTCGAGCCTGATCAATTCGGAGGCCTTGCGTGGCAGAGCTTTGAGGCCGAATTGGTGTTGGGAGATTTGCAGGAGGAGCTGCGATGAACAAGCTGAAGAGTCTGGACGGGCTATTCGCCGGCCGTCATTTTGACCGTGAGGTGATCATTCTTTGTGCGCGCTGGTATCTGCGCTAGAAACTCAGCCTGCGCGATCTCGTCGAGATGATGGCTGAGCGAGGGTTGTCGCTGGCTCACACGACGATTCTGCGTTGGGTGCGCCGCTATACGCCCGAGTTCGTCAAGCGCTGGAACCATTTTGCCACGTCTGCGGGACGGTCGTGGGGGGTGACGAGACGTACCTGAAGATCCGGGGCAAATGGGTTTGTCTATATCGGGCGGTGGATCGGGACGGCCAGACGGTAGACTTCATGCTCAGGGTAAAGCGCGATGTGGCCGCGGCAAAAGCCTTTTTCGGCAAGGCGGTCAAACATCAAGGCCGGCCACCGGAGACGGTCACCCTCGATGGGTATGCCGCGTCGCAACGGGCCGTGCGTGAGATGAAAATTGACGGCCTGCTTCCCGAGGACACGAAGGTGCGCTCTTCGAAGTATCTCAATAATCTGATCGAACAGGGCTTTGTTCAGCAGGGTAGGCCCGCAGTTGGTTGCGGAGGCAACTAGAGCTTTTTGACGCAAACGGCCTTGCCGAAGCTGTTCCACAGATTCACGAGGTTCGCGATAATCACGCCCTCGCGCTGCT
>NZ_JBFPKG010000162.1:0-2210 GCF_040948665.1 Paraburkholderia sp. BR14320
TACATCGAGGACAAAGACATCTATGCATTTCACAAGAAATACGGCTACGGTGTGCGCTCGCTGGCCGAGGCACAGATCTCGCGCATCAAGCGCTGCATCGGCGAGCGCCTGCTCACGCAGGAGCTTGCGTCGCAGGAAGGCGAAGGCATAATCATCGCCAATCCAGTCTTTGCCGCAATGACGTGGCGCGAGAACTTTTCGACATCCAGTGTAGGGTCAGCGCGGCGCAACTGATGCCATTCGCGCTCGATTGTCCCGACCCAGCTTTCCATTTGCATGGTGAGCAATCTCCCGGTGAAGAATGCACCTGATTCTAGCTCACCTTTTGCCACTTGCAATGTCGGGACCCCGTGTCCTTGGCTGCGTACGTTCGGCAGGTGGCGGAGCGTACCGCTGCCCTGATTTCCCGCCGTCGCTATGCACGAAGCCGCGACCGTACCGAAGTGATCCAGCGCGGGTACTTTATACAGGCCTGCCTGTTTGCCATATCCAGGTGGCGGTGCCAGGCAGTGAGGAGGAGAGGTATAATAACGAACACTATTTATACCTCAGGTGACTCAATTGGGGCGACGCTGGATTGCACGCGTCGCTGGCGGCGATCGCGTGGTCAGCGCTCAGTCCGATTCGCGTGAGGTGATAGAAGGAGATGGTTCCACGATGGCTAATGCATTCGAACTCATTGCCCTGGCGCTGCCTGGCGATGTCGCGCCCGAGTCACTGCCCGCCACCGTCCGCCAGTTCGTCGCCGACTGCTGGCCCGGAATGAGCCGCGGCCAGTTGCTCGCCCGCGCGCGGCGGCTGGCGCTGCGGCCGTCGCTGCGCGCGGGTTCGGCGACTGCGCCGGGTGGGATTGGCCGCTTTGCGCTGACCCTTACGGCGGGCGTCGAGATCGTGTCCCTGATCGCGCATCTGCGCCGCGTTGCACAGCGCCGCGCCTCCGCGCGCAGTCGCAAGGGGGCCACCGCCTCCCGGCCGCCCGCGCGCGATCCGCGCCAGGCGTTGCTGTTCTGAGAGTGCGGCAAATGGGACGACCCCGAATCGAATGGAGCGACTCGCAGGTGCGCGCAATCTCGAGTGCGGTTGCGATGCTCGACCGTCACTTCCCACGGGACAACACGGGTTTTCTGGACGGGCTCGTTGCGGCGGTACGCGCTACGACGGGCCGTGTCTATGGCGCCACGACCTACGGTCGGTTGTTGCGGGATGTCGCGCCGCAGGTCGGAGTACGTCGGCGCCCCAGTACGCCGACAATCCAGTCCGCGGTGTTGCGCGCGCAGGCGCTCGAGCGTGGCGCCGTACAGGCGGCTGCCGAAGCGTCCGCGCTGCTTCCTGCTGACTCGCGCGTAGCAACGGCTGCCGCCGTAAAACAACTGCCCGCGGTGGCGCAGCGCAGAAAACGTGAAGACGCCCGACATCCCGTCACCGTCGATGCTGACGCGCTGCGCGCCTCGCTCACGCCATTGCTGCGCGAACTGCTGCGCGAGAGCGTCGCGCCGCTGCATGCACGGGCCGGCCAAGGGGTGTCATCCAATGCGGACGACGAGAGCGCACGCGAGCTGCAGCTGACGACGGCCGCGCTCAAGGACGCACGTGCGAGGATCCGTCAGCTCGAGTTCGAAATGGGTGAACTGCGCCGCGAACTTGGTGCCGCGCAGGCCGCGCGCGATCTCGCGCGTGTGCACGTCAGTGCGATGCTGGAGGATCTGCGCGAAGCGATCGCAGCGTCGCGCCAGGGCCGCAGGGCAGCTCGCCGGTAACTCGAAATGCCGGGAAGAGTCCGCGGCTGCGGTCGTGTGCCTGGATTCGACCGGGGCTGGAACCCGCTTTATCCGGGCGAGTGAACACCAAAAGGACCAGTTCCAATACCTGACGAAAATCTGTCAAGACCAAAGATTCAACATACAGGTCGTATTCCTATGCAATTGTGGAATGGGACCGATCGTGGTTTCCTCGGGACGTTGCCTGAATTGGTATTGAGGTCGGGTAGCAGCGGTGCATTACTGCACCGCCGCCCCCTAAGAATCGTGCATGCGAGTTTCCCCGCACACGGCCAAAGCCTTTCAAAGCCCCATTGCCGGGAACGGTGAACCGCCCCGGGATTTCCGGAGGCTCCACTTCTTGAGAAAATGGAGCTATGGAAAACACGAAGAAGAAGTGCCCAAGGTACTCGCCTGAAGTTCGTGAGCGGGCTGTGCGAATGGTTCTGGAAC
>NZ_JBFPKG010000163.1:0-2186 GCF_040948665.1 Paraburkholderia sp. BR14320
CACGATACAGGGTGCGGGTGACAAGAAGGACGTAATGAAGGTGCTCCTTGCGGCAGATCAAGGAGCTGCGGTGTCAATAGCGCCTGTCAAAACGGTTAAGGTGTGCGATTAGAATGGTTGGACGTGTAAGGAGCAACTGATGACATTGCTGAAAGACCGTGTAGCCGCGACGGCGCAAAAGCTGAACACCCTGAAAGAGGCACGAAAAGCTTCCGACAAGGCGCGCCGCAAGGCATACAAGGAGAGCAAAGCCGACCAGGCACGAAAGCTCGCGCTCGTGGGTGAGGCCGTCTTGCGGCGAGTTGAGCGCGGAGAAATGGACGCAGCCGACTTTCGGCAAATGATGGATGAGGCTCTCACACGGCCGGCAGACCGGGCATTGTTCGACCTCGACTGAACGCGCCGTCCGATTCGGACGGTGAGCTTTTGCTGGTATCGCCGGTGAGTCTTTTCAGGAGCCTGGTCCGATGACACCCCCCCACAATGGCGCGCACGGCGCCGTCCATCTGCTGACTGACAGCGACGCGCTGACCGCGAGCGTGCGGCGCACGGTGCGACTCGAAGCTGCGCCCGACGGCAAAAGCCTGGTCCTGATCGACGTCGACCAGCGCAAACCCGGGACTCAGCGCGAGGTGCGCTATGAGATCACGCCGGCCGAGCTGATTGCCGCGATCCGTGCGCACGGCGCCGAGCTGCCCAGCGAGAGTCATGGCGAAACTGGCAAGTGAAAGCGATCAAATGGGCGTTGGTGCATAGATAGGTCGATGAAACATCGGGGTAAGAAGATGACGTTCCCGTTCTCTCTGAATAGACGCATGCGCATAAGCACAACGCCGCTCGTCGGCACCACATCCCGAAGATGGCGCCTCGTGTGACGAGCTGGCCGGAGTATCAAGCGGGCCTGCGCAGCCGTGGGAGCCGACGTTGTGAATCACACCCGAGGCGCTCGCCCAGTGGCAAGCCGCGCTATTCGGATCTGGCGATCGAAACGGCATTGATGCGTGTCGTTGAAGGGATCAACAACACGATCAAGGTCATCAAGCGCCGGGCTTACGGGTACCGTGACGAGGAGTACTTCTTCCTCAAAATCCGCGTCGCGTTCCCCGATAATCCTCGATGAACGTTTTTTTGACCTGACTCAGATCCGAACCGGCAACGGATTTCTGTGCCGGCGTGCTCTCCTTGTTCCCTTGTTCGACAGCTGCTTGCCAGTGACGCGCCTTTCTTACCCCGGAGCCATAACCAACTCCCGTAGATGGTTGTCTGTGCACTGCTCAGGTAATGTAGGATGATTTAAACGGCTTCCGCGACTGGCGTTCGCCCGCCACCTCCACGCCGCGCTCAGCGAAGCTTTTTCGCCGCACACGAATATGCGTGAAATCTGGAAGGGTGCAACGGACAGAACGGTCGGCGAGGTCACGGGCGGGCAAGTCATCGACAGCTGATCGCGACCGAGTTTCGATGCCGTACGGTGCAACAGTTCCCGGGTGTACCAGTCTCGTCAGCATCGTGCTGACTATTCCGTATTTAAAATCTGATTTTGCAGAAAGCATTGAAAATCATTTTTCTTTTCGTTGATGCGACTATGTTTGATGCACGCTAACGCATATCAAGTAAACCTCGTTGCACCTGCAGTCCCTCAATATCATTGACCATACAATATCAAACTCCATCATAAAGATTGGGGGTTTTATGGCAATGCGTATTGAGGTTTTCTGCATCAGCAAGACAAATAAGGAGAGTAGGCACGAGGCCATTTCGCATATCGGCGGAAAGAATGCCGACGGGAGTCGGTGGAAGATCAGCGAGAAAGACGCGATTAAGGGGGATTGAGACGGGTAAGTGGAATTTCTATTGCCGGAGATGGCCAGACTGCTGATGTGCCCGTCTGGCAAACCCCGCAAGGCCACAAATTCCTCAGGACCGGGCGCGAGTTGACCACTGCGGACGATCTTCTCAGCCTGCCCGAGTGCCCAATAAATGCCTCTCCTTGTTTCTAATTGCGGGAGTTTCCCGTATCGGTCAGCGCCGCGCCGTCTAGATGCTATGTGGGAGGGCCGCGGAAGTAAGCCCGACTGGAGTAAAACGGAGCTTGCACGCTCGTTTTCTCCGAAGGAGCACGCAAATCGATGCGCCCGACACAGCCCTCCGTGGGCAGAATACGACGGCAGGTGGCCGCCTGTACA
>NZ_JBFPKG010000164.1:0-2097 GCF_040948665.1 Paraburkholderia sp. BR14320
TTCCAGAACCATTCGCACAGCCCGCTCACGAACTTCAGGCGAGTACCTTGGGCACTTCTTCTTCGTGTTTTCCATAGCTCCATTTTCTCAAGAAGTGGAGCCTCCGGAAATCCCGGGGCGGTTCAGCCTCCATTCCAACGATGGTCGGGGACGCGCGCGTCAGGAATTCAATGAGGCGCTCACGCGTGAAGCGCCCCTGAAAGCCGGCTTACCAGCGGCGTCGAGACCGACTACGTGGAATGCCGATTTACCAATGTCGATACCCATTCTGGCCACGGCGGATGTAACGCGCTGATTCATGACACACCTCCTCGGAAGCTGTACGTGTCAGCCCTGATTATGCAGCTATCCGGAACGCCGGTCGGATCGTCAATCACAAGACCGTGCAGCGGCTGATGGGTGAATTGCAGCTGAAATCACTGGTGCGCCCAAAGCGCTACCGCTCCTGGCGCGGCGAAGTTGGACGCGTTGCACCGAACCTGCTAAATCGCGAGTTCGAGGCACGCAGGCCTAATCAGAAATGGGTAATCGACGTGACGGAATTTAATGTCAACGGCGAGAAGCTTTACCTGTCGCCTGTGATGGACCTGTACAACGGTGAAATCGTGGCGTGGCAGACGGCTCGGCGGCCATGCTTCGAGCTGGCCAGCAACATGCTGAAGAAGGCCGTCACGCAGTTGGGTACCCGGGACAAGCCGTTGTTGCATTCAGATAGGGCTGGCAGTACCAGATGTCTGCCTGGCGGCGAATGCTGAGCGCGAATCGGCTACGGCAAAGCATGTCGCGCAGAGGAAACTGCCTGGATAATGCCGCAATGGAAAGCTTCTTTGGCACGCTAAAATCCGAGTTCTTCCGCCTGACCCGATTCGACAGTATCAAACAGCTGCATTGACACCGTGCTGGCGTGCAACCATCGAGACCGACTTGCCCGGCTCGAAACTCTCCCGCACCATCGTCAGCTTATCTTCTGACCATCGCCGCCGGCGCTCCGGCCCCGTCAACACTTCCATCACTTCTTGCTTGTTGTTAGTCAAAAACACAGTCGTATGCCTACCCGCTATTGTAAGTAGGGACTGTGTCCGGAGTTTCAGGGGGCCGCTCCAGAGGTGATGGACGATCCTCCGTTACACGGCGGAAAGTTCATGCTAATGTGGACAAGTCGAGATGCCACGCCGCGCAATCTAGTCGGCATGGAAATGTACTTTAGCATGGAAAGTCGGAAGCGTATCAGATACCGAAACTTCTTAATAGTCTCTCACGATGGAACATTCTGTATGTCATATGTCACCGCTCTCACATCATTTGAATGCCAATCGAAACCGCCGCGCAGTAGAAGAGGATCACTTAGCAGCGTCGGAGCGCAAGGGACCATCTTCAGGGCGCGCTGCAAACATGGACTGTCTCCATTAGACCGACTGGTCGGGACACGACGAGGCCCTCTCTTCTCTTCCCTTGCTATGGAGCCTTTCCGACGACGGTTCCCGGGCGTCGGTCTTCACGTGCTGTCGCATGACGTCAGACATGCTGTCCTCCATTGACGTGCAACTCTGCTCCGTTGATGTACGAGGAGGCCTCAGTACAGAGAAAGTAGATCACTCGTGCGACCTCGGCCGGATCCCCGAGACGACGCATAGGAATTCCGTGATCCACGATCTCCTCTGTGCCGGGCGACAGGATTGGGGTATCAATTTCGCCCGGAGCAATAGCGTTGACGCGTACACCCTTCGGGCCAAACTCGTGCGCCATTTCTCGTGTTAGAGCTGCGAGCGCAGCCTTTGAGGCTGCGTACGCAGTACCTGCGAAAGGATGAACCTTCACCCCGGCGATCGATGTTACGTTGGCAATGGCCCCGTTTCCTCGGACCAACTCTGGGAACAACGATCGCGCAAGTAATGCGTTGGATACCAAATTCACGTTAAGAACAGTCATCCAAGTCCGAAGATCGCTCTTGAGAACTCCGAGGCGCGATCAGAGGTGGCGCCGCTTGTTCGGGCAGGGTCCCGAGATTTTTAAGTGGAACCACCGGGGCGTTCATGCTGCCGATTTGATCGCAGACAGTGTCGCGAAGTATGCCTCATCCGGCGTGCGGTCTTCCAG
>NZ_JBFPKG010000165.1:0-2095 GCF_040948665.1 Paraburkholderia sp. BR14320
CGACCGTGAGATCTGCGGGCTGGCGCTGGAACGTATCGCAGCGCAGGTGCTGAAGCCGGACGCGGCGAACCGGCTCCGGGCCAAGGAGGCGGCCATTCTGGGCAATGCGCTGTCCAAGGCGGCGCAATACGGGAGGTGCTGCGAAGCGGTGCTGCGTCTTGTCGCACATCTTGAGGCGTACAGCCTGATCGACACGCTGAACGGCCAGGGCATCTCAAACCTCCTTAATGCCCTCTCGAAGTGGCCGCAGGAGCGGAGTACCTGCAACGCAGCGCTGGCCCTGGCCAGGCGGATTTCCAACGACGAGGTGCTGCGCGGGTCGATGACCCCGCAGCATGTGGCGATGGCCGCGAATGCGCTGTCAAAGTGGCCGGAGGCGCCTGAAGCGGGGGCCGCGGTGCTGGCCCTGGCGCAGCGGGTCGCCACCTGGAAGGTGCTGCGCAGGGCGATGACCGCGCAGCATGTGGCCGAGGCCCTGAATGCGCTGTCAAAGTGGCCGGAGGCGCCTGAAGGGGGGGGCGCGGTGCGGGTGCTGGCGCAGCGGGTCGCCACCGAGGAGGCGCTGCGCGAGGCGATGAACGCACAGGAACTGGCGATGGCGCTGAACGGGCTGTCCAGATGGCCGGACGAGCCTGAAGCGTGGAACGCGGTGCGGGCCCTGGCGCAACGGGTCGCCACCGACGAAAAGCTGTGCAACTCGATGAACGCACAGGATGTGGCGATGGCCCTGCATGCGCTGTCCAGATGGCCGGAGGCGCCTGAAGCTGGGGACGCGGTGCGAGCCCTGGCGCAGCGGCTCGCCACCGACGAGGCGCTGCGCAGGTCGTTGAACGCGCAGGCGGTGGCGATGGCGCTGAATGCGCTGTCCAGGTGGCCGCAGGAGAGCGGCCTGCGGGAGGCGGCCAGGCTGCTGGCGGCACGCCTGGGCCACCCCCCACTGCCGTGGAGTGCGTTCGACTTGGGCCATCTCGCGCAGATTGCCAACGCGCTGGCGCGGCTGGGCGGGGACGAAGACGGGGACGACGCCCGGCTCGCACGCGGTGTACTGACGGGGGTAGCGATGCACCTGGCGCTGCGCCCGGAACGCTTCGACAGCGCCGAGGGCCGCCACGTGGGTATGCTGCTCAAGGCGTTCGCCCAGCTGCGGATGCACGACGCGCTGCGGCCGCTCGGCGCGACAGCGCTGGAACGGGTCCGGGCGCTGTGCGGCGCCGGGAGCCTGCGCGATGAACCGCTGGAGTGCATGGGCAACCTGTGCATGGGGCTGCTGCCGCTGGCGCGCAGCCCGCAGCTCAAGCGCCACCGGGTGGACGCCCTGCAGACCTTGGAGGCGCTGCAGGCGGTCGTGGCACGCAAGATCGACGCGTATCTGCGCCAGGCCCGCGGGGAGGCAGCCGCCCGTGCCGGGCTGCGCCTGAAGGACGGCGACGAAGCCTGCGGCACGCGCTGTGCGGCGCTGTCACTGTATCAGGTGCTCAAGGCATACAGTCTGGTGGCCCGCCAGTGGAAGCCGCGCTACATCAGTGGCGAACGCGCGTCGGTGAAGGCGCGACAGGAGAGCCTGAAGCAGTGGGTGCGCCAGACGCTGGAGACGACGCGCGGGTTCATCGAGGCGGACCTGCAGGAAATGAGCTGGAACCTCATTGCGCAGATCGAGGCCGATGAGGCGATCCTGGATGCACTGGATCTGCGGCTGGCCAGCCCGGCGCATCTGGCGGACCTCACGGGGCGTTACCCCCCTCGCCGGTTCGATCTGGCGCAGCGCCACGAGAGCCTGCGCACGGCGGCGGGAAACGTGGTGCCACCCGAGCCGGGTGCGGGGGATACCCGGCATGTCACGGTCGACCTGCAGGGACGGGAGCTGGAGCCCGCCGCGTCGCCCGGCGGGGCGCAGCGGGACTACTCCTTTTATGCCCGTCTGACGGGCCAGCCGCTGGTCGAGGTGCGGCTGCCGGGCGCGCTAAGCGCCTTCATGCTGGCGCGCACGTTCCAGTATAACGGCGAGCCCTGGCGCTTCGACATGTTCGGCGGCAGCCGCCTGACGCGCGGGCGGCAGAAGTCCGCCCGGGCCATCGCCGAGGGCCGCAGCGCGTCG
>NZ_JBFPKG010000166.1:0-2082 GCF_040948665.1 Paraburkholderia sp. BR14320
TGAAGGCGCTTCAGGACCTTGGCCAGGCCCGGCGCGAGTGTGGTTCGCGGTGTCTTCGTCTTCTTCATCGCACAGCTCAAAAATTCGCTACCCAATTTTAACGTGGGCCTTACTGCAACAGAACCCGTAGGTCGTGTCGAGTGCCCAGGCCTGGTTGGCCCGCTCGATCTTCATGCCGCGCAGCAGATACGGACAGACCTTGTGCTGCGCGTTGCGTCGACTCGTGCTCGGCTTGCAGTACAGCGCCTCCACGCCCATGCGCTTCATGAGCGTGCGCACGTGGCGGCGGCCGACCTCGTGGCCTTCCCGGCGCAGCAGGCGCGCCAGCATCCGTGCACCGGCAAATGGGAACTCCAGATGCAGTTCGTCGATCCGTCGCATCAGACGTTGATCGACTTCGCTGACAGGCCGCGCCCGGTAATACGCGCTCGATCTCGCGATACCAACAAGCCGGACTTGCTGCGAAACCGGCAACGCATGGCCACGGTCAATCATCGCTTTGCGCTCAGCAATCCCGCCTTGGTGAGCGCAGCGCTTAAAAAATCATTTTCCAGGCTGAGTTGGCCGATCTTGGCGTGCAGGGTCTTCACGTCCACCGGTGGCTCGCTCGACACCGGGCCGGCCGCACCGAACACGTCAGCCGCACGCTCCTGCAATTGCTGTTTCCATTCCGTGATCTGGTTCGGATGCACATTGAACTGCCGCGCCAGTTCGGCGAGCGTGCGGTCGCCCTTGACTGCCGCCAGGGCCACTTTCGCTTTGAACGCCGCTGAGTGCGTGCGTCGGGTTCGTTCCGTCATTTCCTCGGTTCCTTTGCCTGCATTATCGCTGGCTCAGGCCTCGGCCGTTCCACTTATCCCGCTGTCCGATTTTGCGCGACTACCTCTGTCGGATTGGGCCGAAGTTCGACAGGAAAGCTTCAGTACGCTCGGGCAGGCGGAAGCCCGCATACGCCGTTCGCGTTCAGGGGTTGGCTGCTCGTTTCTCAATCATAGCCGACCGCCTTGTTTCAACAGAACGACGGCTATGTATCGGACCGGAGATTGGGGTTGCAAGCCCACAATTTTGCGCGCAGGGCTTCGGCAACACCCGCAGAGCCCGCGCCTTCGACACCTAAGAACGTTGCAACGACAGCGAGCGCCGCAGTATCGCTGCTGTGCAGCACCTCGAGCGCGCAACGTTTCCAATCGTGATCGGCTAACCGGTAGAGACACCAACTCTGCAGCGCTGCAATTACGGGCGAACCGTAACCTTGCGCCTCGATCTGCCGCAATAAGCGTAATGCGTCGAGCCAGCGCTGCGATTTGATGAGCATCCGCACCTCGTAGGTATCGACAATCACGCGACGTGGATGAATCTGACGCAGCAATAATAGTAGGTCTTCGAGATCGGTGCGCGCATCGAGATGCAGACCCTCTGAAAAAATCCACAGCAGCACGTCGCGCACTGCAAAGGGCACTGTCACGTTGGCAAGGTAGTCACGTAAGATGTCACGATGAAGAAAGTAAAATCGCTTTATCACGGCCACCGGTTCCCGGCGGCAATCATTAGTCTCGCGGTTCGGTGGTATTTCCGGTTCCAACTTAGCCTGCGGCTCGGGTGAATAACCGGGCCGAAAACAGTCATCAGCCGACCCGTGAGCGCGAACGCCGGATGCGTGGTTTCCGCGATCCGGGTCGCACACAAGCATTCGTATCGAGCTTCGGACCGATTCGCCAGCACTTCGCGCTGAAGCGACATCTGCTGCGTGCTTCACTCTATCGCAAACAGCTCGCCGCACGCTTTGCCGGGTGGCATCGCTTCACTGGGCTCACCCAAGATCCGTCCAATTCTGAGCAAATCTACCTCCTGCGCGCTCTTGCGTCTCGTATACCTTAACGTGACAACGCAGGCAGCGGTCAAGCGAACTGGCGGCGAATGATGCCGGCGTTTCGCGTAGATCCATGTTGCTTCGTGTTTCGTGTGTCGCGCCCGATGTGCGCAGGTATCGTCCGCATTACGTTTCCATGCACTGTCGTGCATCCGGTCCGCCACGGTCCAGTCCCGCGCATCGTCGCGACTGGACCACTACCAGCAGCAGGA
>NZ_JBFPKG010000167.1:0-2074 GCF_040948665.1 Paraburkholderia sp. BR14320
GATGCCTTCGCGGCGCAGCAGACGTACCAGCATGCGCGCTCCCGCGAACGGGAACTCAAGATGCAGCTCGTCGATCCGGCGCATCAGTTTCAGTTCCGTCTCGTTGACCGGTTGAGGCTGGTAGTAGGTAGCGCGTGTGCACGGTCGATCATCGCTTTCCGCTCAGCAACCCCGCCTTGACCGGCGGCTTCTTTTTGCCATCTTTGGGTTCCTTTTGCTGGTCCCTATGACCAGCTCAGGCCCCGACCGTTCCACTTACCGACCTTGTCCGAAATTCCGGCGCCACCTCTATTTCCTCAATTGAGAACCGATAGAACACGTCAGAGCAAAGCACAAGATCATAACGGCCCACGGGCAATTTCACGTTAATCACCGACTCGTGAAAAACCATCTCAGGCAGAAAATTAATATGCGTCATCAGATCGGGATTGATCTCCACGATAGATGTACGCTTAAAGTTCTTCGAGATTGCATTTGTAACGATGCCAGTACCAACCCCTACCTCGAGAAAGTCCTCTTCCTCAGACAATTCGCCGAGGATGTTCCTCTCCAAAGCATTGATGATGGTCTCACCACGACCTGAGCTGTCCATGACGCGAAGCGCATCGACGTATTCCTGATCTGAGATTACACTCGCTTCCATACCGCTATTCTGAGTCTCCTCTGCGGCCCCGACGCCCTGAACTGTTTCACTGGTACCCAAGCGCAGCAGGTCAACCGTGAGAATCTCGTCTCCGCACAGTACTGCAAGGCGCGCGGAGTCAGGTTCGTCGGCACATAGCTTCAACCCTGGCTCGGTTGCACGGTTGTTATAGCGTGTCACTGCAGCAATTACTGCCGACATCTCGTGAGCTTCCAGGTGAGATCGCAAGTAGGCCACAAGGCCCTTGTCATCAAACTGACCATCCCCCACAAATGCATCTTTACCTTTTATCAACACGTAAATCAGCTGGGCCAGTGTGACGCCCGCATCGGCATCCTGTTCGCAAGCCTGTTTAGACGGTGTTATGAACTTCGAATTACTCGGATCGCATGGACGAGCATAAGCGTGGCGAAGCCGACAAAGTGCAGACCTGCGGGTGTGAAATCCGTTTTTGCTGCATCGACCTTAACCACCTAGAGATCAATTCCTTGAGCGCCCGCGGCGTGTGCAGGGTCGTCACCCGTGTAACCCTGATCGGCAAAGGCCACTTTCAGGGTTTCTTCCGTTGCTACTTTTGCACCTGGCACGCCAGTTCCGCCACTTGTGCGCGCTCCTACTCGTTGGCCGGTGTACGTGCACGGCGAGCATCTGTCGGATGCGTATCGGCCGCCGTACGCACCTTACTGCCACGCTTGCGCTTGTAGCCGTCTTTGCGTGCGCGTGGACCGCTCTCACTTGTCGATTACATCGTACGGTCATCAAGGATCGCAGCGCTGGATTGCTCCCGGCGCGCCTGTGCGACACGAATGAGCGGACAAAGATCGCTCACCATGCACTCGAAAACAGCCGGCCACCAGGCATCGTTGCGTCTGCCGGTACACGAGTTCCCACGGCGGAAAGTTCGTCGGCAGCATTCGCCACGCAGCCCCAGCGCGAGCCATCCAGCGCAACGCATTAGACATCTTGCGCAACTCATATTACGCCGCGACGCATCCCCATCCATCAACGGCAGATACGATGCCGCGAAGCTCCATTCTTCGTCTGACACTACCCCAGCGATCGAACGATTCTGATCGGCTCATCGGAAATTGCCACTTCCCGTAACCCCGTCGGGGAGTTTTTCGATCCCGTTCGTCGTTCATGCGATTGGATTTTTCAGCGTAAGTGCGGCGCGACAGCCAGCAGTCGTTGATATTCCTGCATGTTTCATGCTGTGCCGGCACATCGGGTTGACGTACCGATCCAGAAGGTGATCGCGCGGACAGAAAATGCAGGCAACAAACTTTCCCTAGAACTGATATGACTTGAGCCGCCCCGGGTTTTCCGGAGACCGTTTTGCTTGCGTCATGCCACAGTGACAGACTCAGCGAGATTTGCATAGTAAGCGGCTTCTGCCTCGGCAGGTGGAATGTTGCCGATGGGGCCGAAGAG
>NZ_JBFPKG010000168.1:0-2036 GCF_040948665.1 Paraburkholderia sp. BR14320
CCAACGACGCCTACGGCAAGCGGGCGTCCACGGCGTAAGCACCTTATTCCTTAGTCGAATAGGTTTTTCTGACTTCATAACCATAAAGCTTATGATAGCAATTTGACCGGATCTTGGCCGGACGCCTGCTGCCGTTTCGGCGCGCACGGCCACTACACATTGACACCAAGTCTTCAGCCCACAGGACTTTCCAAGTCGCGGGCCGGTGAAGTGGCGTTGTGAACCTCAGCGCTGCGGTGTCCCGGGCGGCAGATCCTACACACGACATTATAGTACTAATGTCGTGTGTAGGATGCGTCTATGTAGCATTCCATGCATTTTACGTTGTATTATCGACGCATCAACATTTCTTGGCCGCTTCCACCATGACCCTCGAAGCCGACATCGAAGTCGTCCGTCAAAACGCGTCCGATACGCAGACGCTTTATCGTGAGGTCTGCGCGTTGCTGTTTTTCCGCTACGGCGAAACGCCGACCGCCAATCGGCTGTATCAATTAGTCCGCAAAGGCAGCATGAGCGCGCCGGCCAAGGCGTTGCGCGATTTCTGGACCGACGTGCGCGACAAAACGCGTGTCGACGTCGGCCGTCCGGATTTGCCGCCCGAGGTCGCAGCGGCAGCCGGCGACTTCGCGGCGCAGATGTGGCGTCTGTCCAGCGACGCCGCGAACGCCGCGCTGGACGTGTTCAGGCAGGACGCCGACGCCCAGATCGCCGCGGCGCAAGAACAGGCCGAGCAACGGGACAGGCAGCGTCAGGAAGCCGTCGACCGAGCCGAGCAGTCGGCCAACGACGCCGCGACCCTGCGCGCGCGGCTAGCCGGCCTCGAGGCGCGCATCGTCGAACTGCAGACGGCCAACGACATGCTGACGTCGCAACTGACGGCATCGAAGGAAGAAATCGCGGCAGGCGCCGCCGCGCTCGCCGATGCCCGCCGCGATTTCGCCGACGAACTCGCGAAGCTGCGCCGCTCGCACGAGCAGAACGAGCAGCGGCTCGCCGCGGCGGAAAAGCGCGCATTACTCGAAATCGAAGGAGAACGTGCGGCGGCGCAACGTCTGCGCAAGGAGCTTCAGGCGAGTCACGAACGGGCGGCGACGCTCGAAGCCGAATCGCGAACCGAGCGCGACGCGCTGCGGGACGAGCTGGCCGCATCGAAGGCGGAACTGGCTGCCTCGGTTGCACGGCACGCGGAGACCCGCGGGCAGCTTGCGGAAAAGGACGCGTTGCTGGCCGAACGCGTGGCTGCGGCCGACCTGTTGCGCCAGCGTATCGACACGCTGTCGCGGCAGATCGAGACGGCGCGAACAGAAAAAACGTCCGCGCGCCCTGCCCGCCGCGCCCGCGAAAAATCGCCCGCGCAAGGCCGCGCAGTGGCGGGTTTCTCAGGCGGACCGTTCGTCAAACGCTCGGCCAGCGCTAAATCACACGAGTCGTAACAACGCGCAAAAGCGGCACAAGCGGCTACCTTGAATTCGACAAAACCGGTTATTCCACCAAGCCAGTCGACCGTTTAACCTGAGCTCACGTTAAACCCACCGCAAGGACGGCCCTCATGAAAATCTTGCACGTCGACGCCAGCGCGAAGCGCGAGCGATCCAATTCCCGCGCGCTCGCCCGCTATTTTCTCGAGCGTCTGCGCGAAGAGCGCGTCGAGTTCGACGTCGACTATCTGGACGTGACAGTCGACACACCACCGCACGTCTCCGAAGCGTTCGCGATCGCCACCTACACCGCCGCGCAAGAGCGCACGCCGGCGATGAAAGCGACGCTGGCGTCATCGGATGCGCTGTGCGCACGCCTGCTCGCCGCCGACGCGCTGGTGTTCGCCATGCCGATGTACAACTGGTCGATGCCCTCGGCGTTCAAGGCGTTCATCGACAGCGTCACGCGGACCGGCGTGACCTACCTGGGCGTCCGGCCAAGATCCGGTCAAATTGCTATCATAAGCTTTATGGTTATGAAGTCAGAAAAACCTATTCGACTAAGGAATAAGGTGCTTACGCCGTGGACGCCCGCTTGCCGTAGGCGTCGTTGGT
>NZ_JBFPKG010000169.1:0-1980 GCF_040948665.1 Paraburkholderia sp. BR14320
TTCCAGAACCATTCGCACAGCCCGCTCACGAACTTCAGGCGAGTACCTTGGGCACTTCTTCTTCGTGTTTTCCATAGCTCCATTTTCTCAAGAAGTGGAGCCTCCGGAAATCCCGGGGCGGTTCACCTTGCTGCCTTTCTTGCGTTTGTATCCGTCGTAGCCTGCGCGTGCGCCGCTTTCGCACGTCGATTGCTGCGTACGGCCATCGAGGATGACCGCGCTGGGTTGACCACGGCGGTCCTGGGCGACCCGGATGATCGAACGCAAATCGCTCACCATGGCCTCGAAGCAGCCCGCCTGAATCCAGCGTTGCGTCTGCTGGTAGACCAGTTCCCACGGCGGAAAGTCATTGGGTAACAAACGCCACGGGGCACCGGCACGTACGATCCAGCGCAGTGGTCGCCCGGCTTTCGAAGCATGACGACCTCCGTTTGCCGAGACCGATGGGCTTTTCACGTTTCGCGTAAAGCCTTGCGCGCCGTCCAACGGTTGGCCAGTGCAAACAGTGTCGTGATCTGCGCGGTGCCCTTCATCAACCCTCGATACCGGGCCTTCGTCTATCCAAACTGCTGCTGGCTCCTTCTTCATCTGGTGCGTCTCCGGGCCCCGTGTATCAGAGCCGTTCTTTGTCGAACTGGGTGCCGAAATCAAGATCGCATCGACCGCCGACCCTGCCTTCAGCATCAAGCCTTGCTCGCTCAGGACCTCGTTGACCAGCGTGCGTATCACGCGGCCAAGCCGTGTGTTGCGAGGAGGTGACGGAACCGGAGGATCGCACTCTCGCCAGCCAAACGCATCATACCCTTGTCTAATCCCGAAAACCCCCTGTGCGCACACAAGCAAAGATCGAGACCGCAGACCCTATGGGATTGCTGCCATCATGCCACCGATCGCCCATCACATAGATATAAAATGTTTTTTTCAACTGGTTGCGCGTTTTCGTTTTTGAAAACACGCAACCAGTTGCTGGTAAGAAGCGCTCATGAGAAAGGGGCCGGTTGCGAGTTGTAGCCGAGATCGGCAAGCCGCTTGAGCAGGCGTTGGATGGTTTTGCCAATGTCGAGCCGGCTGAAGTAGTCGGTACCGAGGTCTGCATAGACGACGCCGTCGGAAAGCATGAAAGGCCACCCGATTCGCGGATATCTTGCGCGGCGGCGGGAACTCATTCTCGCGCACCAGCTTTTGAATCGTCGCTTCCGATAGCGATACGAATGTCGCCGCCGCATGCGGGTCGAGATAGACCGGCTTCGCGCTAATGGTTGTCGTCTTCGTTGTCATGTTTCAGACCCTTCCCTTTTGATGTGGGGGCCGCCGGGCTCCGAGAAACAGACCACTGCCGCCCTTCAGATTGACGGGCTATACGGCGCCTCGCCATTGATGACGCGCTTCGCCTGCTCTTTAACTCGCAGACAGACTCAAAGCAGAGGAAGGCGCCGTCTGCGGTCAGCATGCGATCCCATACGCCCTCGCTGTCCTGATAGATGATGACGTACTCATCAACGCGAAAGCCATCGGCGAGCAGATCGGCGATGACGCGCTCGGCGTCATTGGTTACGGAGCGCGCGCCATCGTTGTGATCGATGATGCAGATAAAGGGCGGTTCGACGCTATACGAGTATTGCGCGCGCGAATGTAGGTACATCAGGTTTCCTCCGGGTCAATCGATAGCGCGAGACGCAACTGCCAGCGCTCGCGCGCCTTCATCGCCGCTGCGGGCGGCGAACATTCCTCGTCCTGCATGTACGTCGATATCGCGCTCGCCAGATACTCGTGCCCGGCCAGCCGTTGCCGAAGCGAAACGAAAAGTGAAGGATCCTGTGCAACGTGCTGCGGATGTCACGCAAGCCGAAAGAAGTGAGCCGCCCCGGGTTTTCCGGAGACCGTTTTGCTTGCGTCATGCCACAATGACAGACTCAGCGAGATTTGCATAGTAAGCGGCTTCTGCCTCGGCAGGTGGAATGTTGCCGATGGGGCCGAAGA
>NZ_JBFPKG010000016.1:0-139973 GCF_040948665.1 Paraburkholderia sp. BR14320
AAGAATCCGCCGCCGCATTCCGCATCAAGCGCCCACACTTATCGGCTGTTAGTTTTTAAAGATCGATCCGCCCAACCCGCTGCGCCTGAACCACCACTACCCGGCACCGCTTCGTTTGCGTCGCTGCGTCTGCAGCAGAGAAACGAGATTATGGAGAACTTCCGCCAGATCGTCAACAGGTTTTTATCACTCGCTTAACCTGCCCACGCCGCTAAAGCCCTCGCCATAAAGGCTTCCCGCTTCCCCGCGCTCCGGTGTCCGGAGCACGAAAGAGCGGAATTCTAGTCGCCGCCATTGCGACTTGCAAGCGATATTTTGACAAGCGTATTAACGGTGCTTGAAAACCGGTTTGCGCTTCTCTACGAACGCGGCCATGCCCTCCTTCTGGTCTTCGGTAGCGAAGAGCGAATGGAACAGGCGGCGCTCGAAATGCACGCCCTCCGCGAGCGTCGTTTCATAGGCTCGATTGACCGACTCCTTGATCATCAGCACCGCTGGCAGCGGGAATTCCGCGATAGTGGCAGCCGCACCAACCGCTTCGTCAAGCAACGATGCCGCCGGGATCACGCGCGAAACCAGTCCGGCGCGCTCCGCTTCGGCGGCATCCATGAAACGGGCGGTCAAACAAAGGTCCATCGCCTTCGCTTTTGACACCGCCCGCGGCAAGCGTTGCGTGCCGCCCGCGCCCGGCATGATCCCGAGCTTGATTTCCGGCTGACCGAACTTCGCCGTGTCGGCGGCGAAAATGATGTCGCACATCATCGCGAGTTCGCAGCCGCCTCCGAGCGCGAAGCCCGCCACCGCGGCAATGATCGGCTTACGAATCGAGCGAACCGTTTCCCAGTTTCGCGTGATGTAGTCACCCTTGTAGACATCCATATAGGTGTAAGACGCCATCATGCCGATATCCGCGCCGGCCGCGAACGCTTTCTCGCCGCCCGTTACGACGATCGCGCCAATCGATTCGTCGCCGTCGAACTCGCGCAACGCGGCGCCCAGTTCGTCCATCAGCGCGTCGTTCAGTGCATTTAGAGCCTTCGGACGGTTGAGAGTAATCAGTCCGACCCGTCCCCGCGTCTCAACCAGAATGTTTTCGTAAGCCATGCCGCCTCCATAAGGGTTAATCGCACGCGAAAAACGCTTCGCGCATCGTTCGTAGTGATGCTACCATTCACCAACCAACCGGTCGGTCAATTATTTGACAGGTTTTCCCCCAACGTAGCCGAGCCCCTCTGCCATGACACATCCGCTATTCACCAAGCACGAAGACACGCTGCACAAAGCGCTCGCCGCGCTCGAAACGCGCGGCTACTGGAGCCCGTTCGCCGAGATGCCCAGTCCGAAAGTGTACGGGGAAACAGCCAACGCGGACGGCGAAGCCGCGTTCAAGGCGCATGTAGACAAGACGTTCGACCTCGACCAACCGTCGACTGGAGAAACCGTCGGCGCGGAAGTCTCGCCGTTCGGCTTCCCGCTCGGCGTGCGTTACCCGAAAGCCGATCCGGGCGCGCTTATCGCCGCATCCACGGCGGCGCAACGCGAGTGGCGCGCGGCCGGCCCGCAGGCATGGATCGGCGTGAGCCTCGAAATCCTCGCGCGTCTGAATCGCGCCAGCTTCGAACTCGGCTACAGCGTGATGCACACGACCGGCCAGGCGTTCATGATGGCCTTCCAGGCAGGCGGCCCGCACGCGCAGGATCGCGCGCTCGAAGCGGTCGCGTATGCCTGGGATCAACTGCGTCGCATTCCTGCCGACGCGCATTGGGAAAAACCGCAAGGCAAAAACCCGCCGCTCGCGATGCACAAGCGCTACACCGTCGTGCCGCGCGGCATCGGTCTCGTGCTCGGCTGCTGCACATTCCCGACGTGGAACGGCTATCCCGGCCTGTTCGCCGATCTAGCCACCGGCAACACGGTAATCGTCAAGCCGCATCCGGGCGCAATCCTGCCGCTCGCGTTGACCGTGCGCATCGCGCGCGACGTGTTGCGCGAAGCGGGCTTTGATCCGAACGTCGTCACGCTGCTGGCCACCGACCCGAACGACGGCGCCCTCGTCCAGCAACTGGCACAGCGCCCCGAGATCAAGCTGATCGACTTCACGGGCAGCACCCAGAACGGCACCTGGCTCGAGCGCAACGCGCACCAGGCGCAGGTCTATACCGAGAAAGCCGGCGTCAACCAGATCGTCATCGACTCGGTCGACGACATCAAGGCGGCCGTCCGCAACATCGCGTTCTCGCTGGCTCTGTACTCGGGCCAGATGTGCACGGCGCCGCAAAACATCTATGTGCCGCGCGGCGGCATTCGCACCGCAGAAGGCACGCTCAGCTTCGACGATGTCGCCCAGGCGCTTGCCGGCGCGGTGCAAAAGCTCGTCGCCGACCCGGCCCGCGCTGTCGAACTGCTCGGCGCGATCCAGAACGAAGGCGTCGTGCAGCGCATCGACGAAGCCGCCAAACTTGGCCGCGTTCTCGTCGCCAGCCAGACTCTCGAACATCCGGCCTTTGCCGGCGCTCGCGTGCGCACGCCGCTCGTACTGCAACTCGACGCCGCGACCGATCACGCCCAGTTCACGAAAGAATGGTTCGGGCCGATCTCGTTCGTCATTGCGACGGACTCGACCGCGCAGTCGCTCGAGCTCGCTGGCGACATCGCCGCCGAGCATGGCGCGTTGACGCTGGCGGTCTACAGCACGGACGACGCGGTGCTCGAAGCCGCGCACGAAGCGTCGATTCGCGGCGGTGTCGCGCTGTCGATCAACCTGACCGGCGGTGTGTTCGTCAACCAGTCCGCGGCTTTTTCCGACTTCCACGGCACCGGCGCCAACCCGGCCGCCAATGCCGCGCTGGCCGATGCCGCTTTCGTCGCGAACCGCTTCCGTGTCGTTCAAAGCCGCGTTCATGTTGAACCGAAAGCGGCGCCGGCGGTAGCTGGCTGAAAGGCGTAAGACACGGCTTCAACGCTACGCACGACTTCGTCCTATGCCGTTCGGCAGATGGACCGGGTCGTGCGCTCTGACTAACATCAAACATCCGGTCGGCATCACGCGCCGCCCCCAGCCGAGCCACCGCGTCCATCGGCCAAAGAGAGTTTGAGGAGACACCCCATGTCATATGAAGCGATCCGGCTGGACATCGACTCATCGAGCCACGTCGCCACCATCACGCTGAACCGCCCGGATAAGCTCAACAGCTTCACGCGCGCGATGCATCAGGAACTCCGCGCGGCGCTCGACCAGGTCGAAAAGTCCGGCGCCCGTGCGCTCGTGTTCACCGGCGCAGGCCGCGGCTTCTGCGCCGGCCAGGATCTCGCCGATCTCGATTTCACGCCCGGCGCCATGACCGACCTCGGCGCCGTGATCGATGAATACTTCAATCCGCTGATCCGCCGTCTGCAGGCGCTGCCGTTTCCGGTGATCGCGGCGGTCAACGGCACGGCTGCCGGTGCGGGCGCCAATCTGGCGTTCGCGTGCGACCTGGTGCTCGCGGCTCGCTCCGCGAGTTTCATCCAGGCGTTCGTGAAGATCGGCCTCGTGCCGGATTCGGGCGGCACGTGGTTTCTGCCGCAGCGCGTTGGCATGGCCCGCGCGCTCGGCCTCGCGATCACCGGCGACAAGCTCAGCGCCGAAAAAGCCGAAAGCTGGGGCTTGATCTGGCAAGTGCTCGACGACGCTGAACTAGCGCCGGCAGCGGCAAAACTCGCTGCCCAGCTCGCCCAGCAACCGACGCGCGCGATCGCTGCGATCAAGCGGGCGATGCGTGCCGGCACGACGCAAACGCTCGACCAGCAACTCGATCTCGAGCGCGATCTGCAGCGCGAACTAGGCGCCTCGCACGATTACGCGGAAGGCGTGCAGGCATTTATCGACAAACGCGCGCCGCGCTTCGAGGGACGTTGAGATGTCGACACAAACCACCCGCCCCGACCAGATGACGGCAGACGAACTCGCCCGCGCGACAGCCGCCGCAATGTACGAAAACGACGCCTGCAGTCGCGCGCTCGGGCTCGAGATTCTCGAAGTGCGCCCCGGCTATGCGCGGCTGCGCATGGCGGTGCGCGACGACTTCCTGAACGGCCATCAGATCTGCCACGGCGGCCTGATCTTCACACTCGCCGATTCGACCTTCGCGTTCGCCTGTAACACCTACAACATCAATACGGTCGCGGCCGGCTGCTCTATAGAGTATCTGCGGCCGGTCCACGGCGGCGACGTGCTGAGTGCCGAAGCGGTCGAACAGACATTGAGCGGGCGCACTGGAATCTACGATATTCGCGTCACGAATCGCGCCGGCGAGACCGTCGCAATGTTTCGCGGCAAGTCGGCGCAAATCAAGGGTAACCTGATTCCCACCGGCGACTAACAATTGACGGCGGCCAGCCAGAACCGCCCACTCGGACGATTGTCCGCGTGGCGCTCTGGCGCCAATGCGTCACATATCAGACTTAGATACTGAGGCAGCAAGGAGACATTCGATGAGCACCGCTCTTCCGCTCGATCCGATCGAGACCGCCAGCCGCGACGAGCTCGCCACGCTCCAACTTGAACGGCTCAAATGGTCGCTCACCCATGCGTATGAAAATTCGCCGGTGTATCGGCGCAAGTTCGACGAAGCCGGCGTCCATCCGGGCGATGTCAAGTCGCTCGCGGACCTCGCTCGGTTTCCGTTCACGACGAAAAAGGATTTGCGCGACAACTATCCGTTCGGGATGTTCGCCGTGCCGCAAGAGCAGATTTCGCGAATCCATGCGTCGTCCGGAACGACCGGCAAGCCGACTGTCGTCGGCTATACGGCGCGCGACATCGACACCTGGGCGAATCTCGTCGCCCGTTCGGTGCGCGCCGCCGGCGCGAAGCGCGGCGACAAGGTGCACGTGAGCTACGGCTACGGCCTCTTCACGGGCGGCCTCGGCGCGCATTACGGCGCCGAGCGCGCGGGGCTCACCGTGATTCCGTTCGGCGGTGGCCAGACCGAAAAGCAGGTCCAGCTGATCCAGGACTTCCGGCCCGACATCATCATGGTGACGCCGAGCTACATGCTGTCAATCGCCGACGAATTCGAACGCCAGGGTATCGACCCGGCCAGCTGCTCATTGCGCATCGGCATTTTCGGCGCTGAGCCGTGGACCAACGATATGCGCGAGGCGATCGAAAAACGGATGGGCATCGACGCGGTCGACATCTACGGTCTTTCCGAAGTGATGGGCCCGGGCGTCGCCTCGGAGTGCGTCGAAACCAAAGACGGCCCGACGATCTGGGAAGACCATTTCTACCCCGAGATCATCGACCCCGAAACGGGCGAGGTGCTGCCCGATGGCGAACTCGGCGAGCTCGTGTTCACGTCGCTGACGAAAGAAGCGCTGCCGATCATCCGCTACCGCACGCGCGATCTCACACGCCTGCTGCCGGGCACCGCCCGCACGATGCGGCGTATGGAAAAGATCACGGGCCGCTCGGACGACATGATGATCGTGCGCGGCGTCAATGTGTTCCCGACGCAGATCGAAGAACTGTTGCTCAAGCAGCGCGCGCTGGCGCCGCACTATCAGATCGTGCTGACGAAGGAGGGGCCGCTCGACGTGTTGACGCTGAACGTCGAACCGTGCCCCGAAAGCGCGCCGGATACCGCCGCGCTAACCGCCGCGAAAAGCGCGCTGGCTTACGACATCAAGGCGCTGATTGGCGTGAGCGCCGTGGTGAACGTGCTGCCGGTGAACGGAATCGAGCGCTCGGTGGGCAAGGCACGGCGCGTGGTGGACAATCGCAAGTCGGGCCTCTAACTCGGGCCACGCGCAACGCCGCGCAGCGTAAGATCCCAACGAAAAACGGCGTCACGCACGGATCCTGATCCACACGTGACGCCGATCTCAACGACATCTATTGACGGCTTCGCAGCAGCCTCAAACCCGCCTCGCGAAAACTGCTGCGATTCAAGCGGCAGTCACGCTTCGTCTCCACCCCACCGCCTCACGAATTCGGCAGCAGCAACCACATCCGGCCACCCTGCTTCATCTTGCCAGCCAGATCACCGGCATCGTCGCCGAGGCCCCAGAAATAGTCGGCGCGCACGCCACCTTTGATCGCGGTGCCAGTGTCCTGCGCGAACACGAGACGGTTCATCGGCGAATTCGTCAGCGGCCGCGTGGTCTGCAGGAACACCGGCGTGCCGAGCGGAATCGCGCTCGGATCGACCGCAATCGAGCGCTCCGGCGTCAACGGCACGCCGAGCGCGCCGATCGGACCGTCCGCGCCGCCGCTCGGCACACTTTCGGCCGACGGCATCTCGCGGAAAAACACGAAGCGCGGATTGGTGTCGAGCAGGCCATCGACGCGCGTCGGATTCGCGCGGGCCCATGCCTTGATGCCCTGCATCGTCGCCTGCGCCGGCGTGATCTCGCCATGATCGAGCAGCCAGCGGCCGATCGACTTGTACGGCTGATTGTTGGTGCCGCCAAAGCCGACGCGCATCACACTGCCGTCTTCCATCACGATGCGCCCGGACCCTTGCACCTGCAGGAAGAACGCTTCGATCGGATCGTCGACCCACACGAGTTCGTTGCCGCTGAGCGCGCCCGAGCGTTCGAGCTGGGCGCGCGCCGGCAACGGCGCCCCCGCGCGATAGCCGGCGGGCCAGCGGTATAGCGCGGTCTGATATACGCCGTGCCGCGTGCGCGAGCCCCTCAGCAGGGGCTCGTAGTAACCGGTGACCAGACCGTCGAGCGTGCCGTCGCTATTCGCGAGCTGGAACGGCGTGAAGTAGGCTTCGAAGAAGGCGCGCGCGCTGGTGACGTCGAGATCGTCGATTTGCACGGCCGCCGCGCAGGCACGCGACCAGTTCGGCTGACGCGCGAGCCTCGTGCAGTTTTGCCGCAACGCGGCGGTCGCGCCGATCAGCGAGTCGTCCTGCCAGCCCGGCACCTGTTGCCATGCAACCGCGGTCAGGCGCGCCGACGCGATCTGGCCAGGGATGATCGCCGCGCCGCTCGGCGGTGAAGGCCGGATCGCGCCGCCGCCCCCGCAGGAGGCAAGCAACACTGCAACCGACAATGCTCCGAGCCACGCGCCGGCCCTGCGGATAAAACGCATACAATGTTCGTTCTTGATGGAAACCGCCATGTCTGATCTGTCCGACGAATACCCGATGCTCATCTTCGCGCTGGAATCGCTGGTCGCGCTATTCCTGCTCGTCTTTATCGTTGTGTGGACGTCGTCCGGCAAGAAAAAAGCGGGACGTGCGAGGTCGGCGGACCGGTCCCAACAGCAAAAGCCGCATTGACCCTGGCCAGCGGGCTGCACGCAGTCCCGCGCAACCCCTCGTGCATCAAGTGCTCGCCCGAGCGCTCATCCAACCTGCTACTCAACTGCCCGCTGCGTCGCGCGCCCACACGAACTCATTAAAGACCGCGCAGCGCCGCGCCGGTTCAATGCAACGTTCGCGGCATGCGCAATACGAACTCCGGCACAGGCGCCTCGAAGCGCTCGCCATCCTCCGCCACGCAGAAGTAATCGCCGCGCATCGTGCCGACCGGCGTCGCGATCACCGCCCAACTCGTGTATTCGAAATGCTCACCCGGTTTGAGCAGCGGCTGATGACCGACCACGCCCAGGCCTTTGACTTCCTGCACGGTGTTTTCGCTGTCGGTGATGATCCAATGACGCGCGATCAACTGTGCAGGCACCTGGCCGGTGTTACGGATGGTCAGCGTGTAGGCAAAGGCGTACTGGCGACGCTCCGGGTCCGATTCTTCGGGCAGGTATTGCACCTGCGCCGACACGCTGAATTCGTACTGGCTCATCCTGATTCCGATCTGATCAAACGGGCTGTGAAAAATCGTGCGAGGCCCCGAACGCCAATGGTCTGCAGGTGCAGCGGCGATGCGGCGCTCATGGAGTGGCATTCTGCTTGATGCGCGGCATGGCCGCAACCTGACGCGCCTTTCGGCCAGGAGTGTCTAAGACGTTGAGACACGGCCGCTTGCCGCGCTGCCTTTCGATGCCATTATTGCGCCGCCGCTTTGCGACGTTTCATCGCGCGATTCCGCCACGCCAGGCGCTGCGCGCACGCCGGTCCGCACGCGCAAAACCGGTAAAATGGCGCTTTCCCGCTTGCATTCGCCCCCGTCATGACGCAATTTCGCATCGCCCCCAGCATTCTCTCCGCCGATTTCGCCCGTCTGGGTGAAGAGGTCCGCAACGTCGTCGCCGCTGGCGCCGACTGGATCCACTTCGACGTGATGGACAACCACTACGTACCGAACCTGACCATCGGCCCGCTCGTTTGCGAAGCGATCCGCCCGCACGTCGATGTGCCGATCGACGTGCACCTGATGGTGCGCCCCGTCGACCGCATCGTGCCGGACTTCGCGAAAGCCGGCGCGAACCTGATCAGCTTTCACCCGGAAGCGTCGGATCACATCGACCGCACGCTGTCGCTGATCCGCGATCACGGCTGCAAGGCCGGCCTAGTGTTCAATCCGGCGACGTCGCTGAACTATCTCGATCATGTGATGGACAAGGTCGACCTCGTGCTGATCATGTCGGTGAATCCGGGCTTCGGCGGCCAGTCGTTCATCCCCGAGGCGCTCAACAAGCTGCGCGAAGCGCGCAAGCGCATCGACGCGTACAACGAGCGCACCGGCCGCGAGATCCATCTCGAAGTGGACGGCGGCGTGAAGGTCGACAACATCGCGGAAATCGCGGCGGCCGGCGCGGACACGTTCGTGGCCGGCTCGGCAATCTTCGGCCAGCCCGATCACAAGGTCGTGATCGACAAGATGCGCGCCGCCCTCGCCACCGTCCAGCGCTGATCCGACGATGACCGCTCCGTACCCCGCCCCGTCCTTCACCGGCCCGCGCCTCGAAGCCGCGATCATCGACCTCGACGGCACGATGATCGACACCGCCGACGACTTCACCGCCGGCCTGAACGGCATGCTCGCTCAGCTCGACGCGGAAGAAACGACGCGCGAGGAAGTGGTCGGCTACGTCGGCAAGGGTTCGGAGCATTTGATCCGCAGCGTGCTCGCGCCGCGCTTCGAAACCGAACACGCGCAAGAGCGCTTCGACGAAGCGCTCGCGATCTATCAAGCCGAGTACGCGAAGATCAATGGCGTGCACACGCGGCTTTATCCAGACGTCGAAGCCGGTCTGCGCGCGCTGCGCGACGCGGGCCTGAAGCTCGCCTGCGTGACCAACAAGCCGCACCGCTTCGCGCTCGAATTGCTGCAGCAATATGGACTCGCGCAGTATTTCAGCGCCGTGCTCGGCGGTGACAGTCTCGCTAAAAAGAAACCCGACCCGCTGCCGATGCTGACCGCCGCCGCGCAACTCGGCGTCGAGCCGAGCGCCACGGTCGCGATCGGCGACTCGGAAAACGACGCGCTGGCGGGCCGCGCGGCCGGCATGGCGACGTTGACCGTGCCCTACGGCTACAACCACGGCCAAGCTATACAAACAATAAAATCCGATGGTATAGTTGCCTCGCTGCTCGACGCCGCCAAGGCGATCGCAGCGCACCAATCCACGACTTAACAGTCCTTCATCCTCATGTTTCTGAATAAAAAACGGAGTCTGATTAGCATCGACCGGGGAGCCTGGCCCTGGCGTCGCTGGTCGCGCTAACCTCGCCTGAGGTACGCTGAAGCTTGTCTTCGGCAACCGTTTTTTACTTCGCTGCGCTTACGCGCTTCTTCCATCGTCTTATATATGCGCTGCTGCATCGGCTGATTGGGCCTGCGCGTACCCGCAAGGTACCGTTGCTCACCGGCACCGCTCGCACGCGCCGATGGAAGACCCGCGCCGGTCGGTATTATCGTGTCGAGAACGTCGACCCATGCCCTGACCGGAGGCGCTCAGCCCCGCTTTGCCCGACGCTTGCTGCCGCCGGACCACCGTACAGGATCGGAACATGACCGAACTCGAATTCCAGTCCCTCGCCAACGAGGGTTTCAACCGCATCCCGCTGATCGCAGAAGCGCTCGCCGACCTCGAAACGCCGCTGTCGCTGTACCTGAAGCTCGCGCAGACCGAGCGCAACGGCGCGAACTCTTTCCTGCTGGAGTCGGTAGTCGGCGGTGAGCGCTTCGGGCGTTATTCGTTCATCGGGCTGCCGGCGCGCACTCTTGTGCGCACGCGCAACGGCGTGTCGGAAGTGGTGCGCGACGGCAAGGTCGTCGAAACGCACGACGGCGATCCGCTCGCCTTCATCCAGCAGTTCCAGGCGCGCTTCAAGGTCGCGCAACGCCCGGGGCTGCCGCGCTTCACGGGCGGTCTCGCCGGCTACTTCGGCTATGACGCGGTGCGCTACATCGAGAAGAAGCTCGCGCACAGCGCGCCGAAGGACGATCTGAACCTGCCCGACATCCAGCTGCTGCTGACCGAGGAAGTCGCCGTCATCGACAACCTCGCGGGCAAGCTCTATCTGGTGGTCTACGCGGACCCGACCCAGGCTGAGGCCTATACGAAAGCGAAGCACCGTCTGCGCGAACTGCGCCAGCGGCTGCGCGTCACGGTCGAACCGCCCGTCGTGTCGGCCAGCGTGCGCACCGAGATCTACCGCGAGTTCGCGAAAGACGATTACCTGGCCGCCGTGCGCAAGGCCAAGGAATACATCGCCGCCGGCGAACTGATGCAGGTGCAGGTCGGCCAGCGCCTGACCAAACCTTACCGCGACAATCCGCTGTCGCTGTATCGTGCGCTGCGCTCGCTGAATCCGTCGCCATATATGTACTACTACAACTTCGGCGACTTCCACGTGGTCGGCGCGTCGCCGGAAATTCTGGTGCGCCAGGAAAAGCGCGGCGAGGATCGTATCGTCACGATCCGCCCGCTCGCCGGCACGCGTCCGCGCGGCAACACGCCCGAGCGCGACGCCGCGCTTGCGACCGAACTGCTGAACGACCCGAAGGAAATCGCCGAACACGTGATGCTGATCGACCTGGCGCGCAACGACGTCGGCCGTATCGCGCAGATCGGCTCGGTCGTCGTGACCGACAAGATGGTGATCGAAAAGTACTCGCACGTGCAGCACATCGTCAGCTCGGTCGAAGGCAAGCTCAAGAACGACATGACCAATTTCGACGTGCTGCGCGCCACCTTCCCGGCCGGCACGCTGTCGGGCGCGCCGAAGGTCCGCGCGATGGAGCTGATCGACGAGCTCGAACCCATCAAGCGCGGCCTCTACGGCGGGGCGGTCGGTTATCTGTCGTTCACCGGCGAGATGGATCTGGCCATCACGATCCGCACCGGCGTGATCGCGAACGGCAATCTGTATGTGCAGGCGGCCGCGGGCGTGGTCGCCGATTCGGTGCCGGAATCCGAATGGCAAGAGACCGAAAACAAGGCGCGCGCTGTGCTGCGCGCCGCCGAGCAGGTCCAGGACGGCCTCGATAGCGACTTCTGACCGGAGACACACCATGCTGCTCATGATCGACAACTACGACTCGTTCACCTACAACCTGGTGCAGTACTTCGGCGAACTCGGCGAAGACGTACGCACCTACCGCAACGACGAAATCACACTCGATGAAATCGCCAGGCTGAACCCTGAGCGCATCTGCCTGTCGCCGGGTCCGAGCAATCCGCAACACGCGGGCATCACGCTCGACGTGCTGCGCGAATTCTCCGGCAAGACGCCGATTCTCGGCGTGTGCCTCGGCCATCAGGCGATCGGCGAAGCGTTCGGCGGCCGCGTCGTGCGCGCGCAAACCATCATGCACGGCAAGGTCAGCACGATCGAAACCGACTGCAAGGGCGTGTTCGCGGACCTGCCGAAGCACTTCACCGTGACGCGCTACCACTCGCTCGCGATCGAACGCGAATCGCTGCCCGACTGCCTCGAAGTATCGGCATGGACCGAAGACGGCGAAATCATGGGCGTGCGTCACAAGGAACTGGCCGTCGAGGGCGTGCAGTTCCACCCGGAATCGATCCTGTCCGAACACGGGCACGCGCTGCTCGAAAACTTCGTCAAGCAGTCGAAGCTGGCCGTCGGCGGCAGGGCTGCGCATCATCCGGCTTCCCGCAATGCCTGACCAGAAGAGAGACGAGATCATGTCCATTACGCCCCAGGAAGCCTTGCAGCGGACCATCGAGCACCGCGAGATTTTCCACGACGAAATGCTGCACCTGATGCGCCTGATCATGCGCGGCGAGCTGTCGCCGGTGATGTCGGCGGCGATCATCACCGGCCTGCGCGTCAAAAAAGAGACCATCGGCGAAATCACCGCGGCCGCCACGGTGATGCGTGAATTTGCCCGGCACGTCGACGTGCAGGACAACTCGAACTTCGTCGATATCGTCGGCACCGGCGGCGACGGTGCGCACACGTTCAACATTTCCACCGCGACGATGTTCGTATCGGCCGCGGCCGGCGCGAAGGTCGCGAAGCACGGCAATCGCGGCGTATCGAGCAAGTCGGGCAGCGCGGACGTACTCGAGGCGCTCGGCGTCAACATCGATCTGCAGCCGGAGCAGGTCGCGGCATCGATCGCTGAAACGGGCATGGGCTTCATGTTCGCGCCGAACCATCATCCGGCGATGAAAAACGTCGCGCCGGTACGCCGCGAGCTCGGCATCCGCACGATCTTCAACATCCTCGGGCCGCTCACCAATCCGGCCGGCGCGCCGAATCAGCTGATGGGCGTGTTCCACCCCGACCTCGTCGGCATTCAGGTACGCGTGATGCAGCGCCTCGGTGCGAGGCACGTGCTCGTCGTGTACGGGATGGACGGCATGGACGAAGTCTCGCTCGGCGGCGCCACGCTGGTCGGCGAGTTGCGCGACGGCGAGATCCGCGAGTACGAGATCCATCCGGAAGACTTCGGCATGCAGATGGTGTCGAACCGCACGCTGAAGGTGGCCGACGCGAACGAGTCGAAGGTCATGCTGCTCGATGCGCTCGACAACAAGCCCGGCGTCGCGCGCGAAATCGTCACGCTGAACGCCGGCACGGCGCTCTATTCGGCGAACGTCGCGGCCACGATCGCGGACGGCATCGTGCTCGCGCGCGAAGCGATCGCGAGCGGCAACGCGCGCGCGAAGGTCGACGAACTGGTGCGCTTCACCCAGCAATTCAAGCAGTAATCACGTAGCGAGACATTTATGAGCGACATTCTCGACCGCATCATCGCGGTCAAACGCGAAGAAATCCGGGCGGCCGAGCAGAGCGTACCGCTCGAAGAATTGCGGCTCGAAGCCTCCTCGCGCGATCTGCGCGACTTCGTCGGCGCAATTCGCGCGAAGCACGCGACGGGTCTAGCCGCGGTGATCTCCGAAGTGAAGAAGGCAAGCCCGTCGAAAGGCGTGCTGCGCGAGCACTTCGTGCCGGCCGACATCGCGCGTTCATACGAGAGGCACGGCGCGGCGTGTCTGTCCGTGCTGACCGACGTGCAGTTCTTCCAAGGCAGCGTCGCCTATCTGCAGCAAGCGCGCGCCGCGTGCCAGTTGCCGGTGATACGCAAGGACTTCATCGTCGATCCGTATCAGGTCGTCGAAGCACGCGCGATGGGCGCCGACGCGATCCTGCTGATCGCCGCCGCGCTCGAAACCGCCGAGATGCAGGACCTCGAAGCGCTCGCGCATTCGCTCGGTCTCGCGGTGCTCGTCGAAGTGCACGACAGCGCTGAACTCAAGGAAGCGCTGACGCTGAAGACGCCGCTGATCGGCATCAACAACCGCAATCTGCGCACCTTCGAGACCTCGCTCGACACGACGCTCGGCATGCTCGACGCGATTCCCGACGACCGCATCGTCGTGACCGAATCGGGCATCCTGTCGCGCGACGACGTCGAGCGCATGCGCGCGCGCAACGTGCATACGTTCCTCGTCGGCGAGGCGTTCATGCGCGCGGACGAGCCGGGCGTGGAGCTTGCGCGGATGTTTTTCTGAGCACGGCGCTCGCATAAGCAAGGACACGTACCATGAGCATGGAACGCGAAATCAAGCTGGCCCTGCCGGCATCGCAGGTGCAGGCGGCCACGCAGTGGTTCGCCGCGCGCGCCGGCAAGCAGGGACGCGCGATCAAGCTCGTGAACATTTACTTCGACACGCCGCAGCTGACGCTGGCGTCCTCGAAGAGCGCGCTGCGTCTGCGGCAGACGCCGGACGGCTGGCTGCAGACCTTCAAGACGGTCGGTACGGCGACGAACGGCTTGCATAGCCGGCACGAATGGGAAATGCCGGTCGCCGGCCCGAAGCTCGAAATCGATTCGTTGCTGAGCGCCTGCGACGAACCCGCCGCCGCAGACGCTCTGAAACAGGCCGCGCCTGCGCTGATCGAGCTGTTCCACACGACTTTCATCCGCACACTCTGGCTGCTCGACACCGACGGCGCTCAGATCGAGGCGGCGATCGACCAGGGCGACGTGCTCGCCGAAGTCGACGATCAAGCGCGCCGCGCGCCGATCTCGGAGATCGAGCTCGAACTGAAGTCGGGCGACGAAGCCGCGCTTCACACGCTGGCCGCCGAACTCGGCAAACGGATTGCCGGCCTCGCGCCGGATGACGTCAGCAAGGCGCAGCGCGGCTATCGGTTGCGCGCGGGATAAGCCCGAAATGGGCGCAGGTTGCCGAAACCCGCGGCACCTCATGCGCTCGCTCGCCGCAACTTGAGCTAGCCAGCGTTTGCTGCGACACTTCCCCGCCATGACCTCCGCTACCCGTACCCGCTCCAGTTCGCCGCAGGCATCGTTGTTCGACGACGCCGCGCCAGCTCCCGCCGCAGCCTCGGCCGACACCGACACCGCCACCGCCGCCCCGCCCACGCTCGAAGCCCAATTCGCCGCGCTGCCGGCGGCCTGGCGCGCGCATTTGAAACCCTTCATCGACAGCGACACCTACGCGCCGCTGTGCCGCTTCGTCGACGGCGAGCGTGCCGCCGGCAAAACCATCTATCCGGCCGACGTGTTTCGCGCGCTGCGCCTGACGAGCCCCGACGAAGTGAAAGTCGTGATCCTCGGCCAGGACCCGTACCACGGCGAAGACCGCGGCACGCCGCAGGCGCACGGTCTCGCGTTTTCGGTCGCGCCGCACGTGCGGCCGCCGCCGTCGTTGCGCAATATCTTCAAGGAAATCGGCGCGAGTCTCGGTCACGCAACGCCGCGGCACGGGTGCCTCGACAGCTGGGCCAGACAGGGCGTGCTGCTGCTGAATACGGTGCTGACCGTCGAGCGCGACAGCGCCGCGAGCCACGCGAAACGCGGCTGGGAGAAATGCACGGACACGCTGATCCACGAACTGGCTACGCGGCATCAGAACCTCGTATTCATGCTGTGGGGCGCGCATGCGCAGGCAAAGCGCGCGCTGCTCGGCGGCAAGTCGCACTATGTGCTGGAGGCGCCGCATCCGTCGCCGTTGTCCGCGCATCGCGGCTTTCTGGGTTGCGGCCATTTCGCGAAGGCGAACGAATATCTGCAGCAGCACGGCCGCGAGCCGATCGACTGGCGTCTGCCGGACGACGCGCAAATGCTTGCGTGACGGCGTCGCCGTCGGAAGATGGCGATACCAAGCGAAAACGCCACGGAGGGTGAACCCATCCGTGGCGTTTTTTATTTCACCGCTTGCGCCGCATCGAAGCGGCGCAATGTGGCACGACGAACCCGCTTAAACCGCGGCGATCGCTTCGCGTGCCGAGCCCAGCGCGGCGGTCGCGGCGTCCGGGCCCATGTTCAGGCCTTCGGCGTAGATGAAGTTCACGTCGGTCATGCCGAGGAAGCCGAGGAAGCTCTTCAGATACGGCGTCTGGCTATCGTTCGGCGTGCCCAGATACTTGCCGCCACGCGCCGACACGACGTAGACCTTCTTGCCCGTCACGAGGCCTTCCGGACCGTTCGCGGTGTAGCGGAACGTGATGCCCGCACGCGCGATGAAGTCGAAGTACGTCTTCAGTTGCGACGAGATGCCGAAGTTGTACATCGGCGCGCCGATCACGATGACGTCCGCGGCTTGCAGTTCGGCGATCAGCGCTTCGCTGCGCGCGGCGATCTCGGCCTGTTCCGGCGTGCGCTGCTCGGCCGGCGTGAAGAAAGCGCCGAGCACGGCGTCGTCGAGGTGCGGCAGCGGTTCGGCTTGCAGGTTACGGACGACGACTTGCGCGCCCGGATTCGACTGTTGCAGCTTTTCGGTCAGTTCGTTGACGAGGAGCGTCGAGTTCGCGCCTTGCGAACGGGCTGCCGAGTTGATTTGCAGGATCGTGGTCATGGTTGACTCCAGTAGGGGGCGCGCAGTGTTGCGCGAGTGGAGTCATTGTGTTTTTTTACCGGCCGGCGAAAAAGCCGTCCGGCGGCGACGGATTGTTGCATGGGTGGAACAATCCCCCGCCCTCCTCCGCCGATTGATGACGGGACAGGCGACGGTCGGTGGACCGCCGTCGGGTGCGGCCCACCAGCACGCCGATCACTTCGTCAGCCAGCGCTCGAGGGCTTTGCGCGCGGCAGGTCGGTGATCGCTGACCGCGAGCTTGTAGCGCGCCACTTCGGGACCGTCGAGCTTCACCTGCGTGACCCGCAGCTCGTCGCGGCGGAACGCGTGCACCTCGACCTTCGCGCCCGGCTGGTAGCGCGCCAGCAGAGCATCGATATTGCCGCCGGTCACGCGCAGGCCGTCGAGCGCGATCAGCACGTCGCCAGCGGAAAGGCCCGCCTTCTGCGCGGCGCTGCCTTCGTGCACCGTCGCGAGCGCGCAGTCAGCGCCGCCGCGCAGCCGCACGCCGAGCGACGGCTTGCCGTTCTTGTCGACGTCCGGCGCGAGCGTCACCCCGAACGGCGCGAGCAACGCGTCGAGCGGGAGATCGCGCGTGCCGCGCACGCCCTCGGCGAACAGTTCGGCGAGTTGCGCGCCGGTTGCTTCCGCAAAAATCGTCTCGATCTCGCTTTCGTCGACGCCCACTGGCTTGCCGCGATAAAAATCACGGCCAAAGCGCGTCCACAGCAGACGCATCACGTCGTCGAGCGATTTCTGGTTGCCGGTCTGCGCGCGGATCGTCAGGTCGAACGCGAGCGCGATCAGCGAGCCCTTCGTGTAATAGCTGACGATCGCGTTCGGCGCGTTCTCGTCCTGACGGTAGTACTTGACCCATGCGTCGAACGAGCTTTCGGCGACGCTCTGCTTCAGGCGTCCGCTGCCGCGCTGCACACCGCCAATCACCTTGCCGAGCAGGCCGAAATAGTCGTCCTGCGAGATCACGCCGCTGCGTACGAGGATCAGGTCGTCGTAATACGACGTGAAGCCCTCGAACAGCCACAGTAGCGACGTGTAGTTTTCGACGCCGAGGTCGTACGGCGCAAATACGGCCGGCTTGATCCGCTTCACGTTCCATGTGTGGAAATACTCGTGGCTGCACAGACCGAGATAGGTCCGGTAGCCCTCGCTCATCGCATCGCGGCCCTGCACCGGCAGATCGGTGCGATTGCAGATCAGCGCGGTCGACGCGCGATGCTCGAGCCCGCCGTAACCGTCGGTGACAGCCTGCGTCATGAACACGTAGCGCTCGACCGGCGCCTTCTTCGACTTCGGTTCGAACAGCGCGATCTGCGCCTCGCAGATGCGCTTCAGGTCGCGGCACAACCGCTCCATGTCGAGCCCGATCACGCGGCCGGCAATCACGACATCGTGCGGCACGCCGTGCGCCTTGAACGTCGCGAGCGCGAACTCGCCCAGCGTCACCGGATGGTCGACCAGCTCGTCGTAGTTCTGCGCGCGGTACTCGCCGAAGCCGTAGCGCCTGGTGCCGCGCGCTTCCGGCAGCGCGGTCGCGACGCGCCAGTCGCGATACGCGGCGCCCTGCGGCTTCTGAATATCGACCACGCACTGCGCGTCTTCATGGCCGAGCGGCGACAGGAACACGCTCGTGCCGTTGAAAAAGCCGATGGTGTCGTCCAGATGCGCGGCGCGCACCGACATGTCCCATGCGTACACCTCGTAGTGCAGCGTCAAAGCACCCTTGACCGGCGCCGCCTGCCACGTGTGCTTGTCGATCTTCTCGACGCGCACCTTGCGGCCCGCGTCGTTGACCGCACGCAGCGTCACGATGTTGCGCGCGAACTCGCGCACCATGTAGCTGCCCGGAATCCACACCGGCAGCATGAAACGCTGGCCGGCCGGATCGGGATCGGCGACGGTCACGGTGACTTCGAACAGATGGGCGGCGGGGTTACTCGGAACGATGGTGTAGCGGGTCGGCTTCATCGGCGGCGTTTGGGAGTGTCAGGAGAGTGAGGCGAAGAAGTTCGGGGCTCGATGCGAAAGGAGGCGCTACATGCGCCTCCTTTCGTTTGAACGTTGCATCTGTTGCGCGCCCGAGGCGTGCATGGCGCTGCGTGCAGCGCGCCGTTCAGTGCACCGCCGACAGTTCCTTGTCGAGCCGGTCGGCCGGCACGGCACCCGGCAGGCGGCGGCCGTCGGCGAGGAACACCGTCGGTGTGCCCTCGACGTTCATCGAACGGCCGAGCGCGAGGTTCTTGTCGATCGCGGCGGTGTCGCAGCTGGCGGCGGCGGTCGGCGCCTGACGGTCCTGCATCCACGATTCCCACGCCTTCGCGCGATCGGCCGAGCACCAGATCGACTTCGACTTGGCCGTCGAATCCGGCGACAGCACCGGGTACAGGAAGGTGTAGACCGTCACGTTGTCGATCGATTGCAGTGTTTTTTCGAGCTGCTTGCAGTACGGGCAGTTCGGATCGGAGAACACCGCGATCTTGCGCGCGCCGTTGCCACGCACGACTTTCACCGCGTTGCCGAACGGCAGGCTAGCGAAGTCGATGCGGTTGGTTTCCGACAGGCGCGCCTCGGTCAGATTCTTGCGCGACTTCGAGTCCACCATGTCGCCGAGCATCAGGTAGTCGCCGCTCGCATCGCTGTAAATGATCTGGGTGCCGAGGTTCACTTCGTACAGGCCAGCGATCGGCGTCTTCGACACGCCCTTGATCGTCACGTCGGACAGACGGTTTTGCAGGGTGGCTTTGAGCTTGTCGGTGGTCTGGTCGGCCTGCGCCGAGCAGCCGAGCGTGACGGCAGCGATCGCGAGCGCGGCGGCGGCGATGCGGAAAGTCTTTTTCATGCTGGAGTCCTGGGGGTCATTCGCGCATCTGCGCGTTCGTTACGTTCCGGCCGCGCGCTTTGGCCGCCTATCGGTCCGAGCAGGTCCGATCAGGCTCGATCAGGTTCGATCGGGGGCGGATAAGGACCGGATAGGGGGCGGATCGCAGCGCGTCGATCCGGTCATGATACCTGTCCCGGGCGCCCGTGACCGGCCAGCGGCTATCCGCACGACGCCTCGTTGCGGTTTACCCCAGCGCGGCCGACACGAGCCAGCGCTTGATGAATGGCTGCGCGCCGACGAACGCCATGCCGGTATTGCGCACGGCGCGCGCGAGCGGACCGGGCACCGAAAACAGTTTCTGCAGGCCGTCGGTGGCGATCATCAGCGCGCGGATGTCTTCGCGGCGCGCGCGTTCGTAGCGACGCAGCAGCACCATGTCGCCGAGATCGCGAAACGACTCCTTGCCGCCGATCGTGCTCGCGAGCGCGGCGACGTCGCGCAAGCCGAGGTTCATGCCCTGCCCCGCCAGCGGGTGGATCAGATGCGCGGCATCGCCGACCAGCGCGACACGCGGCGCGACCAGCCGGTCGACGGTTTGCAGCGCGAGCGGGAAGCCCTGCGCGGGCGTCACGCACTCGAGCGCGCCGAACTGTTCACCGCTCACCTGCTCGACTTCGGCGGCGAGCCGCTCGGGATCGAGCGCGAGCAACTGCTCGGCGTGTTCGGTGCGGGCCGACCAGACCAGCGACACGTGGCCGTCGGGCATCGGCAGCAAGGCGATGATCTCGCCGTCGCGAAACCACTGGTACGCGGTTTCGCCGTGCGGCTTCGCAGCCTTGAAATTGGCGACCACGCCGATCTGCCGGTAGTCGCGGCGCACCGTCTTAGAGCCGATCTGCGCGCGCACCCACGAGTGCGCGCCGTCCGCGCCGACTACCAGGTCCGCTTCGAGTACGTTGCCATTCGCAAGGCCGACGCTCGCGCTGTCGACGGAGAAATCGAGCGCCTGCGCGCGCGTGTCGATCCACGTGAGGTTCGGCTGGAAGCGCAGCGCGGCATCGAGCGCGCGCTCGATCACCGACGACTCGACGATCCACGCAAGCTGCGGCACCGATGCCTGAAACGCGGAGAAATGCAGTTCGGCATGCGCGTCGCCGTAGACGCGCATGTCGTAGACGGGACCGAGCCGTGAGTGATCGAGCGCCTGCCAGATCCGCAGCCGTTCGAGCAAGGCCTGCGAACTCGACGACAACGCATAGACGCGCGAGTCGAAGGCAGCACCGGCGGGCAGCGCCGCGCAAGGCTGCGCGAGCAGTGCGACGCGCAGTCCGGCTTGCGTGAGCGCGAGCGCCGCGGTCTTGCCGACGAGCCCGCCGCCGATCACGGCGGCATCAAAGGTCTGGTGGTGTGCGTTCATGCGCGCATTATAGCCGCGGGGGGTGCGGGGGACGGATCGACGGGCGCGGCATTCGGGCTCGGTGCGCGGGCCCCTGATGGGTCGTGCTAACGGGTCGAGGCGCTCGCCGCGAGCGCCGCGTTCGCCTCGCGCATGCGCATGAAATCGCGATCGGACGAGAGGTTGCGCCATGCGGCCGCCTCGAGTTCGGCCTTGCGATCGCGCTGATCGCTGCGCACCGCGCAGTCGGGGAACACGCGGTCGAACACGCTCCACAGCGAGTCGTAGTCGTTCTTGTCAGCGAACCGCGCGATGTCAGCGCGATCTTCGTGCGACAGGTGGGTCGACAAACAGTCGATCGTCTGACGGTCCGTGGGGGCCTGGGCTTCGTCGAAATCCGGCGCGACCCATACCGCGACCAGGCCAACTACGATCGCTGCGGCGACGCCAATTCCGACCCGTCTCATCATTCGCACGCTGGTCCCCCGGAAATGGAGCTCAACCGGCTTTGAACTGACGATTCTACAGTGGCTATGCGCAAATGCGCCGCCCGGTACGCGCGGGCGAACGGGTTACAATTGCGTTTTCCGTGAAAACTCGCACCCAATCGTCGAGCCAACGCCCCGATTCGGTGACTTGTCCGCTCCGCTGAGCCTGCCGCGCCCCACCCTACGCGAAGGCTTTCCGAATCCGCGCGCAGCGTCGAGCCCGTCACGCAACTTACTGATTCACTGAAGGATTTCCATGAGCCTCCAATGCGGCATCGTCGGCCTGCCTAACGTCGGCAAGTCCACCCTGTTTAACGCACTCACGAAGGCGGGCATCTCCGCCGAGAACTATCCGTTCTGCACGATCGAGCCGAACGTCGGCATCGTAGAAGTGCCGGACACCCGTCTGAAGGCGCTTGCCGAAATCGTCAAGCCGGAGCGCATCCTGCCGGCGGTAGTCGAGTTCGTCGATATCGCGGGTCTGGTGGCCGGCGCGAGCAAGGGCGAAGGCCTCGGCAACCAGTTCCTCGCGAACATCCGCGAAACCGATGCGATCACGCACGTCGTGCGCTGCTTCGAAGACGACAACGTGATTCACGTCGCGAACAAGGTCGATCCGCTGTCGGACATCGAGGTGATCAACACCGAACTCGCGCTTGCCGACCTCGGCACCGTCGAAAAGGCGCTCGCGCGCTATTCCAAGGCGGCCAAGTCTGGCAACGACAAGGAAGCCGTGAAGAACGTGGCGGTGCTGGAGAAGGTCCGCGCGCAACTCAACGAAGCGAAGCCAGTCCGTGCGCTCGATCTGAGCGATGAAGAAAAGGCCACGCTCAAGCCTTTCTGCCTGATCACCGCGAAGCCGACAATGTACGTCGCAAACGTGAAGGAAAACGGCTTCGAGAACAATCCGCACCTCGACGCGGTCACGAAGTTCGCGGCCGCGGAAGGCTCGCCGGTCGTGGCCGTGTGCGCGGCGGTCGAAGCGGACATCGCCGACCTCGACGAAGCCGACATGGAAGTCTTCCTCGCCGACATGGGCATGGAAGAGCCGGGCCTGAACCGCGTGATCCGCGCAGGCTACAAGCTGCTCGGCCTGCACACCTACTTCACGGCTGGCGTGAAGGAAGTGCGCGCGTGGACGATCCACATCGGCGATACGGCGCCGAAGGCGGCCGGCGCGATCCACACCGACTTCGAGCGCGGCTTCATCCGCGCGCAGACGATCAGCTTCGCCGACTACATCACCTACAAGGGTGAACAAGGCGCGAAGGAAGCCGGCAAGATGCGCGCGGAAGGCAAGGAGTACGTCGTGCACGATGGCGACGTGATGAACTTCCTGTTCAACGTGTAAGCGCGAAGCGGCGCACACTGCGCTGCGCGAGTAAGGCCCGCGAACCCTCAGCGGTTGCGGGCTTTTTTGTTTGCGCGCTACGACTTGCGCAACGCGTCAAATCTCAAACATGGTAATGGTCGCGCAACACACTATCCGGCACCTCGCCATGCTCTGCATGGCCCGCGATCTTCCCGAACCACCGCCCATTTATTTCCTTTCCGTGACAGCCAATGCTAAATTTCGGCTTCCGGCGCGCCGTCACCCTTGGACCGCGCCGCACGGCATCCGACGCCGGAATGTCATCGAACACAACTAGAATCGCGCGATTCGCGTCCGCGCCCTTACGAACAGGAGATAAATCGATGAATTACAAGCCGCTGTTCCGCTCACTTTCCGTCGCCGCGGTATTGAGCATCGGCGTCAGCCAGGCAGCTCACGCCGCGACCGAAATCCAGTTCTGGCATGCGATGGAAGCCGCGCTGGGCGAACGTCTGAACGACATTGCGAACGACTTCAACAAATCGCAGAGCGACTACAAGATCGTGCCCGTGTTCAAGGGCACCTACGACCAGACCCTCGCCGCCGGCATCGCCGCCTATCGCAGCGGCAACGCGCCGGCGATCCTGCAGGTCTACGAGGTCGGCACCGCAACGATGATGCAGGCGAAGAAAGCCATCGTCCCGGTCACGCAAGTCTTCAAGGACGCGGGCGTGCCGCTCGATCAGAAGGCCTTCGTGCCGACCATCGCCAGCTATTACAGCGACTCGAAGACCGGTGAGCTGATTTCGATGCCGTTCAACAGCTCGACGCCGGTGCTGTACTACAACAAGGATGCGTTCAAGAAGGCCGGCCTCGATCCGAACCAGCCGCCAAAGACCTGGGCCGAGTTGCACGCCGATGCGCAGAAGCTGAAGGCGTCGGGCATGTCGTGCGGCTACTCGTCGGGCTGGCAGAGCTGGATTCAGCTCGAGAACTACAGCGCGTGGCACGCGGCGCCGTTCGCGTCGCGTAACAACGGCTTCGACGGCATGGACGCGCAGCTCGAATTCAACAAGCCGCTGCAGGTCGCGCACATCCAGTTCCTGCAAAGCATGGCGAAGGACGGCACGTTCACCTATGTCGGCCGCAAGGACGAACCGGTGTCGAAGTTCTATAGCGGCGACTGCGGCATCATCACGAACTCGTCGGGCTCGCTCGCGACGATCAAGAAATACGCGAAATTCAACTTCGGCACCGGCATGATGCCGTACGACGACAGCGTGAAGGGCGCGCCGCAGAACGCGATCATCGGCGGGGCGAGCCTGTGGGTGCTGTCGGGCAAGGACCCGGCCGTCTACAAGGGTGTCGCGAAGTTCCTCGCGTATCTGGCCACGGCGCCGGTCGCCGCGAAGTGGCACCAGGACACCGGCTATCTGCCGATCACCACCGCCGCGTACGATCTGACGCGCCAGCAGGGCTTCTACGACAAGAACCCGGGCAGCGACACCGCGATCCGCCAGATGCTGAACAAGCCGCCTCTGCCGTTCACGAAGGGCCTGCGTCTGGGCAACATGCCGCAGATCCGCACCGTGATCGACGAAGAACTCGAGCAGGTGTGGGCGGAGAAGAAGACGCCCCAACAGGCGCTCGATTCGTCCGTCTCGCGCGGCGACGAACTGCTGCGCCGCTTCGAAAAGGCCGGTAGCTAAGCATCGCCTGCTGGCAGGGTTCCGGCGCCACCGCGCCGGAACCCGTTGTTGCACCACACTCTGGACATCCCGATGGATAAGCGCTCTTACTTCGGCACCAGCGCGCTGCCCTACCTGCTCGTCGCGCCGCAGCTGATCATCACGCTGGTGTTCTTCCTGTGGCCGGCCGGCGTCGCGCTCTGGCAATCGACGCAAACTCAGGACGCGTTCGGCACGTCGAGCGAGTTCGTCGGACTCGCGAACTTCAAGCAGCTGTTCGCCGATCCTTTATATCTCGCGTCGTTCAACACGACGATCGTGTTCTGCACGCTCGTCACCGTGTCGGGCCTCGTGATCTCCCTGTTGCTCGCGGTCTGCGCGGATCGTGTGACGCGCGGCGCGAAGGCCTATCAAACGCTGCTTATCTGGCCGTACGCGGTCGCGCCCGCGATCGCCGCGGTGCTGTGGTCGTTCCTGTTCAACCCGAGCATCGGTCTCGTCACGTATGCGCTCGCGAAATACGGCGTCGTGTGGAATCACGCGCTGAACCCCGGACAGGCGATGTTCCTGGTCGTGCTTGCATCGGTCTGGCAGCAGATCAGCTACAACTTCCTGTTCTTCTACGCGGGACTGCAGGCGATTCCGCGCTCGCTGATCGAAGCGGCCGCGATCGACGGCGCCGGTCCGGTGCGCCGCTTCTTCGGCATCGCGCTGCCGCTGCTGTCGCCGACCACGTTCTTTCTGCTGGTGATCAACATCACCTACGCGTTCTTCGATACCTTCCCCGTGATCGACGCGGCGACCGGCGGCGGACCAGGCCAGGCGACCCGCACATTGATCTACAAGATCTTCGCCGAAGGCTTCCAGGGGCTCGATATCGGCAGCTCGGGCGCGCAGTCGGTCGTGCTGATGATCATCGTCGTCGCGCTGACCGTCGTGCAATTCCGCTTCATCGAACGCAGGGTTCAATACTCATGATCGAGAACCGACGCGGTTTCGACCTGTTCTGTCACGTGGTGCTGATCATCGGCGTCGCGCTGGTGGTGTTTCCGGTGTACGTCGCGTTCTGCGCCGCGACGATGAGCGAACACGAGGTGTTCACGGTGCCGCTGTCGCTCGTGCCCAGCACGCACCTGTTCGAGAACATCGTCACCATCTGGACACAAGGCACCGGCAACGCGGCGGCGCCGTTCAACCGCATGCTGCTCAACAGCCTCGTGATGGCGCTCGTAATCGCGATCGGCAAGATCGCCGTGTCGATGATCTCCGCATATGCGATCGTCTACTTCCGCTTTCCGTTTCGCACCGCCGCGTTCTGGCTGATTTTCATCACGCTGATGCTGCCGGTCGAAGTGCGCATTTTTCCGACCGTGCAGGTGGTGTCGTCGATGCATCTGAGCAATACGTACACCGGTTTGACGCTGCCGCTGATCGCGTCGGCGACCGCGACGTTCCTGTTCCGCCAGTTCTTCAAGACGCTGCCCGACGAGCTGATGGAAGCCGCGCGCATCGACGGCGCAGGCGCGCTGCGCTTCTTCTGGGACGTCGTGCTGCCGCTGTCGCGGACCACGATGGCCGCCCTCTTCGTGATCACCTTCATCTACGGCTGGAACCAGTATCTGTGGCCGATCCTGATCACCAGCCAGCAGTCGCTGATCACCGCGGTGATCGGCATCAGAGGCATGATCGCCTCCGGCGATACCGCGACCGAATGGCATCTGGTGATGACGGCCACGCTGCTCGCGATGCTGCCGCCGCTCGTCGTCGTACTGACGATGCAGCGTTGGTTCGTGCGCGGCCTCGTGGATTCGGAAAAATGACGCGGTATCGCGGACCGCGACAAGCACTCAAAAATTAAGGCTAGAACGGCATGGCTGCACTGACTCTGCAAAGCGTTAAGAAAACCTACGACGGCAAACAGTTCGTGTTGCACGGCATCGACGTCGACGTCGCCGACGGCGAATTCGTCGTGATGGTCGGCCCGTCCGGTTGCGGCAAATCGACGCTGCTGCGGATGGTCGCCGGGCTCGAGCGCATCTCCGACGGCAGCATTTCGATCGCTGGCAAGGTCGTCAACGATCTGGAGCCGAAGGACCGCAACATCGCGATGGTGTTCCAGAACTACGCGCTATATCCGCATATGAGCGTGGCCGAGAACATGGGTTACGCGCTGAAGATCGCGGGCGTCGATCGCGCGCAGATCGCGAAACGCGTCGAAGCCGCCGCGCAGATTCTCGAACTCGGCGCGCTGCTGCAACGCAAGCCGCGCGAACTGTCGGGCGGGCAGCGGCAACGCGTCGCGATGGGACGCGCGATCGTGCGCGAGCCGGCGGTGTTTCTGTTCGACGAACCGCTGTCGAATCTCGACGCCCGTCTGCGCGTGCAGATGCGCCTCGAAATCCAGCGCCTGCATGCGCGCCTGAAGACCACGAGCCTGTACGTCACGCACGATCAGATCGAAGCGATGACGCTGGCGCAACGCGTGATCGTGATGAACAAGGGCCACGCCGAGCAGATCGGCGCGCCGACCGAAGTCTACGAGCGGCCGGCCACGGTGTTCGTCGCGAGCTTCATCGGCTCGCCGGGGATGAACCTGCTCGAAGGCCGCGTTTCGGACGACGGTTCGACCTTCGACGTCGCCGGCAACGGCCCGAAGCTGCCGCTCGCGGGTGTGCCGTCGATCGGCCGCGAGGTCGCGACGGGCCGCGAATGGACGCTCGGCATTCGCCCCGAGCATCTGAGCCCTGGCACGGCCGATGCCACACTCACCGTCGACTCCTGCGAGATTCTCGGCGCGGACAATCTCGCCCACGGCCGCTGGGGCAAGCACGACGTGACCGCGCGACTGCCGCACGCTCATCGTCCGGCGGCAGGCGAGGCGCTGCAGCTCGCGCTGCCCGCACGACATCTGCACTTCTTCGATCCGGTGACGGGACAGCGCGCGAACTGACACTGCGGCTGGACGCCGCCGCCTGCTCACCGCACGGCGGCGTCGCGCAATGGCTCCGAAGATCGGCGGCACAACGCGCGCAAACAGCGCACCACCCGGTGCGTGAAGCGGCCCGCCAGCGGTCCGGCCCCTGCCGCCTGCCCCCCGCCGCGAAGTACAATGCCACCTGAACCACATGCCGCGCGCGGCAGCGTCGTCGAATCCGACGCCGCGCCGGCCGGCGCCGGATGTTCCGCCCGGCCCTCACACCGATTACCCATTCAACCCCGACTGCCCGCCCGCACGCGGCCGGCATCGTCAACGTCTACTGCAAGCAAATGGCCCAATACGTTTTCACCATGAACCGGGTCGGCAAAATCGTGCCGCCCAAGCGCCAGATCCTCAAAGACATTTCGCTATCGTTCTTCCCCGGCGCGAAGATCGGCCTGCTCGGTCTGAACGGCTCGGGCAAGTCGACGCTGATCCGCATCATGGCGGGTGTGGACACGGAGATCGAAGGCGAAGCCACGCCGATGCCGAACCTGAACATCGGCTATCTGCCGCAGGAGCCGCAACTCGATCCGCAGAAGACCGTGCGTGAAGCGGTCGAAGAAGGTCTCGGCGACGTGTTCAATGCCCAGAAGAAGCTCGACGAAATCTACGCGGCCTACGCGGAGCCGGACGCCGACTTCGACGCGCTCGCCGCCGAGCAGGCGAAGTACGAAGCGATCCTCGCGACCACCGACGGCAGCGCCGAGCAGCAGATCGAAATCGCCGCCGACGCACTGCGCCTGCCGGCATGGGACGCGAAGATCGAGCATCTGTCGGGCGGCGAAAAGCGCCGCGTGGCGCTGTGCAAGCTGCTGCTGCAAAAGCCCGACATGCTGCTGCTCGACGAGCCGACCAACCACCTCGACGCAGAATCGGTCGAATGGCTCGAGCAGTTCCTGACGCGCTTCCCGGGCACCGTGGTCGCCGTCACGCACGATCGCTACTTCCTCGACAACGCCGCCGAGTGGATTCTCGAACTCGACCGCGGCCACGGCATTCCGTGGAAGGGCAACTACAGCAGCTGGCTCGATCAGAAGGAAGAGCGCCTGAAGCAGGAAGAAGCGTCGGAGTCGGCGCGCCAGAAGGCGATCAAGAAGGAACTCGAGTGGGTGCGCCAGAACCCGAAGGGCCGCCAGGCGAAGTCGAAGGCGCGTATCGCTCGCTTCGAGGAACTGAACAGCCAGGACTACCAGAAGCGCAACGAAACGCAGGAAATCTTCATTCCGGTCGGCGACCGCCTCGGCAATGAAGTGATCGAGTTCAAGAACGTCAGCAAGTCGTACGGCGATCGTCTGCTGCTCGATAACGTCAGCTTCAAGATTCCGGCCGGCGCGATTGTCGGCATCATCGGTCCGAACGGCGCCGGCAAGTCGACGCTGTTCCGTATGCTGACCGGCCGCGAACAACCGGATTCGGGCGAAATCGTGCAGGGCCCGACCGTCAAGCTCGCTTACGTGGACCAGAGCCGCGAAGCGCTCGCAGCCAACAAGACGGTGTTCGAGGAAATCTCAGGCGGCGCCGACGTGCTGACGGTCGGGAAGTACGAAACACCGTCGCGCGCGTATATCGGCCGCTTCAACTTCAAGGGCGGCGACCAGCAGAAGATCGTCGGCAATCTGTCCGGCGGCGAGCGCGGTCGTCTGCATCTGGCGAAGACGCTGATCGCGGGCGGCAACGTGCTGCTGCTAGACGAACCGTCGAACGACCTCGACGTCGAAACGCTGCGCGCGCTCGAAGACGCGCTGCTCGAATTCGCGGGTTCGGTGCTGGTGATCTCGCACGATCGCTGGTTTCTCGATCGTATCGCGACGCATATCCTCGCGTTCGAGGGCGACTCGCAAGTCACGTTCTTCGACGGCAACTACCAGGAATACGAAGCGGACAAGCGCGCTCGTCTCGGCGAGGAAGGCGCGCGGCCGAAGCGTCTGCGCTACAAGCCGATCTCGCGCTAATAAGCGGGGCACACCGGCCCCTCTGGCGCAATGCCGGACGGGCCACGGGGCATGCGCGTTGCTATTCGTCACTTGATGCAGGCGCGCGTGAAAGTCCCGCGCACACGACAGACGGTCAACACGGCGCTGCGCGACGCGCGGCGCCGTGACGAGGAGACACAGGCATGGCGATGTCGAAGGGCAGGCGCTGGATCGTCGTCGTGGGCGGAACGCTATTGGCGTTGATTCTGATCGCGGTCGGCGCGATGCAATTCGCGCAACAGGAAGTCAAGAATCGCGTCAGCGCGGCGCTCGGGCCGCTCGGCAGCGCCGACCGTATCGACGTCGGCCTCACCTCGGTACACCTGACCCACGTCGTGCTGAAGGCGCCGCCAGGCTGGCCGGCGGGCGAACCGCTACGCGCCGACGAAATCACGATCACCCCCGACGTGCGCGATCTGATCGCGCGGCGCATGCATATCCGCGAGGTCGTCGTGCGCGGCTTCGACATGTCCGTGCTACGCACCAAGGACGGCTCGCTCAATCTGCTGCCGAATCTGCGCGAATCGCTGAACCGCGGCGATCGTCCGGGCGGCGCTAACACAGCGCCGTCGATCCCACGGGAACAGCAGGTCGACCGTATCCGCTTCGAACACGGCAACTTCCACTTCTACGACATGAGCGTCGGGCCGCCGCCATTCAAGGTCACGGTCAGCAACGCAAACGCGAGCGTCGACAATCTGCATCTGCCGTCGCTTGCTGAGCCGACCAACGTCAGCGTTCGCGGCTCACTGAGGGGTCCGGCGCATACCGGCACCGTGACGTTCGACGGCTGGATCAGGATCGCCAGCCGCGATTCGCAGACCATGACCACGCTGCACGGTGTCGATGTCGCGATGCTCGATCCGTATCTGCTGAAGAAGGCCGGCACGCGCGCGCAGGTGACGGGCGGTACCGTCGATCTGTCGATCGAATCGACGGTGCGCAACTATCACCTGCACGCGCCCGGCACGGTGACGGTCCACAATCTGCAGCTCGCCGAAACCGACAATCCGCTCGAGACGTTCATGTCGATTCCGACCCGCGCCGCGGTCGCCGCGCTGAAGACGCGTGACGGCAACATCACACTGCATTTCGTGCTCGACGGCGATCTGCGCGATCCGAAGTTCTCGGTGCGCGAAGGGATCCTCAAGCGCATCGCCGAGGGTTTTGCGAAGGCGCTCGGGGTCAGCGTCGAAGGGGTCGCGAAGGGCGCGGGCGAGACCGTCAAAGGCCTCGGCAATGCGTTGAAAAATCTGCTGGGACAGTAACGGCAGCGCTCAGCTCAAACCGGCAAGCCCAACTCGCGCAGCTTCGCCTCCGTTTGCGCGGCGCTCGTGTGATGCACGCCGTGCCAGCCGAGCTCCGTCGCGGCTTCGGCGTTTTTCGCGTTGTCGTCGATGAAGACGAGCTCGGCCGGCTCGACGCCGGGCATCTGCAGCTCGATGCGCCGGCGCATCTCGGCGAAGATCGCCGGATCGGGCTTCACGAGCTTCACGCGCCCCGACACGACGATGTCGCGAAAGCGCCGCAGCACCGGATAATGCTCCCACGCATACGGGAAGGTCTCGGCCGACCAGTTGGTGAGCCCGAGGAGCGGTACATCGGCCGCTTCGAGCTTTTCCATCAGCGCGATGCCGTCGTCGAGCACCCCCGCCACCATTTGATGCCAGCGCTGGTAGAACGCGCGAATCAACGGTTCGTGATCGGGAAACTGCGCGATCAGCTCGTCGGTGGCTTCGACGATCGGCTGCCCCCGTCCTGGCGGATCACCCAGTCCATCGAGCAGACGTGCGTGAGGAACCAGCGGCGCTCCGATTCGTCGGGAATCAGCTCGCGGTACAGGTACTCGGGACTCCAGTCGATCAGCACGCCGCCGAAATCGAACACCACTGCCTTGATCGCCATGCACCACGCTCCGTTTGGAAGATCGCCGCTACGCTCAGATCGGTTGTGTGCGCAGTTCGAGCCACGCCTTCGCGTCACCCGACACATGCGGCGAGAGGCGCGCGCGCACCGTCTCGTGATACGCGTTGAGCCACGCGCGCTCGTCGTCGCGCAGCAGCGACAGCTCGATGCAGCGCGTGTCGATCGGGCACAGCGTCAGGGTTTCGAACTTCAGGAAGTCGCCGAATTCGGTTTTTTCGGCGGCCACGTTCAGCACGAGGTTTTCGATTCGCACGCCCCATTTGCCCGGCCGATACAGACCCGGCTCGTTCGAGGTGATCATGCCCTCTTCCATCGCGGTCCACGGTTCGGCCGGCGCGTAGTGCGAGATCACCTGCGGGCCTTCGTGCACGTTCAGGAAGTAGCCGACCCCGTGACCGGTGCCGTGACCATAGTCGGCGCCGGCCTGCCAGATCGGCGCGCGCGCAATCGCGTCGAGCATCGGCGAGCGGATGCCTCGCGGGAATTGCGCGCGTGACAGCGCGATCATGCCCTTCAGCACGACCGTGAAATCGCGGCGCTGTTCGTTGCTCGGCGTGCCGATCGGGACGACGCGCGTGATGTCGGTCGTGCCGCTCAGGTACTGGCCGCCCGAATCGATCAGCAGCAGGCCGTTGCCTTCGATCACCGCATGCGACTCTTCGGTCGCGCGATAGTGCGGCATCGCGCCGTTCGCGTTGAAGCCCGCGATCGTCGCGAAGCTCAGCGACACGAACCCGGGACGGCGCGCGCGGGCGGCCGTCAGACGCTCGTCGATCGTCAGCTCGGTGATGCGTTCGCGGCCCAGCGCGCTTTCGAACCAGGCGAAGAATTCGGCGAGGGCCGCGCCGTCCTGCTCCATCGTGTCGCGCACGTGCGCGGCATCGGCGGCGGTCTTGCACGACTTGAGGAACGTGGACGGATTGACCGCTTCGACCACCTTGACCCCCGACGGCACCGCCTGCAGCGAGCCGTACGTGATGCGGCGCGGGTCGACCAGCAGCGTGCTGCCGGCTGGGAGCGCGGCGAGCGCGTCGGCGGCTTTGGCGTACGGCTCGACGCTGATACCGTCACGCGCGAGCACGTCGGCGAGCGCCGGCGACACTTTGCCGTCAGCGATGAAAAGCGACACGCGATCCGCGCCGATCAGCGCGTGGGCGACGAACACCGGGTTGTAGCTGACGTCGGCGCCACGCAGGTTCAGCAGCCAGGCGAGGTCGTCGAGCGTCGAGATGAAGTGCCACTGCGCGCCTTTGTCGGCCATCGCGCGACGCACTTGCGCGAGCTTGTCCGCGCGCGCGACGCCCGCTTGCGGCGCGGAGTGCTCGAAGACGGCGTCGGCGGGCAGCGCCGGGCGCTGCGCCCAGATCGAGTCGAACAGGTCGACGTCGGTGCGCAGCTGCACGCCGCGTGCGTTCAGCGCTGCGCTCAGCGCACGCGCGGCCGCGACGCCGAGCACCGCGCCATCCACCCCGACCGTGCCGCCGCTCGCGACGTTCTGTGCGAGCCATTCGAAATGCGGCGTCGTGAGCTGGCCGCCAGTCATCTTCATCAGCTCGACACTGGTGCCGGCGAGTTGCGCGCTCGCTTGCTCCCAGTAGCGGCTATCGGTCCAGACGCCGGCGAAATCGGAGGTGACGATCAGCGTGCCGGCCGAGCCGGTGAAGCCCGACAGCCACTGGCGGCCTTGCCAGCGACCTGGCAGATACTCGGACAGATGCGGATCGGCCGACGGCACGAGATAAGCGGCGATGCCTTCGCGCGCCATCGCGGCGCGCAGGCTCGCGAGGCGCTCGGGAATGGAGGAGGTTTCGGGGAGTCGGGCGTTCATGGAGTTACCTGCAAGGATTCATCGACGGATTGACCGGCGCGAAAAGAGGCCGACCGTTACGGCGACGGCGATAAGCGCGACGGCGGTGCATACCGGCCACTCGAGCATGTCGCCGTCATGGAAAAGACCTGTCACGTTGCCGGCCATGCGCGCGATGCTCGTGCCGAGCACGCCGGCCAAGAGCGCGACCCACCAGCGCGCGCGGCTCACCCTGGGCAGCGGGTGCAACCACCAGCCCGTGAGGCCGATCACGACGCCGAGAACGAGAATGCCCGGCCAACCCATCAGGCGTGGGCTCCGGATTGGGTGCCGAAACAGGACAAGTTCAATTTCGGATTCGTCTCATAGGCCGACGGAGCCGCCAAGGCTAGCATTTTGGGCTCTTTAACTATAGAAGTTCAGCACGGCGCTTTCCGCATAGCGGTTGAGTTTAGGGGTCGGGGTGTGCTTAGGCAAGTTGCAAGCCTGACGAAAACACCTCCCGCTCCGCTCGTTGCCCGGCTGACGCCGTGCCATGCGCATCGCCCTTATCGAACCCGACCTGCAACACGCCAAACTGGTCGACCGGCTCATTTTCGCCGGCGGCCATGTGTGCCTTCACTTCACCACCAGCGCCACCTTCCTGCAGCACGCCACCGATGAATTTTTCGACCTGCTGATCACCGAAAGCTGGGCCGGCGACCATTGCGCCGAAGACGTTATCCCGCGCGCGCGCTCCATTCTGCCAGGTCTGCCCATCATGATGCTGATTTCGGCACCGCGCGAGTGTCAGATCGTAGCCGCGCTGCACGCCGGCGCCGACGACTGCCTCAGCAAACCAGTGCGCGGCCCCGAAATGCTCGCGCGCGTCGAGGCGCTGCAACGCCGCGCGGGCCTGCGCCGGCCGCCCAAACGCCGGCGCGACGTGATCGGCGGCTATACGTTCGACGCGGCGAATTGCGCCGTGACCTTCCGTGAGATGACCGTCATCCTCACGCCAAAGGAATTCCGCCTCGCGCTACTGCTGTTCAACAATCTGGCCCGACCGGTGTCGCGCGCGCATATTCTCGAAACCGTGTGGTCGCGCCGCCGCGACGTAAAGTCGCGCACCATCGACACTCACGCGTCGCGCGTGCGCGGCAAGCTGCAGCTGCGCCCGGAGCTTGGCTACGCGCTCACGCCGGTCTATGGTTACGGTTACCAGCTCGACGCGATTCCGCCGGAGCCCCAGACAGGCGAGAGCTGACACATGCGGGGTATACCGCGTGCAGGATGTGAGAATCGTGAAAACGCTATAATATAGGGCTGAACGATAGCTCCCCCAAATGCAGCTTCTAACGATCGGAATTAACCATCACACTGCGCCTGTCGCCTTGCGCGAACGCGTGGCGTTTCCGCTCGAACAGATCAAGCCCGCTCTGGATACGTTCAAAGGCATCTGGGTGGGCCGCATGGCCCCCAATGCGCCGGAAGCGGCAATTCTGTCCACCTGCAACCGCACCGAACTGTACTGCGCGACCGACGATCTCGCCGCGCGCGAAGCCTCGGTCCAGTGGCTGTCGAAGTACCACAACCTCCCCATCGATGAACTCGCGCCGCACGTCTACGCGCTGCCGCAGTCCGAAGCCGTGCGTCACGCGTTCCGCGTCGCATCGGGGCTCGATTCAATGGTGCTCGGCGAGACGCAGATCGTCGGACAAATGAAGGACGCGGTTCGCACCGCCTCCGAAGCCGGCGCTCTCGGCACCTACCTGAACCAGCTGTTCCAGCGCACCTTCGCCGTCGCAAAGGAAGTGCGCAGCACCACCGAAATCGGCGCGCAGTCGGTGTCGATGGCCGCCGCCGCGGTACGCCTCGCCCAACGCATTTTCGACAAGATCGCGAACCAGCGCGTGCTGTTCATCGGTGCTGGCGAAATGATCGAGCTCTGCGCGACGCATTTCGCCGCGCAACATCCGCGTGAACTCGTCGTCGCGAACCGCACCGCCGAGCGCGGTATGCGGCTCGCCGAGCGCTTCAACGGCCGCGCCATTCCACTCTCCGAGCTGCCCTCCCGGATGCACGAATTCGACATCATCGTGTCGTGCACGGCGTCCACGCTGCCGATCATCGGTCTCGGCGCGGTCGAGCGCGCGGTCAAGGCGCGCCGTCACCGGCCGATTTTCATGGTCGACCTCGCGGTGCCGCGCGATATCGAACCCGAAGCCGGCCAGCTCGAAGACGTGTTCCTGTACACCGTCGACGACCTCGGCGCGATCGTCCGCGAAGGCAATGCGTCGCGCCAGGCCGCAGTCGCGCAGGCCGAAGCGATCATCGAAACGCGCGTGCAGAACTTCATGCAATGGCTCGACGCGCGCAGCATCGTGCCGGTGATCCGCCACATGCACACGCAGGCCGACACGCTGCGCCGCGCGGAAGTCGAACGCGCGCAGAAAATGCTCGCGCGCGGCGACGATCCGGCCGCAGTGCTCGAAGCACTGTCGCAGTCGCTCACCAACAAGCTGATCCATGGTCCTACTCACGCGTTGAACCGCGCGAGCAGCGACAACCGTGACAAGCTGATCGAGCTGATGAGCGGCTTCTACAAACACTCCGGCTCTTCCGAGCGTTAGCGGCGCAGTGCTCGCCGCACCCCGCGCGCCACCGCCGTGGCTCGCGAAGTGCTTCCGCCCCGGGCATTCGCCCTTTTCCCTGGCCGCATCCTTTCCGGAGTCCGCTCCGCTACCCGCCCGATGAAAACGAGCATGCAACGCAAGCTCGACCAGCTGACCACCCGGCTGGCCGAACTGAACGACCTGTTGAGCCGCGAGGACATCACCGCCAACCTCGACCAATACCGCAAGCTCACGCGCGAACACGCGGAGCTCGGCCCGGTCGTCGAGCATTACGGGCTGTGGCGACAGGCGCAGAACGACGCAGCCACCGCGCAGGAACTGCTCGCCGACGCGTCGATGCGCGATTTCGCCGAAGAGGAAATCCGCGCGGCGCGCGATCGTATGGAGACGCTCGGCGTCGAACTGCAGAAAATGCTGCTGCCGAAAGACCCGAACGACGAGCGCAACATCTTCCTCGAAATCCGCGCGGGCACCGGCGGCGACGAATCCGCGCTGTTCGCGGGCGATTTGCTACGCATGTATCTGCGCTATGCCGAACGCAACCGCTGGCAGGTCGAGATGATGTCGGCGAGCGAATCGGATCTCGGCGGCTATCGCGAAGTCATCGTGCGAATTGCCGGCGATGCCGCATATTCGAAGCTGAAGTTCGAGTCCGGCGGGCATCGTGTGCAGCGCGTGCCGGCCACAGAAACGCAGGGCCGCATTCACACGTCGGCCTGCACGGTCGCGGTGATGCCGGAAGCGGACGAGATCGGCGAAGTCGAGATCAATCCGGCCGATCTGCGTATCGATACGTTCCGCGCGTCGGGCGCGGGCGGCCAGCACATCAACAAGACCGATTCCGCGGTGCGCGTCACGCACTTGCCGACGGGGATCGTCGTCGAATGTCAGGACGACCGCTCGCAGCACAAGAACAAGGACCGCGCGCTGAAGGTGCTCGCCGCGCGCATCAAGGACAAGCAGACGCACGAGCAGCAGACGAAGGAAGCGGCGACGCGCAAGAACCTGATCGGTTCGGGCGACCGCTCGGAGCGCATCCGGACGTACAACTTCCCGCAGGGGCGCCTCACCGATCACCGCATCAACCTGACGCTATATCGCCTCGACGCGATCATGGACGGCGATCTCGAAGAACTGATCGCGGCGCTCGTCAGCGAGCATCAGGCCGAGCTGCTGGCCTCGCTCGGCGACGCGGACTGACGCCCCGACAATGACCGACGCCTCCCCGGTCCCGCTCAACCCCGCCGTTCCGCCCGCGACGGCCGACGCGCTATTGCGCGCATCGCCATTGCCGCCGCTCGAAGCGCGGATTCTGCTCACGCATGTGCTCGGCTGGCGGCGCACGCAGTTGATCACGCGCGGAGAGGAGCCGCTCGAGCGCGCGAGCGCCGAGCGTTATCGCGCGCTGGAGGCGCGGCGCCTGGCCGGCGAGCCGGTCGCGCAACTCGTCGGTGCGCGCGAGTTCTTCGGGCTCGAATTCGAAGTCACTCCGCACGTGCTGATTCCGCGTCCCGAAACCGAGCTGCTGGTAGAGACCGCGCTCGCGGCGATCGAACGTCGGCCGCGTCCGCGTGTGCTCGATCTCGGTACCGGAACCGGCGCAATCGCGGTGGCGATCGCGTCGATGCGGCCCGACGCGCAGGTCTGGGCGCTCGACCGCTCGGCCGACGCGCTCGCCGTCGCCGCGCGCAACGGCGCGCGCCTGCTCGACGCGAAGCGTCCCGGCGGCGCCGTAACGTTCCTGCACAGCGACTGGTACGGCTCGCTCGACGCCGCGCTGCGCTTTGACGCGATCGTCAGCAATCCACCGTATATCGCGAGCGGCGACCCGCATCTGGCCGAAGGCGATCTGCGCTTCGAGCCGCGCGGCGCGCTCACCGACGAGGCCGACGGCCTCAGCGCGATCCGCGCGATCGTCGCCGGTGCGCCCGAGCGTCTCGTCGCCGACGGCGCGCTGTGGATCGAACACGGCTACGACCAGGCCGAAGCCGTGCGCGCGTTGCTGAGCACGGGCGGTTTTGCCGAGGTCCGCTCGGAGCGCGATCTCGCCGGCATCGAGCGAATCAGCGGGGGCGTGTTGCGCGCCGCCGCGGCCTAAGCGCGGCCGCCGAGGCTAAAACCCCAGGCGCGACGCGGCTGCGGTCGCCAGTAGCGAAATCCGCTATCATTTCAGCCTATTCCCATCCTTTATCGGAACCGCAAGGTCAGTCATGGATACGCAACAACGCATCAAGCAAATCGTCGACGGCAACAACGTCGTTCTCTTCATGAAGGGCACGGCCCAGTTCCCGATGTGCGGTTTTTCCGGCCGCGCCATCCAGATCCTGAAAGCGTGCGGCGTCGGTGAAATCAAGACCGTCAATGTGCTCGAAGACGACGAAATCCGTCAGGGCATCAAGGTGTTCTCGAACTGGCCGACCATTCCACAGCTGTATGTGAAGGGCGAGTTCATCGGCGGCTCGGACATCATGATGGAGATGTACGAATCGGGCGAACTGCAGCAGCTGTTCGCCGCGGCCTGAGCGTTCAACGCTTCGTTCGCTTTATCAGGCGCCGCAAGCCATGCAGCAAGCACGCACCGCGGCGCCCCGCCGGCTGATCGTCGCGATCACCGGCGCCACCGGCGCCATCTACGGCATCCGGCTGCTCGAGACGTTGCGGCGGCTGGGCGGCGTCGAGAGCCACCTGCTGATTTCGAGCGCGGGTTGGCTCAACATCCAGCATGAACTCCAGTTGGGCAAAGAAGACGTGCATCCGCTCGCGGATGTCGTCCATTCGGTGCGCGACGTCGGCGCAAGCATCGCGTCCGGCTCGTTCGCGACCGACGGGATGGTCGTCGCGCCCTGCTCGATGAAAACGCTCGCGAGCATCGCGCACGGTTTCGCCGACAACCTGATCACCCGCGCCGCCGACGTCACCCTGAAGGAGCGTCGCCGCCTCGTGCTGCTGGTGCGCGAAACGCCGTTCAACCTCGCGCATTTGCGCAATATGACGGCCGTCACCGAAATGGGCGGCGTGATCTTCCCGCCTCTGCCCGCGTTCTATAACCAGCCTGCTTCGATCGACGAGATGGTCGACCACACGGTCGCACGCGTGCTCGATCTGTTTGCGCTGGGACCGGCGTTGTCGCCGGCGTGGCAAGGACTGCGGGACGCGCAGAATTAGCTGCGGCAACGATAATTAACAACAATCACGACACAATCAATTCCCCGCGAGCCCATTTATCAAGCTGGCGTGCGGACTTATATTGGTAGTAACCCAATTTCTCCGTGCCGTGCTGTCACGGCCGCGTTGCTGTCATGAACCGCTTACCTTCGCTCTTTCTGTCCCACGGCTCGCCCACGTTGCCGATCGATCCGTCGATGCCGTCCGCCGAGTTCGGCGCGCTCGGCACGCAATTGCCCCGTCCCGAGGCAATCCTGATGCTGTCGGCGCACTGGGGCACCGCGCAGCCACTCGCCAGCATCGCGACGGCGCCTGAAACCATCCACGATTTTTATGGCTTTCCGCGCCAGCTGTACGAAATCCAATACCCGGCACCGGGCGCACCCGACGTCGCGCGCAGCGCCGCCGCGCTGCTCGGCGCGAGCGGCATCGTCGCGGACGTGCAGCCGCACGGACTCGACCACGGCGCATGGGTGCCGATGCTGCTGATGTTCCCGCAAGCGGACGTGCCGATCGCGCAACTGTCGATCCAGCCGCACAAGGACGCCGCGCATCATTTCCGCGTCGGCCGGGCGCTGCGCGCGCTGAAAGACCAAGGCGTGATGGTGGTCGGCTCCGGTCAGATCACCCATAACCTGCGCGCCGCCGATTTCTCCGCTCGCCCGGAAGACGCCGATCCGCGCGTGACCGAATTCACCGACTGGTTCGAAGACAAGCTCGTCGCGCGCGATATCGACGCGCTGCTCGACTATCGCCGCCAGGCGCCGCACGCGGTGCTGATGCATCCGACCGACGAGCATCTGTTGCCGGTGTTCGCCGCCCTCGGCGCCGCCGACGACGACTATTCGCTTGCGATCCAGTCGCTCGGCACCTACCAGCGCTCACTCGCGATGACGAACTACGTGTTCGGCACCGCCTGATCCGCCGCGGAACCAGCCAGCCGTAACGACCAACGAAAAAGCCCGCCTGATCTTCGATCAGGCGGGCTTTTTCTAACGCGAAGGCCCCGCTTCGAGCGGCCCCTTCGCCCGGACGAACGCTCAGTGCGCGCCGATACCTTCGAGCACTTCGTCGTGCACGAGCCGCTCGTCCAGATACTCCGAACGATAGCCGCTGTTCACGCCCCAGAAGTAGAACACCAACGAGAAGGCGATCACGACGAGCATGTCCCAGCCGTACGGCAGGACGCCGAAGCCGCCGAACTGCTTGCTGCCGATCAGCGACAGGATCGCCATGATCGGCAGATACGCGACCAGCCACCAGGCGGCCTTCAGATCGCGGTTCCAGCCCTCGAAGCCCTGCTTGGCCTGGAAGTAGAAGTACACCGGCAACGCGACGACCATCAGGAGAATGATTTCGCCGGTCAGCGGCCACTTCGCCCAGTACAGGATCAGCGACGCGCAGACGAACGCGAACGGCGCAATCACCTTCATGCCGGCGATATGCAGCGGGCGCTCGAGATCGGTTGCCGCGCGACGCAGCGCCATCAGGCTAATCGGGCCGGTCAAGTACGAGATCACGGTCGCAACCGAAATCACCGCCGCGAGCGAGCTCCAGCCGCGGAAGAAGAACAGGAAGATGAACGACACGAACAGGTTGAACCACATCGCCTGACGCGGCACGCCGTACAACGGATGCACCTGGCCGAAAATTTTTGGCATGGTGTTGTTGCGCTCCATCGCGTAGATCATCCGCGTCGTGGTCGCCATATAGGTCGTACCGGTGCCGCTCGGGCTGACGAACGCGTCGACGTACAGCAGGAACGCCAGCCAGTTCAGGTTCAGCGCGATCGCCAGCTCCGCGAACGGCGAAGCGAAGTTGAAGTGGCTCCAGCCCTTCATCACGTCGGCCGGATTCACGGCACCGATGTACGCGATCTGCAGCAACACATAGATCACGAGCGCGAGCAGGATCGAGCCGATCACCGCGAACGGCACGCTCCTCGCCGGATTGCGCGCTTCACCGGCCAGGTTGACCGGACTCTGGAAACCATTGAACGCGAACACGATCCCACTCGTCGCGACCGCGGTCAGCACCGCCGACCAGCCGTACGGCGCGAATGTGCTCGCCTGGCCGAAGTTCTCGGTGTGGACGCCGGTCATCATCAGACCGACGATCGTTGCGCCCGGGATCAGGAATTTGAAGATCGTGATCGCGGAATTCGCGCGCGCGAACAGCTTGACGCCCCAGTAGTTGAGCAGGAAGTAGATGATCACGAGGCCGGCGGACAACAACAGGCCGTTGGTAGTCAATGAACCGTCGACGAACAGCGCATGCGCCCACGGATAGGGCCACGTACTCATGTATTGAATCGATGCTTCGGCCTCGATTGGAATCACCGACACGATCGCGATCCAGTTGGCCCACGCGCTGATGAAACCGACTAGCGCGCCGTGCGAGTAGCGCGCATAGCGCACCATCCCGCCAGATTCCGGAAACATCGCGCCGAGTTCCGCGTAGGTCAGCGCAATCGCGAGAATCACGACCGCGCCGATGATCCATGCGCAAATTGCAGCGGGACCGGCAATCTTTGCAGCCTTCCACGCGCCGAACAGCCAGCCCGATCCGATGATCGAGCCCAGACCGGTCAGCATCAGCGCGAATGGCCCGATGTTCCGTTGTATAGAACTTTTCACGTCTTCTCCTAAATCAGAACCATGTCGGCACCGCGTGACATCGCTCGTGGCGGTGAGGACGTGGTGACGCGCATGAAAGCGCGTCCAGATGCGGAATAGGTGCAACCGACGCGCGGCGCGTAGTTTAACGGTTGCACCGCGTTGCTGCAGGGAAACCGACTAAGGGTTCTCCCTGGCAAAAGATCGTCCAGATATGTAAATTTTGTAAGAAACCATCGCGCCAGTCCGATAAGTTTCGTGCAGACTGTTGACCTTCGTCCGAATTCGCCGTATAACGTTCCAGCAGGATTTCAAGTGGCGAGTGAAGTGGTTCTTTCGTAGTTCGCCCATCAACGGTACTCCGGTTGGTCCCATTACCCCCTTCCTTGATTTTCATGCACCCCGGGCTTCGGCCTTATTCACCATTTTTAGGAAAAAGTAATATGGAAACCGGTACCGTCAAGTGGTTCAACGACGCTAAGGGCTTTGGCTTCATCACTCCGGACGGCGGCGGTGAAGATCTGTTCGCGCATTTCTCGGAAATTCGCGTCGACGGCTTCAAGACGCTGCAAGAAAACCAAAAGGTCACGTTTGAAGTGAAGACCGGCCCGAAGGGCAAGCAAGCAGCTAACATCAAGCCGGTGTAAGCTTCTAGCTTCCTTCTGGACGCAAAAAACCCCGCCTCGGCGGGGTTTTTTCTTTATCGGCGGCAAATCGAAATCAATGATTAAATTGCCGTATTCGCAATTCGCGGCGGATTATTTTCCGATTATTCGCGATTATCCGAACACGCGCCGGGCATGAATACCGAGGCCAGTCGCCACGCTCGCGAGACGATCGCCGAAGACCGCTTTCGCGTCCGGGAACGCCGCCGCCAGCGCGCCCGACAGAAACGCAAGGCCGGTCGAACCGCCAGTGAAATAAATCGCGTCGACGTCGCGAGGTGCGACACCCGCCGCCTGCACCGTATCGCGCGCGGCCTGCACGATGCGTCGCGTTTCGTCCTCGCCGGCTTTGACGAGTTGCGCTTCGTCGAAGGCGAGGCGCAGATCCTCTTCCACTTGCTCGAGATCGATCACGGTCTCGCCGCCCGCCGCCACGCCAATCTTCGCCTCTTCCGCGTGCGCCGCGAGCGCGTGCCCAAAACGCTGCTCGACCACGCGCATCAGCCGGTCGTGGTGCTTCGTTTCGGTGAAAAGGTGCCGCATCAGTCCGAGTTCGCTGACGCGCTTCGGGGTGTAGACGGTGTTGATCAGGTGCCAGGTCGCGAGATCGAAATAAATCCGGTTCGGGATTTCGCGCCCTTGCGGATCTAGCGATTGATAACCGAGTTCGCGCAGGATCGTCACGAGTTCGACGCGCCGGTCGAAGTCCGTACCCGCGACGTGCACACCGTGATGCGCGAGCACGTCGTCCTTGCGTTCGACGCGCTTCATCCGTTCCGGCCCCACTCGCACGAGCGAAAAGTCCGACGTACCACCGCCGATGTCCGCCACAAGCACGAGTCCTTCGGCGCTCAGATGCGATTCATAGTCGAACGCAGCCGCGATCGGTTCATACTGAAAGTGGATGTCGCGCAAGCCGACCGTGCGCGCGGCAGCTTCGAGCTGTTGCTGCGCCATCTGGTCGGCGCGCGGGTCGTCGTCGACGAAGAACACCGGGCGACCCAGCACGGCGCGGTCGATCGCGCCGCCGGCGCTCGCCTCGGCCGCGCGCTTCAGATGGGTCAGGAACGTCGCGATCACGTCGGTGTACTTGATCGCAGTGCCATCGCCGAGATCGGTCGTATTTTCGGCGAGCGGCGAGCCGAGAATGCTTTTCATCGAGCGCATCAGCCGGCCGTCGAAACCGTCGATGTAGGCAGCGAGCGCCGCGCGCCCGAATTCGGTGGTGTTTTCGTCGGTATTGAAGAAGACCGCGGTGGGCAGCGTCGTGTACGCGCCTTCGACCGGCGCCAGCTTTAGCTGCGGGCCGCTCGGAATCGCGACGGCCGAATTGGAAGTACCGAAGTCAATCGCGCAATAGTTCATGGCAGGAATGGCCGCTCACGGCTGGCGCGCACAGAAAGGGGAGCGGCTTTGTATCACGAAAACTCCGGCAGCATCAACTGAAGCTGACGGAACCGCGGCAAGATCGTCTGAAATCGTGGCGCGGAACAGATCTTGCTGGATCGGACCGGATACGCCGCCGCATTTCGCCATCGAGGAGACTTCGCGTATGAGCGTGCCGCCCACCGCCGCCGTCGATGCCCACCACGCAATGCTGATCGAAACCGACCTGCCGTCGCGGCTGGACCGCCTGCCGTGGGGCCGCTTTCACACCCTGATCGTAGTCGCGCTCGGCGTGACGTGGCTGCTCGACGGGCTCGAAGTGACGCTGGCGGGCGCGGTCGCGAGCGCGCTGAAAACCAGCCCGGCGCTGCGCTTTTCGAATGCCGACGTCGGCCTAGCGGGCAGCGCGTACATTGCCGGCGCGGTGCTCGGCGCACTCGGTTTCGGCTGGCTGACCGACCGGCTCGGCCGCCGCAAGCTCTTTTTCATCACGCTGACGCTTTATCTGGCCGCGACCGCGGCGACCGCGCTGTCGTGGAATCTGATGAGCTTCATGCTGTTCCGCTTCCTAACCGGCGCGGGTATCGGCGGCGAATACACGGCGATCAACTCGACGATCCAGGAATTCACGCCGGCACGCGTGCGCGGCTGGACCGACCTCGGCATCAACGGCACGTTCTGGGTTGGCGCGGGGCTCGGCGCCGCGGGCTCGCTGGTACTGCTCGACCCGCATCTGCTGCCTTCCGACTGGGGCTGGCGCGCGTGTTTTTTCATCGGCGCGGTGCTCGCGCTCGGGATTCTGCCGATGCGCATCTGGATACCCGAAAGCCCACGCTGGCTGCTCACGCATGGTGACGAGCGTGACGCACGGACGATCGTCGAGGGCATCGAAACGCGTTTTCGCGAGGACGGCCACACGCTCGCCGACGACGCCCTCACGCGGCTACGTCTGCGTGCGCGCGACCATACACCGTTACGCGAGGTGTTCCATACGCTGTTCAACGTGCACCGGCGCCGCTCGCTGGTCGGTCTCACGTTGATGACCGCACAGGCATTCTTCTACAACGCGATCTTTTTCACCTACGCGCTCGTCCTCACCGACTTCTATCACGTGCCGGGCGGCGACATCGGCTGGTATCTGCTGCCTTTCGCGCTCGGTAATTTCCTGGGGCCGCTCGTGCTCGGGCGGCTATTCGATGTGATCGGCCGACGCAAGATGATCGCCGCGACGTACGCGATGTCGGCGATCCTGCTGACGCTGTCGGGCTATCTGTTCGAGCAGCAACTGCTCACCGTCGTCACGCAGACGGTCGCCTGGATGGTGATTTTCTTCTTCGCGTCAGCGGCCGCGAGTTCCGCGTATCTGACCGTCAGCGAATCGTTTCCGCTCGAAATCCGCGCGCTCGCGATCGCGGTTTTCTATGCGTTCGGCACCGCGCTGGGCGGCATCATCGGGCCGGCGTTTTTCGGTCGGCTGATCGACACGCATCAGCGCAGCGAAGTGTTTTCGGGCTATCTGGTCGGCTCGGGCTTGATGCTCGCGGCGGCGCTCGTCGCAGCGATCTGGGGTGTCGACGCTGAGCGCAAGCCGCTCGAGCATGTGGCGGCACCGCTGTCGAGCGTGACGGATGAAGAGCTCGGCGCACACAGCGCCGATGAAAAACGCGCGGACCGTGCCGCACGTACCTGACTGCCTGGCGAAGTCACGCGGCAAGCGCCGCGAATCCGTTGCTCAAAACGCCTTCTTCCAGCCGCCGCCGTACGCGATTTCCGCGAGCGCCACGCGCTGACGCGGCGCCTTCTCGCGTTCGCGCAGGACGGGGTCCAGTTTGTCGACGTCGCCGTAATGGCCAAGCGAGATCATCGCGATCGGCTCGACGTCTTTCGGCAATTCGAAGGTGGTGCGGAACGCGTTCACGTCGAAGCCGCTCATCTGGTGCGCGGCGAGGCCGAGCGCGTGCGCCTGCAGCACCAGCGACATCGCCGCCGCGCCCGCGTCATAGAGCGCGCAGCGATTGACGTCGCCCTTGTTGGTCAGGGTGTGCGCGGTGACCGCGATCAGCACCGGCGCGGGCGCATTCCAGCCCTGGTTGAACGGCACGAGCGTGGCGAAAGCCTTCTTGAACGCGACTTCATCGACGCTGCGATCGAATACGACAAAACGCCAGGGCTGCGCGTTATACGAGGACGGCGCCCAGCGCGCCGCTTCGAGCACGGCGCGCAATTGATCGCGGCTGACCGGCTCGCTCGAATACGCGCGCGGGCTCCAGCGGCCTGCAATCAGCTCGTGAATGGCAACTTCGGTTGAGGCGGGTTTCTTGGCCATGCGCTTCTCTCGGTAGAAATTCATGATGGTCGGGCGGTTGCCCGAGGCCACATAGCATAACGGGCTTTCGGTGCGCGCTCCAACTTGCGGCGGGGGGCTATGCGCGCTGGATGAAAAAGCGCGCACGGCCCGTTATGGGCCGTGCGCCGTTGCTTTGCTAACGGTGAATCTGCGCGGTTCGCGAAGGCGATTCAGATTGCCTGCGGTGCCGGCACTTTGGCCGGGCGGTTGATGCGCAGCACGATCACCGCGGCGATCAGGCACAAGCCGCCGGAAATCATCGACGCGACCGTATAAGTGCCGAGGCTCGCGCGCAGCATGCCCGCGCCGAGCGCCGCGAACGCCGCGCCGAGCTGGTGGCCGGCGACCACCCAGCCGAACACGATCGGCGCCGATTCCTTGCCGTAGACGTCGGTGGCGAGACGCACGGTCGGCGGCACCGTGGCGATCCAGTCGAGACCGTAGAACACCGCGAACAGCGGCAACCCGAAAAAGTCGATGCCGAACGCGTGTGGCAGATACATCAGCGACAGGCCGCGCAGCCCGTAGTACCAGAACAGCAACACGCGGCTATTGAAGCGATCCGACAGCCAGCCCGACAGCGTCGTGCCGAACAGGTCGAACACGCCCATCGCCGCGAGCAGCGACGCGCCCTGCACTTCGGTCATCCCGTAGTCGCCGCACATCGCGATCAGATGGGTGCCGACGTAGCCATTGGTGCTCGCGCCGCAAATGAAGAAGCTGAAGAACAGCAGCCAGAAATCGCGCGTTTTGCTCGCCGACGCGAGCGTGCCGAACGCGATCGCGAGCGGGTTCTGCCTGGTGATGCTCGTGGTAATCGGCGCGTCGTGCGGTTCGCCGTATGGGCGCAACTGCATGTCGGCCGGATGCTCGGGCAGCAGGAACGCGACGAGCGGAATCACGATGCCCGCTGCGAGCGCGACGACCCAGACGACCTGGCGCCAGCCGTAATGCTCGGCGACGGCCGCCAGCAGCGGCAGGAACACCAGCTGGCCGGTCGCCGAGCTGGCGGTCAGGATACCCATCACGAGACCGCGGCGCGTCGTGAACCAGCGCGTCACGACGGTCGCCGACAGCGACAGCGCCGCGACCCCGGTCGATCCGCCGACCATCACACCCCAGATCAACACCATCTGCCACGGATGCGCCATCAGCGACGACAGCGCGACGCCCGCGGCCATCGTACCGAGCGCCGCCAGCAGCGTCGGACGTACACCGAAGCGCTGCATCGCGGCGGCCGCGAACGGCCCCATCAACCCGTACAGCGCGATGTTCACCGAGATCGCGAGCGAAATCGTCGCGCGGCTCCAGCCGAACTGGTGCTCGAGCGGCACCATCATCACGCTCGGCGTCGCGCGCGTACCCGCCGCCGCGAGCAATACGAGAAACACCACGGCGACGGTCAACCAGCCATAGTGGAAACGTCCGCCTATCAGTCGCGCAGCCCAGTTCATCGGTTCTCCAATCGACGCGGCCGGGGTGGCGGCATCGTTCGTATTGTTACTGTTACGACTTCGGTAAATGATTTGTGACAGATCAGTCACAATAGTGTTGCGATGTTAGTTACTGGTCGGTAACATGTCAAGGCGTCAATTCAATCGGGTGACTTGCCATGTCCGACAGCGAAACTCTCAAGCCCGCCGCTACTCGCTCACGGCGCGCGCGCGGCGCACAGACCGCCGGGCCGCAGGCGCAACAGCATCTGCTGCGCGCGGCTAGCGAGTTGTTCTATCGCGAGGGCGTGCGCACGGTAGGCGTCGATGCGGTGGTCGAGCGCGCGGGTGTGAACAAAATGAGCCTGTACCGGCAGTTTTCGTCGAAGGACGATCTGGTAATGGCGTATCTGGAACAGAAGGACGAGCAGTTCTTCGGCTACGTCGAGAAGAGTTTCGCGAAGCATCCGGGCGAGCCGGCGAAGCAGCTCCAGCAGTACTTCGACGACCTCGCAGTGCGCGCCTCGGTCGATCATTACCGCGGCTGCCCGTTCGTGAACGTGTCGGTGGAGTTTTCGGATACCGCGCATCCGGCGCGGCAGTTCGTATTCCGCAACAAGCAGCGCTTGATGGCGCGCCTCGTCGAACTGTCGACGGCGGCCGGCGCCGACGATCCGCAAGCGCTCGCCGATGGGCTCGGTCTGCTGATCGAGGGCGTGTACGCGGCGAGCCAGACTTACGGGCCGGGCTGCGGGCCGATCCTCGCCGCGCCGAAAGTCGCCGCGCAGTTGATTGCGGCCGCTCGCGGGGACAAGCAGGCTCGCTGAGTCAGTCCGTCAGTGGGTCCTTTAGAATTGCGCGTTTCCTCGTCGCATCCGTCCGCCATGCCGTTGCCCGCCGAATCCCACGATGCCGTTATCGCCACGACCCGTCACTGGCTGACGGAAGCCGTGATCGGCTTGAACCTGTGCCCGTTCGCGAAGGCCGTGCATGTGAAGGAGCAGATTCGCTATGCGGTGAGCGAAGCGGACACGCTCGAAGCGGTACTCTCCGACCTGGAAGCTGAACTGCAGACGCTCGTCGCCGCCGACCCCGCCGCCATCGACACGACGCTGCTGATCCTGCCGCGCGCGTTCGGCGACTTTCTCGACTTCAACGACTGCCTGTTCTTCGCCGACCGCCTGATCCAGCAACTGCGGCTCGAAGGCGTGATTCAGATCGCGAGCTTCCATCCGCGCTACCAGTTCGAAGGCAGCGAGCCCGACGACATCGAAAACTACACGAACCGGGCGCCCTATCCGATCCTGCATCTGCTGCGTGAAGACAGCATCGAGCGGGCGGTACAGGCCTTTCCCGACGCCGAAGAGATTTACGAGCGCAATCAGGAAACGCTGCGGCGCATTGGCCTCGCCGGCTGGGATGCGTTGATGAAGCGCTAGGTGAAGCGCCAGGCTGCGCCTCAGGCCGGCACGAAAAACCGCTCCTTCAGCGCATCGAGCCCGAGCGTGTCCAGCACTTCGCCGAGCCGCTCAGCCGGCCGGCGCCGTGGCAGATCCTTGTACTGCGCGATGATCAGCTCGTTTTTCATCGAGTGTTCCCAGCCGACCAGCTCGGTCACGCTGACCTGATAGCCATGCGCCTCGAGTTGCAGACAGCGCAGCACGTTCGTGATCTGACTGCCGAATTCGCGCGTGTGCAGCGGATGCCGCCAGATTTCCGTGAGCGCGTTCTTCAGCGCCTTGCCCTTGTTCTGCCGCAGCACGCCGGCCACCTCGGCCTGGCAGCACGGCACGACGACGATGTACTTCGCGTGCTTTTCGAGCGCGAAACGGATCGCGTCGTCGGTGGCGGTATTGCACGCGTGCAGCGCGGTCACGATGTCGATTTCGGCGGGCAGCCGCGTCGACGTGATCGACTCGGCCACCGACAGATTCAGAAACGACATCCCCTTGAAGCCGAGCCGCGCCGCCAGCTCTTCGGACTTCGTCACCAGCTCTTCGCGCGTTTCGATGCCATAAATGTGCGAAGCCCCACCAGCGGCGTCCTGAAACTCCTTGAAAAACAGGTCGTAGAGGATAAAACCGAGGTATGACTTGCCCGCGCCGTGATCGACGAGCGTCAGCGAGCCCTGCTGGTCCTTCAGGTCCTTGAGCAGCGGCTCGATGAACTGGAACAGGTGGTAGACCTGCTTCAGCTTGCGACGGCTGTCCTGATTCATCTTGCCGTCGCGCGTGAGGATGTGGAGCTCTTTGAGCAGTTCGACGGACTGGTTGGGACGGATTTCGTGGGTTTTGCCGGACATCGTGTGGGTCGCCATCAATCGCAGCGCGAACGTGCGACAGATGACGGAAAAAGAGAAAAGTTACTGCCAGTTTACCCAAACTGCGACATTCCCAGCGAGCACGCCGCGCGGACCACGCGACATCGGTGCTCTGCTGGGAACACTTCCTGCTCGACAGGCGCCGTGCGGAAGTGTCTCGATAATGGCTGAAAACAGCTTGCGCGCCGGCTGAGCCCGCGGGCGCAGGCCGTGTCGCCGAAAACAGGAGGCTGTCCGGCCGTGCGACCGGACACGCGAAGCGGATGCATGTGGGGAGAGCGGTCCCGCAACGCGGGCCGAACGTTACGTAACCAGCAGCGGCCGGCTTCGCAACCGGTCGCGCGCTCGGATGATCACAGAAGAGGCGGCAATGGATACGGTACCCAACGGAAATGTCGAACAGAAGTTTCAGGAAATGCTGGCGAAGCTGACCACCGCGCCGGCATGGTCGGAGAAACAGCAACTCGAACTGGAGATGGCTCGCGACATCTCCACGGAAATGCTGCGGCTCGCCGAGGTCATGCGCGACGGCAACGTCGACCTCGAAACTTGCCTGACGATGCTCAAGTACGCCAAGGTGCTCGACTTCGTGATGACGACGCTCGCGTCGCGACGCGACATCAAGCCGCAGACGTTGCGGGTGATCTTCAAGCTCGCCGGACTGAAGGTCGATGAGGCGTATCCGGGCTAGCGCGTCGGCATCTCGGTTAGGATGGCTTGGTATCGCGTTTCGCGTATCGCGTTCACCACAACACTGCTGCTACACGACCGCGCGCGGCGGCTAGATGCCGCTCGCGACGCGGGCTTCCACACTCCCCTTGCACGGGTATCTCAAGCGCGCGGCGCCTCGGCCGGCGGCGTTCCCTCATGAAATAGCGTCTTCAGCTGCGCGCGCAGCTCCGGCGAATCCGCGTGCTTGTGAACGCTGACGGCATGCTGGACCGCGGCTTCGAGCAGCTCGCTGTCGCTGTCGGCGGACATCGCGACGGTGCAGTTCATTTCGCTCGGAAATTCGCGGCAGTCGATGTATTTGCGGGTCATGACAATCTCCTTGAACCAGACGATCGACTCTTCCATCGATTCGACAGGCGATGGGCGTCGGCTGCCGGCGCGCGGCAGTGAGCGCGCCGCAGTGGCTGCGTCGCAAGTGATGTGATGGGGATTGACGCGGGGGAACGACGCGAACGACGTCCGATGGAAGATGTGTGAAAAGTATAGGTCGCGTGCGGCGCGAGCCAAGCGGTGAACGAAGTTCGACTGCGTTCGACGGCGTTTGCCGCGCGCCGCGCGCGGTGTGACAATAACGCCCTTCGCGCCGCCCGTCCGTTCGGTCGCTGGCGGCGCACCGCCTTTCCCCCCGCAGATTCGCCGAACCGCATGCCCTCCTCGCTCGATTCCACCCGCGTCGCCGTAATCGGCGGCGGCCCCGCCGGCCTGATGGCCGCCGAGACGCTTGCCCGGCGCGGCGTGCAAGTCCACGTATATGACGCGATGCCGTCGGTCGGCCGCAAATTCCTGATGGCGGGCAAAGGCGGCATGAACATCACGCATTCGGAAGCGCTCGAGCCGTTTCTCGACCGCTATGGCGAGCGCCGCGGGCGCATCGCGCCGCTGCTCGACGCATTCGGTCCCGACGCGCTGCGCGCCTGGTTGCGCGAGTTGGGCGTTGAGACGTTCGTCGGCAGTTCGGGGCGCGTGTTTCCGTCCGACATGAAGGCCGCACCGATGCTGCGCGCGTGGCTGCATCGGCTGCGCGAAGCGGGCGTGCAGTTCCACATGCGTCACAAGTGGAACGGCTGGGCGTCAGTGTCGGAAGACAACGCCGCGCACGCGCTGCGCTTCGCCACGCCCGACGGTGAACAGACGGTGCGCTACGACGCGGTCGTGTTCGCGCTCGGCGGCGGGAGTTGGCCGCGGCTCGGCTCCGACGCCGCGTGGGTGCCGCTGATGACGTCGCGCGAAGTGCCGGTGACGCCGCTGCGCCCCGCGAACTGCGGCTTCGACGCGGACTGGAGCCCGTATCTGCGCGAGCGTTTCGCCGGTCAGCCGATCAAGACGATCGCGATCTCCTTCACCGATGTAGACGGAAAAGTCCACAATCGACAAGGTGAAATACTTCTGACCGAAACCGGCCTCGAAGGGAGCCTGATTTACGCGCTGTCGGCGCCGATCCGCGAGCGGATTCTGGCCGACGGTGAGGTCACCATCTCGCTGGATCTCCTGCCGGGCCTGCCGCTCGAGCGAGTCATCGAGGAAGTGACGCGGCCGCGCGGCTCACGCTCGATCGCGAGTCATCTGCATGGGCGGATCGGCATCGGCGGCGTCAAGCTGGCGCTGTTGCACGAGATTCTGTCGAAAGAAGCATTCGCCGACGCGCGCGGCCTCGCCCAGGAGATCAAGGCGCTGCCGGTGCGACTGCTGCGCGCGCGACCGATCGACGAAGCGATCAGCACGGCGGGTGGCATCCCCTTCGAGGCGCTGGACGCGCATCTGATGATCGACCGGATGCCCGGCGCATTCTGCGCGGGCGAAATGCTCGACTGGGAAGCACCGACCGGCGGTTATCTGCTGACGGCCTGTTTTGCCAGCGGGCTGGTGGCCGGCCGGGGCGCATGCGCGTATCTGGACGCGCGCCGCGCATCGGCGTGACGCGCGCACTCGCCGTCACCGCACCTTGAGCCGCCACAACGACGTGATCTCGGCGGCTCGCGCAACATACAGCGGATCGTTCTGATCGCTGGCCTTCGGATGCCGTGGACGAATGTCCTCGCGTCCCACCACACTGAGCCCCGCCTGCTCGATCGCCGCCAACAGCCATTCGCGCGTGCGCAAGCCGAGGTGCTCGGCGAAATCCGAAATGATCAGCCAGCCCTCGCCGCCCGGCGTCAGATGATCGGCGAGCCCGTTCAGGAAGCCGAGCAGCATCCGGCTGTCCGGGTCATAGACCGCGTATTCGAGCGGCGACGCGGGCCGCGCCGGCACCCACGGCGGATTGCAGACGACGAGCGGTGCCCGGCCGTCCGGAAACAGATCGGCCTGTACGATCTCGACCTGCCCGGCGTACCCAAGACGGACGAGATTTTCACGCGCACACGCCAGCGCGCGCGCATCCTGGTCCGTCGCGACGATCTTGCGCACGCCGCGTTTAGCCAGCAACGCGGCCAGCACGCCGGTGCCGGTGCCGATATCGAATGCGAGGTCCAGCGACGGTAGCGCCGTGCGCGCGACCAGATCGACGTACTCGCCGCGCACCGGTGAGAACACGCCGTAATGCGGATGAATGCGCTCGCCGAGCGCCGCGATCTCGACACCCTTCTTGCGCCATTCGTGCGCGCCGATCAAACCGAGCAACTCGCGCAACGACACGACCGACGCCTCGCCGGTCGCCGGTCCGTACGCTTCGATGCAGGCCTGTCGCACGTCGGGCGCGCGGCGCAGGGAAATGCCGTAGTCCGCATCGAGCGGAATCAGGATCATGCCGAGCGTGCGCGCGCGCTGCGACTGCGCCTGCCGATGCAGGTTGAACGCGTCGAGCGGTGTCGCGCCTTGCTTGCGCGGCTTGCGTTCGAGCCGACGCGTGACCGCCTGCAACAGTTGGCGCGCGTTCTGGAAGTCGCCGTGCCACAACAGCGCGGTGCCTTCGCAGGCGAGGCGGTAGGCCGAATCGGCAGTGGTGCGGTCGTCGGCGACGACGACGCGCTTCGGCGGCGGCACGGCCGCTTCGGAGCGCCAGCGTGCGGTGCGCGGGCCGTCGGCTTCGGGCCAAGTGAGAGTTGCGGGGCTGGTCATGGTGCAATGGAGTCGATGTGACGTCGCCGGCGACGTTAACCGCGGCAGCGGACCGGAACGTCTGGCGGCTGCCCGCCATCCCGGGGCGACGCCCGAATAGTACCGTACCGCCGCCGTGCGGCTTCGCGGCGCGGCATAGATTGGGGACGATGATCAGGTAAGTTTAGACGCGCCGAATTTGGACACCCAAGTCCACAATGGACAAGGTGAAAGAGCTATTGTGATTTTTGAGCCGTTCGGCGGCGCACCTTAGCGCACGGGGTGGCATTTCGCGGCCATATTCAGACTTCATAGTCCATAATCGACAAGGTGAAAGAGATATCGTGAATTTACTGCCATTCAGTGGCTCACCTTTCGCTGCGATAGGAGCGAAGTTTGGCAAACGGATACTAAAACGTCCAAGATCGACAAGGTGAAGGAGATATCGTGATTTTTGAGCCATCAGACGTCGCACCTTAGGCCGCGCTGCATTTTGGCGCGCCGATTGCAGACTAAAACGTCTACTATCGACAAGGTGAAAGAGATTATCGGGATTTTTGAGCCATCCGGCGGCTCACCTCACGCCGCATTCACGTCTTTCCGGCATGGGCGAAAGACGAAAAAACCGCCCTCGGCAGATGAAAACAACTGTCGCGCACGCGGGTCGGGCGATTTTGATTCGAACGTGCCGGCGGCGCGCAATCGACCGAATCTCGACGAAACGACGTCCTAGCCCGAGCAGGCCGGCGTGAAAGCGCTCGGTGTCGATCTCGATCTCTGTCTGCCGTTGCTGGCATCTCGCGCTATGGCACAGCGGAGGAAATTGCGGAGCTGATGGCTTTCGTCATATCGCCAGCAGCACGCTAGATGACCGGATCGGCGCTGTGGATGAACGGCGGCGAGGTCAAGTCGTCTGGCTTGCCGACTCGACCGCCGAAAAAGAAAAACCCCGCCGAAGCGTGTGCTTCGACGGGGTTTTTAAGGATTTCCAGTTACTGCTGATAAAGCAATCTGGTGCCGGCTGCAGGACTCGAACCCGCCACCTCATGATTACAAGTCAAGCGCTCTACCTGATGAGCTAAGCCGGCATGAGGCCGTGATTCTACTTCATTTCACGATCTTAAGGCGAGCCCTTCCGCCACCTTTCGATCCATCATCGTCGGGTTGCGGTTTGTCGTCGGCGTCGCTGGCCGCGGCCGGGTCGGCCGGCGCGGTTTCGACGGCGCGCGGCGCCGCCGGCGTCTCGGCTTCGTCCGCGGCATCCGCGCCGGAATCCTGAGCCTCGCCGCCCGCCGATTCCACCGGGAACGCCATACCCTGGCCGTTCTCGCGCGCGTAGATCGCGAGAATATTGGCGACCGGCACTTCGATCTTGTGCGACTTGCCGGAGAAGCGCGCGTTAAACTCGATCCACTCGTTGCCCATCTGCAGCTGGCTGGTCGCCTCGAAGCTGATGTTCAACACGATCTCGTTGTCTCGCACGAACTGACGCGGCACGCGCGTCTGATTGTCGACGCGGACCGCGATGTGCGGTGTGTAGCCGTTATCCGTGCACCACTCATAAAGCGCGCGCAGCAGATAAGGCTTCGTGGAAATCTCTTGCATCAACAGTCCTCTTGCGGACGCGGGTGCGCATCGAAGCGATGCGGCGCCCGCGCACCAAAGCCAAACTCAACGACGCATCACCTTTTCCGACGGCGTCAGCGCTTCGATATATGCCGGGCGGCTAAAAATGCGCTCGGCGTACTTCATCAGCGGTGCGGCGTTCTTCGACAGCTCGATACCGTAGTGGTCGAGGCGCCACAGCAGCGGTGCGATCGCGACGTCGAGCATCGAGAACTCTTCGCCGAGCATGTACTTGTTTTTCAGGAAGATCGGCGCGAGCTGCGTCAGGCGATCGCGGATCGCGAGGCGCGCCTTCTCGTGATTCTTCTCCGCTGCCTTGCCCTTCTCGTTTTCGAGCGTGCCGACGTGGACGAACAGCTCTTTCTCGAAGTTGAGCAGGAACAGGCGTGCCCGCGCGCGCTGCACCGGATCGGCCGGCATCAGCTGCGGGTGCGGGAAGCGCTCGTCGATGTACTCGTTGATGATGTTCGATTCGTACAGAATCAGGTCCCGTTCGACGAGAATCGGCACCTGACCATACGGATTCATCACGGCGATGTCTTCCGGCTTGTTGAACAGGTCGACGTCGCGGATCTCGAAGTCCATGCCCTTTTCGAACAACACCAGCCGGCAACGCTGGGAGAACGGGCAAGTAGTGCCGGAATACAGAACCATCATGTTTACGTTTCCTCAAAAAGCTGAAGGGCCAGCGCACGGAAAAACCGTTCAGCAGGTCTTTCCTGGCGCCGGCCCCACGCCGTGTAGCGGCGTGATTATTTGATATGTTTCCAGTACGCGGCGTTCAGTCGCCAGGCGAAAAAGCTCAGGATACCGAGGAACAACAGCACCCACACGCCAAGTTGCTTGCGGGTTTGCTGCGTCGGTTCGGACATCCATGACAGGTACGACACGAGGTCGGCCACAGCAGAATCATAATCTACCGGCGACATCGTCCCCGGAGTGAGTTGCTGGAAACCGAGGAATTTGTGTACCTTTTCGCCGGTTTTTTCGTCGGTTTCATCACCGAATTTTGCCGCTCGCTGCCCCTGAAGCTGCCACAGCACGTGAGGCATGCTCACGTTCTCGTACACCAGATTGTTCCAGCCGGTCGGCCGCGTATCGTCGCGGTAAAAACTGCGCAGATACGTGTACAGCCAGTCCGTGCCCCGCGCCCGCGCCTCCACCGACAAATCCGGCGGCGTCGCCCCGAACCACGCTTTCGCGTCGTCCGGGCGCATCGCCACGGTCATCGTGTTGCCGACCTTGTCGGTGGTGAACAGCAGATTCGCCTGGACTTCGTTCGGCGTAATGCCGAGATCGGTCAGGCGGTTGTAGCGCATCAGGTTCGCGCTGTGGCAATTCAGGCAGTAGTTTACAAACAATTGCGCGCCGCGCTGCAAAGAAGCGAAATTGTTCGTGTTGTCCGGCGCGCGATTGAGCGGGAAATTCTCGTCCGCGTGGACCGGAGCGGCCAGCAGCGCAAGCACAGTCGCGCCGACCAGCGCGCACATCGAAAGCAGTTTTTTCATCTTCGTGTTCTCCTGGCTCGCGATTAGTGAGGCTTGAACCGCACCCGTTCCGGTGGCTGCTTGAACTTGCCAAGCCGCGTCCAGAAGGGCATGCCGAGGAAAAAAGCGAAGTAGACCAGCGCGCAGATCTGCGCGATCAGCGTCGCGGCGGGCGATGGCGGCCGCGTGCCGAGGAAGCCGAGCGTAAGGAACGCGATCACGAAGATCCCGAAGAAAACCTTGTGGAAGAACGGCCGGTAGCGAATCGACCTGACCGGCGAGCGGTCCAGCCACGGCAGGAAGAAGAGCGAAATCACCGCGCTGCCCATCACCACGACGCCCCAGAACTTCGATTCGGTGAATACCATCGCGACGATCACCAGCACCGCGAGAACCGGCAACCCGATCTTCCACTTGCCGCGTGCGCGCACCAGCGCGAGCAACCCGAGTAGCGCGATGACGATCATCAGCACGATCTTGAATGGATCGGTGGTGGCGCGCAGCATCGCATAAAAAGCGGTGAAGTACCAGACTGGCGCAATTTCCGGCGGCGTCTGCAGCGGATTCGCGGGAACGAAGTTGTTCGCTTCAAGGAAGTACCCGCCCATTTCCGGCCCGAAGAAGATGATCGCCGCGAAGATCAGCAGGAAGATCGCCACACCCATGAAGTCGTGCACCGAGTAGTACGGGTGGAACGGAATACCGTCGAGCGGCACGCCATCCGGCCCCTTCTTCGCCTTGATCTCGATGCCATCCGGGTTGTTCGAGCCGACTTCGTGCAGCGCGACGAGGTGCGCGATCACGAGGCCGACCAGCACCAGCGGAATCGCGATCACGTGGAACGCGAAGAAGCGGTTCAGCGTGACGTCGGAGACGACGTAGTCGCCGCGAATCCACAGCGACAGATCAGGACCGATGAACGGAATCGCCGAGAACAGATTCACGATCACCTGCGCGCCCCAGAACGACATCTGGCCCCACGGCAGCAGGTAGCCGAAGAACGCCTCGGCCATCAGACACAGGAAGATCAGGCAGCCGAAAATCCACACCAGCTCGCGCGGCTTGCGGTAGGAGCCATACAAAAGCCCGCGAAACATGTGCAGATACACGACGACGAAGAACATCGACGCACCCGTCGAGTGCATGTAGCGGATCAGCCAACCCCACGGCACCTCGCGCATGATGTACTCGACCGACGCAAACGCAAGCGTCGCATCGGGCTTGTAGTTCATCGTCAGCCAGATGCCGGTGACGATCTGGTTGACCAGCACCAGCAATGCAAGCGAACCGAAGAAGTACCAGAAGTTGAAGTTCTTCGGCGCGTAGTACTCGGAAACGTGCTTCTTCCACGTGGCAGTCATCGGGAAGCGCTGGTCGATCCAACCAGCCAGCCCGGTCGTCTCTACTTCGTGTTCGCTCGCCATTACGCTTCTCCTTTTTCGTCCTTCCCGATCACAAGGGCCGTCGCCGACGTGAACATGAAGCGTGGGATGTCGAGGTTCTGCGGGGCGGGTTTGTTCTTAAAGACGCGGCCGGCCATGTCGTAGGTCGAGCCGTGGCACGGGCACAGAAAGCCGCCGGGCCAGTCGTCGGGCAGATTGGCCTGCGGGCCTTCCTGGAATCGCGGCGTCGGCGTGCAGCCCAGATGCGTACAAACGGCGACGGCAACCAGCAGATGCTTGTTCTCGGCGCGTGAACGGAATTCGTTGTTGCAGTAGTCCGGCAGCGGCATCGAGAAGGGATTCTCCGTGTGGGGGTCCGCTACCTGGCTATCGGCTTTTTGAACATCGGCGAGCATGCGGTCGGTGCGGTTGATGATCCACACCGGCTTGCCACGCCAGGCGACCGTCATCATGTCGCCGGGCTTCAGACCACTGATATCGACTTCGACCGGGGCCCCTGCGGCCTTGGCCTTTTCGGATGGTGCAAACGAACTAACAAACGGTACGACAACGGCAACACCTCCTATGCCGCCTGCTACGGTCGTCGCTACCAGCCAGTTACGGCGGCTGCCATCGACGCGTTCCTCTTCTTTGTCTCGCATCACACGCCCCACTTCTGAGTTGGATTTTTCCTTCACGTCGCTTCTACCGCCGCTAGTTTGCTCGAATGGAGTCGCCATTTACAAGGGCCGATTGCCAAAAACCGTGCGAAGCCCTTGATAACTCAGGGTTTGTCCGTACCGATCGCTAACTTTTTTGTACCTCCTTTTAAGTGCCTTCTACGGTATTCGCGCCTTTTTCTTCGTTAATGCAATTCGCAATTCAAACGGGATTCGGAATGTCGATAAACAGGTGTTCGATATCGAACGATTCGGACAGATGCTTGCCCACCGCCTGCACGCCGAAGCGTTCGGTCGCGTGGTGGCCGGCCGCGAGAAACGCGACGCCGCTTTCCGCCGCCGTATGCATCACCGACTCCGATACTTCGCCAGTCACGTAGGCGTCGACGCCCGCGTTGATCGCCGCGTCGAACATCCCTTGCGCGGCGCCCGTGCACCAGCCGACGCGGCGCAGCTGCATATCGGGATCGCCGAACACGAGCGGCGTGCGGCCCAGCGTCTGCTCGATTTCCGCGCTCAGGTGCGACAGCGAAATCGGCATCGGCAACGTGGCGAGCCAGCCGAGATCGTTGTCGCCGAAACGTGCGTCGCTGATCCAGCCCATCTTCTCGCCGATCTGCGCGTTGTTGCCGAAATCGGGGTGATCGTCGAGCGGCAGGTGATAGGCGAACAGGTTCAGGTCGTTGGCGAGCAGCAGCTTCAGTCGAGCATGCTTGCGGCCGGTGATCTGCGGCGCCTCGTTGCGCCAGAAGTAGCCGTGATGGACCAGCACGGCGTCCGCGCCCCAGTCGAGCGCGGCCTCGAGGAAGGCCACCGACGCGGTCACGCCGGTCGCGAGTTTGTTGATCCGGCGGCGGCCTTCGACCTGCAGTCCGTTCGGGCAATAGTCCTTGAAGCGCGCGGTTTCAAGGAGATTGTTCAAGTACAATTCAAGTTCAATCCGATCCATATAGACCTCTTGTCTTCAGATGCTTAGACGCTTTTGGCTGTTATTTGCCCAAGCGGTGACGGTGCTGTTGGCGCTGATGTTCATCATTGCGACCCTCAAACCGCAGTGGCTGCAGCGTCAAGCACAATTCGGCAGACAACTCGCCGAACCGATCGTGGCGCTGCGGGAAGTGGCGCCGGGCATCAGCAAAGGGCATGCCGAAACGTCCTATGCCGAAGCGGCGCAAAAGGCGATGCCCGCGGTCGTCAACGTGTTCTCCAGCAAGGATGGCTCGCTGCCGCCCGACCCGCGCGCCAAAGATCCGCTGTTCCGCTACTTCTTCGGCGACAGGAACAATCGCAAGCAGCAGGAGCAGCCTGCCTCGAACCTCGGCTCAGGCGTGATAGTGAGTTCGGAAGGTTACATTCTAACGAACCAGCACGTCGTCGACGGCGCCGATCAGATCGAAGTCGCGCTCGCCGACGGCCGCACCGCCAGCGCGAAGGTCATCGGCATCGACCCGGAAACCGATCTGGCGGTGCTCAAGGTCAACATGAGCAATCTGCCCACCATCACGCTCGGCCGGATGGACCAGATCCGCGTCGGCGACGTCGTGCTGGCGATCGGTAATCCGTTCGGCGTCGGGCAGACCGTGACGATGGGCATCGTCAGCGCGCTGGGCCGCAACCACCTCGGCATCAATACGTTCGAAAACTTCATCCAGACCGACGCGCCGATCAACCCCGGCAACTCGGGCGGTGCGCTCGTCGACGTGAACGGCAATCTGCTCGGTATCAACACCGCGATCTACTCGCGCTCGGGCGGCTCGCTCGGCATCGGCTTCGCGATTCCGGTGTCGACCGCGCGCAGCGTGCTCGAGAGCATCATCACGACCGGTACGGTCACGCGCGGCTGGATCGGTGTCGAACCGCAGGACGTGACGCCGGAGATCGCGGAGTCGTTCGGGCTCGATCAGAAGTCGGGCGCGATCGTCGCCGGGGTGCTGAAAAGCGGCCCGGCCGACCGCGCGGGCATCAAGCCCGGCGACATTCTGACTAGCGTGAACGGCCAGGTGATCACCGATACCACGCGCCTGTTGAACGTGATCGCGCAGATCAAGCCAGGCACGGCGGCAAAAGTCCATCTGGTGCGCAAAGGCCATCAGATCGATCTCGACGTGATGATCGGCAAACGCCCGCCGCCGCCGAAACAGCCGGAAGACGAAAACGGCGGCGATCAGCCGGATGACGAGGGCGGTTGAGGTCAAGGCCGCGACTCAACGCAACGAAAAAGGGCAGTCCGATGGACTGCCCTTTTCATTTGACGCCCGCCCGGCACCGGCTCGCGGCACCTCAACTAGACGGCGGCGGACTCGCATCCTCGACGACCACCGGCTGCTTGCCGACGATCAAGCGCGCCGCGACGATGCCGGCTTCGTACAGCAGAATCAGCGGAACCGCGAGAATCAGCTGCGAAAACACGTCGGGCGGCGTTACGACGGCCGACACCACGAACGCGCCGACGATCACATACGGCCGGATCTCCTTCAGCTTCTTCAGCGTTACCACGTTCATCCGCACCAACAGGACGACGACGATCGGCACCTCGAAGGTGACACCGAACGCGATGAACATCGTCAGCACGAAGCTCAGGTAATTGTCGATATCGGTTGTCATTTCCGCGCCGAGCGGCGCGTTGTAGTGCGCCATCACGCGGAAGATGGTCGGAAACACGACGAAGTACGCGAACGCCATGCCGCACAGGAACAGCGTGTAGCTGCTCGCCACCAGCGGCGCGACCAGCTTCTTCTCGTGCTGATAGAGCCCCGGCGCGACGAACGCCCAGATCTGGTACAGCACGACCGGCAGCGCGATCACGAAAGCGACCAGCATCGTCACCTTCATCGGCACGAAGAACGAGCCGGTGACGTCGGTGACGATCATCTTGCCGTCCTTCGGCAGATTCATCATCAGCGGACGCGCGAGCAATCTGAAGATATCCGGTGCCCAGTACACGAGCCCGATAAACACGACGATGACGGCGAGCCCCGCACGGATGATGCGGTCACGCAGTTCGACGAGGTGGGAAATGAAGGTCTCTTCGGCGCCTTCGTTCTGGGATTGCTGGGGGTCGCTCACACCGGCCCTCGGTTAGAGATTGTCGATCTGAACATCAGAAAAACCGCGTCGGACGACGCAGGTTGGCAGGTGTGTGCCGCGCAACGCGCGCGGCGCCCGACTGCACGCGCGTGCGGCGCAGGCTCGCTCGCTTGTACCAGGTGGGGGTGGCGCTCTGCTGGACGCGCCAGGTCTTGCGTTTGGGCGCGGCGGCCGGCGTACTGACGGGCCACGAGTCGGCACCGGCGCTGCCGCTGACGCCGCTGCCGGCGTCTTCGAGCGCGCCGCCGGCGATGCTCGGCGACACCGACGTACCACTCTTCCACGCCTCGTTCAGTTCATTCTCATGCTTGCGCAGATTATCCTGAACTGTCGTTTCGACGTTGCTCGCGGCCTTCTCGAACTCGGTCTTCATGCGCCGCAATTCGTCGAGCTCGATTTCGCGCGTGACTTCGGCCTTCACGTCGTTGATGTACCGCTGTGCGCGGCCGAACAGCGCGCCAGCCGTGCGGGCGACACGCGGCAGGCGCTCAGGCCCGAGGACGACCAGCGCGACGACGCCGATCAGCGCCATCTTGGTTAGACCGAGGTCCAGCATGAAGTGGAATGTCCGTCAGAAACGCGGGAACGGCGCAAACGCCGCGGCTTAGCGGTAATCGCCCGATTGCTGCGTCTTTTCTTTCGCTTCGACGTCCACCGCGCCGTTGCGCGGCAGCTCGCGCTGCTGTTGCGCGTCGGCCGACGGCGATTCGGCTTCCTTCATGCCTTCCTTGAAGCCCTTCACAGCGCCGCCCAGATCGCTGCCGATGTTGCGCAGCTTCTTCGTGCCGAACACGAGTGCGACGATCAACAGGACGATCAACCAATGCCAAATACTCAACGAACCCATGACTACTCTCCTTAACCCCGACGCCGCATCTCGATGCGGCAAATTTGCCTAACCTGAAGCGCGTGCGCTTCGTCTGCCTCTATCTCTACGTTACCGCAGGTCGCGCCACCGCGCTCGCAAGGTGCGCCGCAGTGTGAATCGCCGTCATTGTGGTCAGGCGATCACGTCGACGGTATTACACAGCGGTAAAAATAACGGCGGCGCTATTGTCCTCGACCAAAACTCGCAGCGGTGTGCTCTCGCTACGCGGCGCGTGCAACCCATGCGCCCCCGCTCAACCCATGCGATGCCACGGGCGCGGTCCCGCGAGAATGTGCGCGTGCAGGTGATACACCTCCTGACCACCGCCCGGACCGGTATTGATTACCGTGCGAAAGCCCGTTTCGCCGCCGCTATACGCGACCCCCAATTGCTCGGCCAGTCGAGCGGCCAAGACAAGCATTCTACCAAGCAGAGGCGCGTCGCTTTCCGTGCAGTTCGACAGCGTTGCAATGTGCTTGCGAGGGATCACCAGCACATGCGTTTCGGCCGCCGGACGGATGTCGCGGAAGGCGACGAACTCGTCGTCTTCGTGGACTCTGGTTGACGGGATTTCGCCAGCGGCAATCTTGCAGAAAAGACAGTTCGGATCGTGACTCATCGTATTCCTGACGCGGTATGACTTAGGCGAGCGAAGCCGCACGCGACGAGGTTCGACCCGACTGCCGGTCCGCGCGTTCGGACCGGCTAGCGTTCAGACCCAGCCGGCCGGATTCGCGAATGGCTTGTTATCGTACAGATACAGCCAGCCTTTGATAATACGGTACAACATCCATATGCTGACCGCCCACAGCACCGGAATGCCGATCACGACGACCAATAGCAACGCGCCGATCGCATAGCCGACGAGGCCCATCCAGAACGTGCGAATCTGCCATTCGAAGTGCGCTTCGTACGGCGTGCCGGCCACGTCTGGCCGTTTCACGTAGTTGATGATGATCGCGATCAGGATGGTGAGCCCGCCGGTCAGCCAATGGACCGCATACAGCGCGTACAGCACGTGCGTGAGCGTGCGCAGGCTGCGCTCCCGCTCAGGCTCCATCGCGTGGCGGTAGACCGGCGGCGGATAGCTTCCTTGCGGCTGTTCCATGCTTGCGTCCTCACGAAGGTGCGGTTACCGCTATATAGGTGCCAGCGCGCGCGAGTTCAAGCGGAAACGCCAGATTTCCGCTCCGGCTGCTCAGTCGCCGTTTTCCTCACGCTCGCGGCTCTTGCGCAGCGCCTTTTCCTCGATGCCCGACAGGCCTTCGCGACGCTCGAGTTCGGCGATCACGTCGGCGGGGCTCAGATTGAAATGCGACAACATCACGAGGCAGTGGAACCACAGGTCCGCGACCTCGCCGACCAGCGCCTTCGGCGCGCCGCCGTGGCGCGTGTCCTTTGCGGCCAGCACAACTTCGGTGGCTTCTTCGCCGATCTTCTTCAGAATCGCGTCGTCGCCCTTGTGGAACAGGCGCGAGACGTACGAGGTGTCTGGATCGCCGCCCTTGCGGCCATCGATCACCGCCGCGAGGCGCAGCAGCGTGTCGAGCGTGGAAGCCTCGGCGGGCGACGGGTTTTGCATGGATTGCGTCATTTGTAGATGTGTTCGGGGTCTTTCAGCACGGGATCGACGGCCTGCCAGTCGCCGTCGTCCACCGAGCCTTCGAATTTCTGGAAAAAGCACGAGTGGCGGCCGGTGTGGCATGCGATGCCCGACACCTGCTCGACTTTCAGCAGTACGACGTCTTCGTCGCAATCGAGCCGCACTTCGTGCACATGCTGCACGTGGCCCGACTCCTCGCCCTTGAACCACAGGCGCTGGCGCGAACGCGAGAAATACACCGCGCGGCCGGTCTCGACGGTCTTCGCGAGGGCCTCGCGGTTCATCCACGCGAACATCAGCACGTCGTTGGTCGACGCTTCTTGCGCGATCACCGGCACGAGGCCGTTCGCGTCCCACTTGACCTTGTCGAGCCAGTTCACTGCCGAAGGATTCGTCACGTCACAACCTCACGGAAATGCCCTGGTCGGCCATGAAGCGCTTGGCCTCGCCGACCGTGTGTTCGCCGTAGTGGAAGATGCTCGCGGCCAGCACCGCATCCGCGTGACCGCTTTTGATGCCGTCGGCGAGATGCTGCAGATTGCCGACGCCGCCCGAGGCGATCACCGATACCGGCACCGCGTCCGACACCGCGCGCGTCAGCGCAAGGTCGAAGCCGCTCTTGGTGCCGTCGCGATCCATGCTGGTCAGCAGGATTTCGCCGGCGCCGAGTTCGGCCATCTTCCGCGCCCATTCGACCGCGTCGAGACCAGTGGCCTTGCGCCCGCCGTGCGTGAACACTTCCCAGCGCGGCGTTTCGCCGTCGGCGGACACGCGCTTCGCGTCGATCGCGACGACGATGCACTGCGAGCCGTATTTGTCGGTCGCGTCCTTCACGAGCTGCGGATTCGCGACCGCCGACGAGTTCATGCTGATCTTGTCCGCGCCCGCGTTCAGAAGGCGCCGCACGTCTTCGACCGCGCGCACGCCGCCGCCGACCGTCAGCGGAATGAACACCTGCGAGGCGACCGCCTCGATGATCGGCAGGATCAGGTCGCGCTGATCCGAGGTCGCGGTGATGTCGAGGAACGTCAGTTCGTCGGCGCCCTGGTCGTCGTAACGGCGCGCGATTTCGACCGGGTCGCCGGCGTCGCGCAGTTCGACGAAGTTGACGCCCTTGACCACGCGGCCCGCGGTGACGTCGAGACAGGGGATGATGCGTTTAGCTAGAGCCATGATCGTGCAATTCTGCCAATACCGCTGATGAGGCCGCTCGCTTGCGGGCAAGCGGCACAGTGCCGGCGCGAGCGGTTGCGTCGCGCCGCGAGTGGAGTGCTGGCCGCGGGCCGGCGAGGTCCCGGTTGCGTGATCGAGTGAAGCGCGCTACCCGGCAAACCGTCGGTCGAGCGAGTGCCGCAAGCCGAAGGTGAGTGCCACGCCGCACACGGCGCAAGCTTCCCGGCAAACGCGGCCGACGCCGCGCTTAAGCGTCGTCCGCTTCGCGCAGCTTGTCCGCGAGCGTCTGCGCGGCCGCGAAGTCGAGGTCGCCCGAATAGATCGCGCGGCCGCAGATCACGCCTTCGATGCCCTCGCCTTCGACTTCGCACAGCGATTCGATGTCCGCGAGGTTCGACAGACCACCGCTCGCGATCACCGGAATCTTGACCGCGCGCGCAAGGCGCACCGTCGCTTCGATGTTGATGCCTTGCAGCATGCCGTCACGGCCGATGTCGGTGTAGATGATCGACTCGCAGCCGTAGTCCTCGAACTTCCGCGCGAGGTCGGCCACTTCGTGACCGGTCAGCTTGCTCCAGCCGTCGGTGGCGACCTTGCCGTCTTTCGCGTCGAGACCGACGATGATGTGGCCGCCGAACGCGGTGCACGCGTCCTGCAGGAAGCCGGGGTTCTTCACCGCCGCGGTGCCGATGATTACGTACGACAAACCGTCGTCCAGATAGCGCTCGATCGTGTTCAGGTCGCGGATGCCACCACCGAGCTGAACCGGAATTTCACCGCCCACTTCATCGATGATCGCCCGGATTGCATCGCCGTTCTTCGGCTTGCCGGCGAACGCGCCATTCAGATCGACGAGATGCAGACGACGCGCGCCGCGGTCGACCCAATGTCGGGCCATTGCCGCCGGTTCCTCGGAGAAAATCGTCGCCTGGTCCATATCGCCCTGTTTGAGGCGTACACACTGACCATCTTTCAGGTCGATGGCGGGAATCAGCAGCATAGCAATCGGGTGTTATCTGGGAGTGGATTGAAGGTCGGCGGCAGCGGCTGGCGGATCAGCCCGCCGCAATACCGTCTCGCTAGTTTAGTACAACTCTTTCGGCGCTCCAGTGGGGCGCCGGTCGGATGCAGGACCGCGGCACCGCGCGACGCACGCGCGGCAACGGGATAAAGAAAGGTGTTCACGGGTTCCAGTGCACGAAGTTGCGATACACGCGCAAACCCGCTTCGGCGCTCTTTTCGGGGTGAAACTGGGTGGCGAAAATGTTATCCCGCGCGACAGCCGAGGTAAAGGGCACGCCGTAGACCGTCTCGCCCGACGTGTGCGCCGGGTTGTCCGGCACCACGTAGTAGCTGTGCACAAAGTAGAAGAACGCGTTGTCGGCGACACCGTCCCACAGCGGATGCGGGTGCGCCTGACGCACGCGGTTCCAGCCCATCTGCGGGACCTTGAAGCGCGAGCCGTCGTCCTGTAGGCGGCCTTCGAGCTCGAAGCGCACCACCTTGCCTGGCAACAGACCCAGCCCCGGCGTGTCGCCCTCGGCGCTCCAGTCGAACAGCATCTGCTCGCCGACGCACACGCCCATCAGCGGCTTGCTGCGCGACGCCTCGACGACCGCTTCCTGCAGACCGGACGCGCCGAGACTGCGCATGCAGTCGGGCATCGCGCCCTGGCCGGGCAGCACCACGCGGTCGGCCGCACGGATCGCTTCCGGACGATCGACGATCGCCACGTCCGCTTCCGGCGCCGCTTGGCGCAGTGCCTGGGCAACCGAGCGCAGGTTGCCCATTCCGTAATCCACAATCGCTATCGAAGTTTTCATTTCAAGTTTGGCCGCTCTGCCCTCGATCCATCGATGCCGCCGCGCGGCGTCGAACGACGTGCCGGCAAATGCGATCCTGCCCGATGAGTCGCGTGAAGGTGAGTGGCCTGGAGACGTTGGGGGCGGTGAAACCCTGTGTTAAAGCCTGCTACGGCCGTTGCGTCAGAGACTGCCCTTGGTCGACGGAATCTGTCCGGCCGCGCGCTCGTCGAGCTCGACGGCCATGCGCAGCGCGCGCCCGAACGCCTTGAACACCGTTTCGAGCTGGTGGTGAGCGTTGATGCCGCGCAGATTGTCGACATGCAGCGTCACGCCGGCATGGTTCACGAAGCCGCGGAAGAATTCGATCGACAGGTCGACGTCGAACGTGCCGATGCGCGCGCGCGTGAACGGCACGTGGAATTCGAGGCCCGGACGGCCGGAAAAATCGATCACGACGCGCGACAGCGCTTCGTCGAGCGGAACGTAGGAATGACCGTAGCGGCGGATGCCCTTGCGATCGCCGATCGCCTTCGCGACGGCCTGGCCGAGCGTGATACCGGTGTCTTCGACCGTGTGGTGGTCGTCGATATGCAGGTCGCCATGCGCTTCAATCTCGAGGTCGAACAGCCCGTGGCGGGCGATCTGGTCGAGCATGTGGTCCAGGAACGGCACACCGGTGGCCAGCTTCTGCTGGCCGGTGCCGTCCAGGTTGATCTTCACACGGATCTGCGTTTCGCTGGTGTTGCGAACGACTTCCGCAAGGCGCATGGCAATTCCTCGAATCTGGCTTAAAAGCGCTAGTAATGTGGGGTGGACGAATGGCGGGCCGCTCAATGCAGCCGTTCAATGCAGCGGCTCAGTGCCGCCGCTCAATGGAGCGGGTTACCGCAACACGAGTTTCAGGCCGGCGAGCAACTGGGCGTTCTCGTTCGGCGAACCGACAGTCAAACGCACACAGTTGTCCAGCAATGGGTGCATTTTACTCACGTTTTTGATCAGAATACGTGCCGTTAGCAGGGTTTCGAACAATACCGACGCATCGGGCACCCGCACGAGCAGGAAGTTGCCCGCGCTGTCGAACACTTCGGCGCCCGGCAGCGCGGCCACCGCCTGCGCGAGCTTCTCGCGTTCGTCGCGCAACTGCGCGGCCTGCGCGTCGAGCACGCCGATGTGGTCGAGCAGGAAACCGGCGGTGGCCTGCGTCAGCACGTTGGTGTTGTACGGCGGGCGCACCTTGTCGAATTCGGTCAGCCACGCGGGCTTGCCGACCAGGTAACCGAGCCGGATCCCGGCGAGGCCCAGCTTCGAAACCGTGCGCATCACGACGACGTTGTCGAACTGGTCGGCGCGCGGCAGCCAGCTCTTCTGCGCGAATGGCTGATACGCCTCGTCGATCACGACGAGACTCTTGCCCGCCGCGGCGATGATGCGCTCAATTCCGGCCTCATCGAACAGCGTGCCGGTCGGGTTGTTCGGATACGCGAGATAGATAAGCGCCGGTGCGTGCTCGGCGATCGCCGCGAGCATCGCGTCGGTATCGAGCGTGAAGTCGGCTTTCAGCGGCACGCCGACGAATTCGAGATGCGCCAGCTTCGCCGACATCTGATACATGACGAAGCCCGGCACCGGTGCGAGCACCTTCGCGCCCGGCTTCGCGCACGCGACCGACATGATGCTGATGATTTCATCGGAGCCATTGCCGAGCAGCACGTCGCAACCCGCCGGCACGCCCATCACTTGACGGATGCGCTCGATCAACTGCTCGGGACGCGGCGCCGGATAACGGTTCAACGCGACGGCCGCCAGACGCTCGCCGAGATGCGCGGCAAGTTCCGACGGCAGCGTAAACGGGTTCTCCATCGCGTCGAGCTTGATGAAGCCGGTTGCGTCCGGAACCGGATAGCTCGTCATTGCGAGCACGTCGCTGCGGATGATGTCTTGAGGTGTCGTCATAGCTTCGGGGCCGGGCCGTGCGAAGACCGCCGGCTCGGCGTCGGTGCAGGGCGTTCGGGTTAGTCTCTGTGGTCGTTATTGAACGGGGCGGGTGGGCGCGATGCATCGCTCGCGCGGCAGTCTCCGCCCTCGCCGCTTCCGCCTCAGCCGCGTTCGTTGTTGTTCAGCCGCATCCGGAATTCGGCGCTGCGTGCGTGCGCTTGCAGACCTTCGCCATATGCGAGTTCGGCGGCGATCTCGCCGAGCGTCTGCGCGCCTTCCGCGCTGACTTCGATCAGGCTCGAACGCTTGAAGAAATCATAAACGCCGAGCGGCGACGAGAACCGCGCGGTACGCGACGTCGGCAGCACGTGGTTCGGGCCCGCGCAGTAGTCGCCGAGGCTCTCGCTCGTGTAGCGGCCAAGGAAGATCGCACCCGCGTGGCGGATTTGCTGCGCCCACTGATGCGGCTCCAGCGCCGAAATTTCGAGGTGCTCCGGCGCGATGTCGTTGGCGATCGCGCAGGCCTCGGCCATGTCGCGCACCTTGATCAGCGCGCCGCGGTTTTCGAGCGACGTGCGGATCACCTCGTGGCGCGGCATCGTGGGCAACAGTTCGTCGATCGCTTCCTGCACACGCGCGATGAACGCGTCGTCCGGGCACAGCAGGATCGACTGCGCGAGTTCGTCGTGCTCGGCCTGCGAGAACAGGTCCATCGCGACCCAGCGCGGATCGGTCGTGCCGTCGCACAGCACGAGGATTTCCGACGGCCCCGCGATCATGTCGATGCCGACCGTGCCGAACACGCGACGCTTCGCCGACGCGACATACGCGTTGCCGGGGCCGCAGATCTTGTCGACCGCGGGAACGGTCTGCGTGCCGTACGCGAGCGCGCCCACCGCCTGCGCGCCGCCGATCGTGAACACGCGATCGACACCGCCGAGCAATGCCGCCGCGAGCACGAGCGGATTCTTCACACCGTCCGGCGTCGGCACGACCATCACGATTTCGCGCACGCCGGCCACTCGCGCCGGAATCGCGTTCATCAGCACCGACGACGGGTACGCCGCCTTGCCACCCGGCACATAGATGCCCGCGCGATCGAGCGGCGTGACCTTCTGACCGAGCACGGTGCCGTCAGCTTCGGTGTACTGCCAGCTATGGCTGCCGCACTCGATCTTCTGCTTCTCGTGATAGCCGCGCACGCGCGCCGCCGCCGCTTCCAGCGACGCACGCTGCTTCGGCTCGAGACTTTCGAGCGCCGCTTCGAGCTCCGCCATCGGCAGTTCGAGCTCGGCCACGCTTTTCGCATCGATGCGGTCGAAGCGGTTCGTGTACTCGAGCACTGCCTCGTCGCCTCGCGCCTTCACGTCGTTCAGAATCTGCGCGACCGCGCGCTCGATGGCTTCGTCTTCGCTCGCCTCGAACGCGAGCACCGCATGCAGCGACTTGTGAAAGTCGGGAGCGGTGGAATCGAGCTTGCGAATCTTGATAGACATACAGGTATCCGTTTCGGTAAGGCGCTGAGTCGCAGCGTGATCAGAGTGCCATCGTTCAGTCAGGCCGCCGGGGCGCCGGTTTTCGACGACGCATTGGCAAACGCGTCGAGAATCGGCCGCAAAGCGGCGCGTTTCAGCTTCAGCGCTGCCTGGTTCACCACGAGGCGCGACGAAATCTGCATGATCTCCTCCACCTCGACCAGATTGTTCGCGCGCAGCGTATTGCCCGAGCTGACCAGGTCGACGATCGCGTCGGCGAGGCCGACCAGCGGCGCGAGTTCCATCGAACCGTACAGTTTGATCAGATCGACGTGCACGCCCTTGGCGGCAAAATGCTCACGCGCGGTTTCAACATACTTGGTCGCAACCCGCAGACGCGCGCCCTGGCGCACTGCGTTCGCATAATCGAAACCCGCCGCGACCGCGACCGACATCCGGCAACGCGCAATGTCCAGGTCGACCGGCTGATACAGACCGCTGCCGCCATGCTCGAGCAGCACGTCCTTGCCGGCCACACCGAAGTCGGCCGCGCCGTACTCGACATAGGTCGGCACGTCGGTCGCGCGCACGATGATCACGCGCAGGTTCGGGTCGGTGGTCGGCAGGATCAGCTTGCGCGAGCTCTCCGGATCTTCGGCGACTTCGATGCCGGCCGCCGCGAGCAGCGGCAGCGTTTCCTCGAAGATACGCCCTTTCGACAACGCGAGCGTGAGCGGCGCGCTCACCGCCGGCGACGACGACGTTTGCGGCATCGAACTCATGCCTGACTCCCGGAAACGCGGCGCACCTTCGCACCGATCGCGTTGAGCTTCGCTTCCATGCGGTCGTAGCCGCGATCGAGGTGATAGATGCGGTCGATCAGCGTTTCACCCTCGGCGCGCAGCGCGGCGATCACGAGACTCGCGGATGCGCGCAGATCGGTGGCCATCACCTTCGCGCCGGACAGTTTCTCGACGCCGGTGACGAGCGCGGTGTTGCCGTCGATCGTGATGCTCGCGCCGAGACGGTTCAGCTCCTGCACGTGCATGAAGCGGTTTTCGAAGATCGTCTCGACGACCTGCGAGGTACCGTCCGCGATCGTGTTGAGCGCCATGAATTGCGCCTGCATGTCGGTCGGGAACGCCGGGTATTCGGAGGTGCGGAAGGTGACGGCGCTCGGGCGCTTGTCCATCCGCACGCGCATCCAGTCGTCGCCTTCCTCGACCGTCACGCCCGCTTCGCGCAGCTTTTCGGTGACGGCTTCGAGCAGCAGCGGACGCATCTTGCGCAGCGTGACGTCGCCGCCTGCCGCCGCGACCGCGCACAGGAAGGTGCCCGCTTCGATGCGGTCCGGAATCACCGTGTGCTTCGCACCGTGCAGCTTGTCGACGCCCTGGATCACGAGGCGATCCGTGCCGATGCCTTCGATCTTCGCGCCCATCGCGACGAGCAGGTGCGCGAGGTCGACCACTTCGGGTTCGCGCGCGGCGTTCTCGATGATCGTTTCGCCTTCCGCGAGCACCGCCGCCATCAGCAGGTTCTCGGTACCGGTCACGGTGATCATGTCGGTGACGATGCGCGCGCCCTTCAGACGCTTCGCGCGCGCTTCGATGAAGCCGTGCTCGATCGTGATCTCGGCGCCCATCGCCTGCAGACCCTTGATGTGCTGGTCGACCGGACGCGCGCCGATCGCGCAGCCGCCTGGCAGCGACACGCGCGCATGACCGAAGCGCGCGACGAGCGGACCGAGCACGAGGATCGACGCGCGCATCGTCTTCACCATCTCGTACGGCGCGACGAGGTTGTCGACCTTCGACGCGTCGAGCGCGACGCGCCCTTCGCCTGCCTCGATACGCACGCCCATCTGGCCGAGCAGCTTGAGCATCGTGCGCACGTCCTGCAGATCGGGCACGTTCTCCAGATGCACCGGATCGGCGGTCAACAGACCCGCGCACAGGATCGGCAATGCCGCGTTCTTCGCACCCGAGACGACAACTTCACCGGAGAGCGGGTAGCCACCTTCAATGATGAGTTTATCCATGCCTGTCGGTTCCTGATCGGCCCGGTTCGCGCCCGGACCTGCTTTGTCTGTGTTCGGCGCGCCGCTAGCTGCGTCGCGCCCTTCGTGAGTAACTCGCACTAAATTTCCAGATTACGCGTTCTGCCATTCGGCGGGCGTCAGCGTCTTCATGCTGAGCGCGTGGATTTCTTCGCGCATGCGCTCGCCGAGCGCCGCATACACGAGTTGGTGACGCTGGATCAGGCGCTTGCCTTCGAAGCTCGGCGAGACGATCGTCGCAAAGAAATGCTGACCGTCGCCTTCGACTTCGAGATGCTCGCACGCGAGTCCAGCTGCAATGTACTGTTTGACCTGTTCGGGAGTCGGCAACATGAGAGAAGCTCCTGGTCAGTGGCGCAGCTTGTAGCCGGTGGCGAGCATGCGCATCGCCACGACAGCCAGCACCACAAAGAAACCGGCGACGATCGCGAGGCTCACCAGCGGGTCGATATCCGACACGCCGAAAAAGCCATAGCGAAAGCCGTCGATCATGTAGAAAAACGGATTGAGCCGCGATACTTCGCGCCACCCGGGCGGCAGCGTATGCGTCGAGTAGAACACGCCCGACAGGAACGTGAGCGGCATAATCAGAAAGTTCTGGAACGCGGCGAGCTGGTCGAACTTCTCGGCCCAGATGCCGGCAATCAGACCCAGCGTGCCGAGGATCGCCGCGCCGAACATCGCGAACACGATGATGTAGAGCGGCGAGGTGAAAGCGAGCGGCACGAACCAGATCGTCACGATGAACACGCCGAAGCCGACGCACAGCCCGCGCGCCACGGCCGCGAGCACGTAGGCCGCGAACATCTCATAGTGCGACAGCGGCGGCAGCAGCACGAACACGAGGTTGCCGGTGATCTTCGATTGAATCAGCGACGAAGAACTATTCGCGAACGCGTTCTGCAGCACGCTCATCATCACGAGACCTGGAATCAGGAAGCTCGTGTATTCGACGCCCGGATAGACCTCGACGTGGCCGCGCAGCGCGTGGCCGAAGATGGTCAGATAAAGGAGCGCGGTGATGACCGGCGCGAGAACGGTCTGGAACGATACCTTCCAGAAACGCAGCAGTTCTTTGTAAAACAGCGTGCTAAATCCACTGTAGCCGCTCATGCGAGCCCCTCGATCACTTCTGGACCGTTCATCACCTGAACGAATACGTCTTCGAGGTCGGCTTTGCGGACCTCGATTTCTTCGAATGTACAACCGGCCGCGCGGCATTGCGCGAGGATACGCTCGACGTCGTCGTAGCTCGTCAGGCGCAGCAGGTGCTGGCGGCCATTGCCGTTGCCCGCGCCGCTTTCCGCCTCGAGTGGACGCAGATCGGCGGGCAGCACGCCGTGCGCGAAGCGCACGAACAGCTGCATGCCGGCGAAGCGCTGCAGCAGCGTGCTGGTGCGATCGAGCGCAACGACCTCACCACGGCGCAGCATCGCGATGCGGTCGCACAGCGATTCGGCTTCTTCCAGGTAGTGCGTGGTCAGCACGATCGTGTGGCCTTCACGATTCAGGCGCGAGATGAACTTCCACAGCGTCTGGCGCAGCTCGACGTCGACGCCCGCGGTCGGCTCGTCGAGCACGATCACCGGCGGACGGTGCACGAGCGCCTGCGCGACCAGCACGCGGCGCTTCATGCCGCCCGACAGCGCGCGCATGTTCGCATCGGCTTTTTCGGTGAGATCGAGATTGGCCATGATCTCGTCGATCCATGCGTCGTTGTTGCGCAGACCGTAGTAGCCCGACTGGATGCGCAAGGTTTCGCGCACCGTGAAGAACGGATCGAACACGAGTTCCTGCGGCACCACGCCGAGCGCGCGGCGCGCATTGCGGAAATCGTCGACGACGTCGTGACCGCGCACCGCGATGCTGCCTTCGTCGGCGCGGGCGAGACCCGCGAGTATGCTGATGAGCGTCGTCTTGCCCGCGCCGTTCGGACCGAGCAGTCCGAAGAACTCGCCTTCTTCGACCGTGAGGCTGACGCCCTTGAGCGCCTGCAAGTCCTTGTAGCGCTTCTTGACGTTACGAATTTCTATGGCTGACATGACTATGGGCCGCGCGCGTCGCGGCGCCTGAAGTAGCCCCGATGGAGCTTGGGGACGTGCAAATGCTGGAAGAAACGGAACCGGGGCCGATTAGGGGGCCAGTTCAACGCCCCAAAAAAACGTTTGATTATAGGGCAAAAACTGAGACCCCCGGCCTGGCCGGAAGGGGGGAGACGACGCTAGAGGAGCGTCAATGTCGCGCTGACGCAACCATGCTGGAGGCGACAGGAGAGAGAAGCGTATCGACGCCGTAGGCCTGCGCGAGACTGGCGAGACCAGCCGGCAGATTGACGATTTCGAACTTGCCGCCACGCGCCGCCGCGGCCCGCACCCACGCGAGCAGGACGGCGAGCGCCGACGAATCGAATTGCTTGAGCGGCGCGCAATCGACGCCGCGCGCGCCCGCCGCAATGCGTTGCAGACCCGCCGCGAGCGCGGCCTTCGCGCTCTCGTGGGTCAGCGTCGCGCCGCTGTCGAAGCGGTTCGCGACCTGGTTCAGCACGTCGCTCACGACTGCTTGCCCGCGGCGAGTTGCTGATTGCGCTGCGTGAGGAACTGGATCAGTCCGTCCACGCCCTTCTGCTGGATCTGCTCGTTGAACTGCTGCTGATACGCCTGGATCAGCCACGCGCCGAGCACGTTGAGGTCATACACGCGCCAGCCTTGCGCCGTCTTGTACAGACGGTAGTCGAGTTCGATCGGTTGGCCATTGTTCATCACGACCGAGCGCACCACGGTGTCGGTGTCGTCCGGGTTCATGCGGAACGGCTTGAACTGGATCTGCTGGTCGCGCACCTGCGCGAGCGCGCCCGAGTACGTGCGGATCAGCAGCATCTTGAACTGCTCGACCACCTGGTTTTGCTGCTCGGGCGTCGCGGTGCGCCAGTTGCGGCCCATCGCGAGCTGGGTGGTGCGGCGGAAGTCCGTGTACGGCAAGATCTTTTCGTTGACGAGCGCCGTGATGTGGGTGATGTCGCCCTGCTGGATCGACTTGTCGCCGCGAATCGCGTCCATCACCTGTTGGGTGACGGTTTTGATCAGCACCTCGGGGGAGTTGGTGTCGACGGTTTGCGCCGATGCGCCCGCGCTGATGAATGAAAACAACACGGCAAACAACGGAATCAGGAAGAATTTTTTCATATCGAGCTTTGCCTCAAAAATAGTGCAACAGTTTGAACGGACCTTATCACGCGAGTTCGACGGCAATCCATGCGCAAACTGCGAGAGTCGTATCGATCTGTTACGGCTGCACGTTCAATGCAATCTGAACGACGGGAAGTTGAAGCGCGTGGGCGGCACCAGTTGACCGGCCGGAATCTGCGTTTCAGGGCCGCCTTTCAGGTCTAGCGGTGGGGTTTCGGTGCCCGACGCAGCCTCCGGCGCCGACGCGCCCTGCGGTGCCGATGCGCCTTGCGGTGTTGCCACGGCCGCGCCGGATGCGGGAGCCGCCTTTGCCGGAGCACCCTGCGTGCCCGCGGCAGCGCCCGCCGCACCGGTTGCAGCGCCGGCCGGCGCACCTGCCGCCCCCGCGGCCGCGCCCGTCTCGCCTTCCTCGTACTTCGGCAGCGGCGCTTCCTCTTCATAGCTCGGCAGGTCCTGCGGACGCCGGCGGTTATCCGAGAGCAGATACTGGCGGCGCTGCAGATACGCATTGCGCACGAACGAGTATTTGTCGAGCGCCGCGCCTTCCAGCAGGTTGCTCGCGCCGAGCAGGTTCGCGCGCGTATTGACGATGTTCAAGCCCCACAAGGCCCAGCTCAGGCCCGGCGGATCGATGTAGCTGATCGGGTTCACGTAGTAGTTGCCGAGCGAGCCGAATGCGTCGCGCACCGTGCTCGGCCCGAACAGCGGCAGCACGAGGTAAGGGCCCGCCGGCACGCCGTAGTGGCCAAGCGTCAGACCGAGGTCGTTGTCGTGCTTGGGCAGCTTCGCGAGCGTCGCGACGTCGAACAGGCCGCCGACGCCGAACAACGTGTTGATCACGATCCGCATGATGTCCGACACGCCGTCCGCGATGCGCAACTGCAGCAGATTGTTCGCCGCGATATAGATGTCGCCGATGTTCGAGAAGAAGTTCGTCACGCTGTCGCGCACCGGCTGCGGCGTGACAAACACATAGCCCTGCGCGACCGGCTTGATCGCGTACTGGTCGACCTTGTCGTTGATGGTGAAGATCGTGCGGTTCAGCCCTTCAAACGGGTCGCCCTTGGTCGGCGTCTGCACGGTCGTGCAACCGGCGAGTAGCGCAGCCGCCATGGCGACCTTGCCGAACTGTAGGACGCGCGCGCCGCTGCGCGGGGTCTGCAGTTTCGTCTGCATCGTTGTTCTCCTTATTGGCCTGACTGGCCGGCAGCGCCGGAGGCCGGCGCTCCCGGCGCCGGTGTGGGGGCGGATGCAGCGGGCTTCGCTGCGCCGGAATCCGCGGCCTTGCTATACAGGAACTGGCCGATCAGGTTTTCCAGCACGATCGCCGATTGCGTCATCGTGATGGTATCGCCCGCCTTCAGCATTTCCGAGTCGCCGCCCGGCTCGAGCCCGATGTACTGCTCGCCGAGCAGACCCGAGGTCAGGATCTTCGCCGAAGTGTCTCTCGGAAACTCGAATTGCTTGTCGATATCGATCGTGACAAGCGCCTGGTAGGTGTTGCTATCGAAGCCGATCGACGCGACCCGGCCGACCGTCACGCCAGCGCTCTTTACCGGCGCGCGCGGCTTCAGCCCGCCGATGTTGTCGAACTTGAGCTTGACCGGGTAGGTTGCCTGGAACGACAGCGAGCTCATATTGCCGGCCTTCAGCGCAAGAAACAGCAACGCCACAAAACCCAGCACCACGAACAGGCCGACCCAGAAGTCGAGAACATTCTTTTTCATCGTCATCCCAAAGTGAATCCACCGCGCCGCCGCCACTTCCCGCCGTGCGCGGCACATCGTGCGCCGCCGGAAGCCGGCACGCTGCGCGGCCTTAGCTGAACATCAGTGCGGTCAACAGGAAGTCGAGCCCGAGCACCGCGAGCGACGCGTACACGACCGTGCGGGTCGTCGCGCGCGACACGCCTTCCGGCGTCGGCTTCGCCTCGTAGCCCTGAAACAGCGCGACGAAGGTCACCGCGAGACCGAACACCACGCTCTTGACGACCCCGGCGCCGACATCGCGCCACACGTCGACGCCACTTTGCATCTGCGACCAGAACGCGCCGGCATCGACGCCGATCAGCAGCACGCCGACCACGTAACCGCCCAGCACACCGACCGCACTGAAGATCGCCGCGAGGATCGGCATCGAGATGATGCCCGCCCACAGGCGCGGCGCGATCACGACTTTGACCGGATCGACGGCCATCATTTCCATCGCGGTTAGCTGCTCGCCCGCCTTCATCAGGCCAATTTCGGCGGTCAGCGACGTGCCCGCGCGCCCGGCGAACAGCAGCGCGGTCACGACCGGCCCGAGCTCGCGCACCAGCGACAGCGCGACCAGCAGCCCGAGCGCCTGCTCGGAGCCATAACGGTTCAGCGTGTAATAGCCCTGCAGCCCGAGCACGAAGCCGACGAACAGCCCGGACACCGCAATGATCACGAGCGAATAATTACCGACGAAGTGGATCTGCTTCGTGACAAGACGCGGGCGGCGCAGCAGCGGGAAAATTTCGAGCACGAGGCGCAGGAAGAAGCGCGTCGCGTAGCCGGCGGTGCCGAGCCCGGTGATGACCGAGCGACCGATCGTACTGATCATGACTGGCCTCCGCCGATGCCGAAATCCGCCGCGAGCGGCGTCTGCGCCGGATAGTGGAATCGGAACGGGCCGTCCGGCGCGCCGTCGATGAACTGGCGCACGGTCGGGTCGGTCGACGCGCGCAGCTCGTCCGGCGTGCCTTCGGCGAGCACGCCGCCGTTGGACAGGAAATACACGTAATCGGCGATCGCGAACGATTCCGGCACGTCGTGCGTGACGAGAATCGACGTCGCGCCAAGCGCCTGGTTCAGCGTGCGGATCAGGTTCGCGGTGATGCCGAGCGAGATCGGGTCGAGGCCGGCGAACGGCTCGTCGTACATCATCAGTTCGGGGTCGAGTGCGATCGCGCGCGCGAGCGCCACGCGCCGCGCCATGCCGCCCGAAATCTCCGACGGCAGCAAATCGCGAGCGCCGCGCAGGCCGACCGCGTTGAGCTTCATCAGCACGAGGTCGCGCAGCAGGTCTTCGGGGAGATCGGTGTGTTCGCGCAGCGAGAAGGCGACGTTTTCGAACACCGACATGTCGGTGAACAGCGCGCCGAACTGGAACAGCATGCCCATCTTGCGGCGCAGCGCGTAAAGGCCTTCGCGCGTCTGCCCGCCGATGTCCTGGCCATGGAACAGCACCTGGCCGCGTTGCGCGCGCACGAGGCCGCCGATCAGCCGCAGCACCGTGGTCTTGCCGCAACCCGAGCCGCCCATGACCGCGACGACCTGACCGCGACGAAAGCGCAGATTCAGATTCGACAGGACGAGCCGGTCGCCGTAACCGAAGTCGACGTCGCGCAGCTCGAGTATGGTCTCGGGGGAGGAAGGCACCAAACTGACAGTCCTTTTACACGGAAGGCCGAATTATAGGGCCATCATGCAAAAGCTGCCTTGAGGTGCCCCGTTCCTTGACTATGCCTGACGATTATTGCGTAAACGTGTGTTGCAGCGCCGAAACAGCGGCGGCCGGGTCGGCCGCTTCGGTGACCGCGCGCACCACCGCCGCGCAGCCGACGCCAGTCGCGAGCACCTCCGGCAGCACCTGCAGATCGATCCCGCCGATCGCGACGAGCGGCACCACGCCGTCGAGCAGCCGCACATAGCGCGCGAGGCGCCGCAAGCCCTGCGGTGCGGTCGGCATGACCTTGGTCGTGGTCGGGAATACGGCGCCCAATGCAATGTAGCTCGGACGAAAATGCAGCGCCTTCAGCATCTCGTAGAAGCCGTGCGTGGACAGGCCCAGGCGAATGCCCACGTCGGCCAGCGCGGACAGATTCGCGGTATGCACGTCTTCCTGACCAAGGTGAACGCCGTACGCGCCCGCCTCGAGCGCGGCCTGCCAGTGGTCGTTGATGAACACCTGCGCGTCGTGCGCGCGGCCGGCGGCCACACAGCGGGCGATCTCGCGCTTCAGTTCGTCGGCGGGTTCGGCCGACTTGCGGCGCAACTGCACCGTCTTCACGCCGTAGCCGACTACCCGTTCGACCCAGTCCGCGGTCGGCAGCACCGGATACAGACCGAGCTTGTCCGGGCAGCGCGGGAACGCCCTGGCGGGTGCCGGCGGCAGGCCGGTCAGGCGCGGGAAGCGGCCGGGGTCGGACGGGAAAGCGTCGTCGGCGCGGGTCTCGTCGCCGTCGCGCCACGCGAGCGCGAGCACCAGTGCGTCGTGCGGATCGAAACCGCAGTCGAGGAACGCGGCCAGCGCGGGAATCCAGTCTTCCGCCAGATGACCTTCGAGGCCGTACTTCTCACCGCCCAGATGCAGCGTCGCGCGGTTTTCCGCGGCGACGATCACGCCCGCGCCCCGCGTCAGCCAGCGCGCGATCTGCTCGCCGTGCTGCTGCGCGTCGGCGATCACGATCAGGTCGCCACCGTTCGGTTCGTCCGGCGCGGTCAGGCAGATGCGCCACGGCGCGTGGGTCGGCGGCCAGTCGCCGAGCCGCGCGCGGATGCGCTCGGCGGCTTCGATGAGTTCGTCGGCCGTCGGCCAGAACAGATCGCGGTCTTTCAGCGTCAATGACTGCGTCATGCCGCACCTCCATCCTGATGCCAGAACGGCATGCCGACCACCGGCGTGCTCGCGTGCGCACTCTCGCGCTCGGCCATCGGGCCCGCGAGGTACGCCTGCCGGCCCGCCGCGACGCCCAGCGCGAACGCGCGCGCCATTGCGTCGGGGTGCGTCGCCTGCGACACCGCCGTGTTCAGCAGCACGCCGTCGAAACCCCACTCCATCACCTGGGCCGCGTGCGACGGCACGCCGAGCCCGGCATCGACGATCAGCGGCACGTCCGGCAGCCGTTCGCGCAACACGCGCAGCCCGTACGGATTGATCACGCCCTTGCCGGTGCCGATCGGCGCGCCCCACGGCATCAGCGCCTCGCAGCCAGCATCGAGCAGACGGCGGCCGATCACCAGATCTTCGGTGCAGTACGGCAGCACCTTGAAGCCATCCTTGACGAGCCGCGCGGCGGCTTCGATCAGGCCGACCGGGTCGGGCTGCAGCGTGTAGTCGTCGCCGATCAGTTCGAGCTTGATCCACTCGGTCTCGAAGATTTCGCGCGCCATATGCGCAGTGGTCACCGCTTCACCCACGGTCAGGCAGCCCGCCGTATTGGGCAGCAACGGCACGCCGTGGCGCTTGAGCAGATCGAAGAAGCCGGCTTCCGCGTTGCCCTCGTTCATCTGACGGCGCAGCGCGACGGTCACCATGCCGGGGCGCGCGGCGTCGATCGAATCGGACAGCGATTGCAGCGACGGGTAGCGCGACGTGCCGAGCAGCACGCGGCTTGCGAAAGTTTGACCGTATAGCGTCAGCGCGTCGGCGCTCTGGTGAGAAGTCATTTGCATCATCCTGGTTTGCCGTCGCGGCTAGAACCGACCGCGTGACGGCAATGGGTTTTCGGCGACGGTTGCTGCGTTCGGTAAGCGGCAGGCTGGCGCGAGCGCGCTCAGCCGCCCGCGACCGGCTGCACGACGTCGAGCCGGTCGCCCGTTTGCAACGCGCGCGCCGCATGCTGCGCACGCGCGACGAAATCACCGTTGAGCGCGACCGCGAACGGCGGACGCGCGCCAAACGCGGTGAGCGCATCGGCGACGGTCGAGCCTTCGGGCAACGACAACGGCTTCTGATTGATATGAATGTCCATGGTGTTCGAATACGGTTCAATCGATGGCGCAAGCGGCATCGCGCGCGGCACGTTGGCCGCCACGCTCAGGCCGGCTCGCGCGCGAAATGCTGTTGGAACAGCTCGCTCCAGCGCGCCTCGCGCCGCCAGCCGGCAAATGCGTCGGCGTCCCCTACGCGGCCGTCGAGCAGCGCGCTCGCGAAACGTACAGCTTCGTCGGCGACTTCCGGCGCGATCATAAAGCCGTGCCGATACAGGCCGTTCACGCGCAGCGTGCGCGCGCCGTCCCACAGCAGCGCGGGACGGTGATCGGGCAAGGTCGGCCGGCACTGCGAATTCAGCTCGAGGATGCGCGCCTCGCCGAAGCCCGGATGTACCGAGAACGCCGCACTCAGCAATTCGAGCGCCGAACGCACGCTGACGGGCGACATGTCCTCGCCCTCCACCTCGGTCGCGCCGATCACGTAGAGGCCGTTCTGCTTCGGCGCGATATACAGCGGGTAGCGCGGATGCAGCAGCCGCACCGGGCGAGTCAGCTGCAGGTGCGGTGCATGCACGCGCGCAACTTCACCGCGGATGCCGCGCAGCGTCGGTAGCACGGGCTTCGCGCCGAGCCCGCGGCAATCGATCGTGATGCCGGCGTCAGGCAGCGACGCGTCGTCGATCGGCGTGTTCCAGTGCGTGTCGACGCCGCGCTCGGCAAGCCCCGCGGCGAGCGCGGACAGCACCTGGCGATTGTCGAGTTGCCCCTCGCGCGGCAGCAGCCAGCCCTGATTGAAGCGGCCGGCCAACGCGGGTTCGGCGGCGCCGAGCTGCGCGCCCGAAAGCGCGACGAAGCCGCCATCGAGCAACTCGGCCGGCGCGTTCGCGCGCACGCGGCGCTCGAACAGCGGCGCCTCCGTGCGATCCGCGTGATGCCAGACGACGAGCGTGCCGTTGCGCTGGAAAAACACCGGCTCCGGCAGTTCGGCGAGCACGCGCGGCCAGCTTTCGAGCGAACTCACGCCGAGCCGCGTGATCAGCAGCTCGGCGCTGGCGGCTTCTGCCAGCGGCGCGAGCATCGCCGCGGCGACCCACGCGGCAGCCTGCGACCCGGCGGCATTGCCGCGCTCATAGAGCGCTACGCGATGGCCGTCGCCCGCGAGGCGCCACGCGACCAGCCGGCCGCACAAACCGCCGCCGAGCACCGCGAAATCAGGTCGAGCGGAACGGTTCATCGCGCGCTCTCCGTTTGATTGCGGCGGGCAAAACCAAAGCGGCACGGCACGCCGGAAGCGGCGTGACCAAGAGAAAGATGCATGTCTGAAGAATAGGCGGTCATCGAGTCCTTTCCGTACGGCCAAAAACGCACGTACCCAGGACGAAACCGGCGGGTGAAGCCGGCCGGTCACGGCGTGTGCAGGTGAGCTGCGCTCGCCGCCCGGCGGGGAATGGAAGACGGTTGCTTCCGGAAACTTCCCGCGCCGGTATTACCCGGATCGGGTGCAAAGGGTCTCTCTCAGCCTCGCCGCCCCGGCATGAAAATCATGCCGCCTGTGGGCGAAGCACCCCTGTTTCGTCGCAGGTCATTAGACCATAAAAGGCGCGGCGCCCGCAAACCAGCGGTCCGCCGTCGCTGCCGCGATTTTGATCTGGCACCGTCTACCGAGATGTCGATGCGAAGCGGCCCGGCGGTCTGGCACAATGCCGTGACCGGTGCCGAAAAAACGCGGCGCGCGGCACTCGTGGCCGCATGCGTGGCGGCGGAATCACGGCGGACGCCGGCCCCGAAAAATTAATTTTCGCTTAAGGGCGTCACGCCAGAATCGGGCGCCCGTCCGGACTCGCGTTCATCGCGATGGCGCGATGCCCGGCCAGGTACCGCAGACCCGCCGCAGTCACGGCCTCGCAAAGGGCCGGCTGTTAACGGGATCGCCCGACATGGGTAACCAGATCGGACCCGTACGCCGCCGGAATGCACTTCGGGTCAGCACTTCATCAGGACGCTCATGACACCACATACTTCCGCCAGCCCCGCGCTGCCGTCCGACGAAAAGGTCTCCGCCTGGAGCCTGATCAAGCCTTACTGGGTTTCCGAGGAACGAGGCATCGCATGGGCGCTGCTCGTCGCGATCATCGTGATGAACCTGATCGTCGTCTGGATCAACGTGCGCCTGAACCGCTGGAGCGCAGACTTCTACAACGCGCTGCAACAGAAGAACGTCCACGACTTCCCGCATCTGTTGATGATTTTTACCGGACTCGCGTTCGGCTTCATCATCCTCGCCGTGTATGGACGCTATCTGCGCCAGATGCTCGGATTCCGCTGGCGCCAGTGGCTGACCACCCGCTACCTGAACGAGTGGCTCAACGACAGCGCGTTCTACCGCATCGAGCGTGACCGCCTCGCCGACAACCCGGACCAGCGGATCAGCGACGACCTGCAGTCGTTCGCGACCACCACGCTGTCGCTGACGCTCGATCTGCTGTCGACCGTCGTCACGCTGGTGTCGTTCATCACGATCCTGTGGACGCTCGCGGGCGCGCTGAGTATTTCGCTCGGCGGCATGCCGCTGCATATCCCCGGCTATATGGTTTGGGCCGCCGCGCTGTATGCGGTGGTCGGTTCGCTGGTCATGCAGAAGGTCGGTCATCCGCTCGTGTCGATCAACTATCAGGCGCAGAAGGTCGAGGCGGATTTCCGTTTCGGTCTGATCCGGCTGCGTGAGAACGCCGAGCAGATCGCGTTCTACAACGGCATGGAAACCGAGAAGACGAACGCGCGCACGCTGTTCGGCCGCATCCGCGACAACTGGTGGCAGGTGATGAAGTACACGAAGCGCCTGACCTTCGTGCTGAGCTTCTATGGCCAGATCGCGATCATTTTCCCGATCGTCGTCGCCGCGCCGCGCTACTTCGCGGGCGCGTTCACGTTCGGCGTGCTGATGCAGATTTCGAGCGCGTTCGGCACCGTCAGTGATTCGTTCTCGTGGTTCATCAACAGTTATACGAGCCTCGTCGAATGGCGCGCGACCGTGAACCGGCTGCGCGAATTCAAGCGCGTCGTGCATGCGCCGCGTCTGAAGGAATCGGTGTCGCCGGCCACGGAACACGGCGGCATCAACCTGCATTTCGTCGACAGCAACACGCTCACCACCGACAGCCTCACGCTCGCGCTGCCCAATGGCAACCCGCTGTCGCGCATCCGCGATATCGCGATCCGGCCGGGCTCGCGCTGGCTCGTGCGCGGTCCGTCGGGCGCCGGCAAGAGCACGCTGATGCGCGCGCTCGCGGGCCTGTGGCCGTTCGGCGACGGTTCGATCGACGCGCCGGTCAATGCCCGCATGATGTTCATCCCGCAGGTCAGCTACATGCCGATCGGCACGCTGAAGGCGGCGCTCGCGTATCCATCGGCGGCGGACACCTATGGCGACGACGAATGCCGCGACGCGCTCATCACCTGCCATCTGTCGGAATACGCGGACCGTCTGCAGGAAACGGGGCACTGGACCCGCGTGCTGTCGCCGGGTGAGCAGCAGCGCTTCGCCGCCGCGCGCGTGCTGCTGCACAAGCCTGACTACCTGTTCCTCGACGAGGCGACCAGCGCGCTCGACGCGGAAAACGAGGCGCGGCTCTATCGACTGTTCACCGAGCGGCTGCCGAAGGCGGCGATCGTCAGCGTCGCGCATCGCGAATCGCTTGCTGCGTTCCATGACGAAACGCTCGACGTCGAGCGTTCGGCCGAAGCGATAGCGGCGTAAGCGACGCGCGCGGCGCTCAGGTCAAAAAAGCGCACGACGCCGCTCCGCGCGTCGTGCGAAACATCCGGAAAGACACGAGAAGAGTTCGGAAGCATTTGCGAAGCGCACAAGCTGTTCCGCGCTTTGAAAATGCCTGCGAGCAGCGACCATAGTCGTACGGGCCGCGCCATGCGTCGGCCTTCGTTGACGTCAGTCACGTCTTTGATCGCAACCGCTCTCCGGACTTCTCGCCCATGTCATACGCTCGCCGTGTTTCACCTTTTCTCCCGTCTTTGCTCCCGCGCCTCGCGCTCGCCTGCGGCGCGGCGCTGCTCGTCACGAACACCGTCGATGCCGCGCAAACGGCCGAGCCGAATCAGCCCGCCGATATCTGCGCGGCGCTGACGCACATCGTCGATGCGAGCGATTTCCGGCAACTGCCGAGCGAGACCGCAGCGCAACTGCCGGGCGTCTCCCATTCCGACGATTGCCGCGCCACCGCGCACGCGTACGACTGCCACTGGCGCGCGCACTGGCAAGCCGACGGCGTCATCAACGATCCGCTCGAAGAACTCGGCGCCGACATCGCCGCCTGTTTTCCGCGCGTCGTGCACGACGTCAACACACCTGTGCGCCAGCATTTCGTCGTGACCACCGACGCGCGCCGCGTGAACGTCACCGCAAGCGTGCAAGGTCAGAACGAACTGCGACTGCGCGTGACGCGCTGAGCGCGCGGCCGTCGCTGCTTTCGATGACCCAGCGAATCTCGTGACCGGGATCGGGCGCCGCATTATGACCTCGCCGCCAACCGTGCGCGCGCCAGCCGCAACCAAGCCTTCGCGTCTGGGTCGGGTCGCCTCGCTGATATCGCGGCGTCGCTGCGCCCTCGCCGCCTTCGCCGCGACGCTGACACTCACGCTCGACGGCTGCGCATGGACGCTGATCCAGGCCGCCGACGCCACCGGTTCCGTGATCCAGGCCGGCTACGCGATCGCGTCTAACTACTCGTCGCCGACCTTCGTCAATGGCCGGCCCGCGGATGTGCAGCACGTGTGCATCGAAGTGAACCCGACGGTGTCGGTCGGCGATTTCGTGCCGGCGCTGCAGCTCGCGCTCGAGCGGCGCGGCATTCGTTCGGACGTCTACAATCCGGGCACTTCACCCGCCGGCTGCGAAGCGCGGCTCGTCTACAACGCCGCGATCGACTATGGGCGTCGCTCGTTCAGCGACGAATCGATCCAGTACCTGTCGATCATCGATCTGACGCTGATCCAGAGCGGTCGCATTCTGGTCACGGCGCGCTATCAGACGGGCGGCCTGAACACCGACCGCTTCTCGTCGGCCTCGGTGAAGCTTGGCGGCTTGATCGAGCGGATGGTCGTCGATCGAACCGATTTCGCGCGCCAGGAGCAGCAACAGCAGACCTTGCAGACCTCGCAGGCCTTCGCGCCGACCCACTGAATACCCGCAGCTTGGGGTTCGCTTGCAGCGTCTTACACGGGAAAGGATTGGAAAGCGGTATGCGCTTTGCGCGGCCCGTGGGCATCACTAAGATCACCTGAATGAACCAGACCATCCTGATCGTCGATGACGATCCCGTCGTACGCGAGCTCGTCAGCGAGTATCTGCACGGGCGCGGCTTTAACGTCGCCACGCTCGAAAATGGCTCGGCGTTGCAGCGCAGATTGCAGCAGGAGCGCCCCGCTCTCGTCGTGCTCGACATCATGATGCCGGAGCTCGATGGCATCAGCGCGCTGCGCGCATTGCGCGTCGCTGGCGACGACATTCCCGTGATTCTGCTGACCGCGCGCTCCGATCCGATCGATCGCGTGATCGGCCTCGAGCTCGGCGCCGACGACTATCTCGGCAAGCCGTTCGAACCGAGCGAGCTCGTCGCGCGGATTCGCACCGTGCTGCGTCGTCGCGGCTCGATCGCGCCGGGCGCGCCCGAGCAACGCGCGCCCTATCATTTCGGCCGCTTCGAAGTGAACTTCCCCGCGCGCGAACTGCGCCGCGGCGGCGAACGCATCACGCTGCGTTCGAGCGAATTCGCGATGCTGAAGGTGTTCGTCACGCATGCGATGACCGTGCTCACGCGCGCGCAGTTGCTCGAGAAACTGCACGGCAATAGCGACGCGCATCGCAATCGGAGTCTCGACGTGTCGATCTGGCGCTTGCGTCGCCTGATCGAAGTGGACCCGTCGGAACCGCGCTACGTGCAGACAGTGTGGGGACGCGGCTATGTGTTCGTGCCGGACGGCGAGATCGGCGCGGCCGAGCGCGGGCTCGCGCCGCCGCTCGGCTAGCGGTGCGAGTCGAACTGATCGAAGCCAGTTGATGCGATCTGCGCGCCGCGCATAACGGGCACCGCGCTGACGCGGCCGACGGTCAAAACGTCAGCACACTCAGAAACATCCGCTGCAGCCAGCCCATCGTCGTCGCATCGTTGACCATGCCGAGGCCCGCCTGCTCGATGCGCGCGTTCGCGACCTTGCTCGACGCAACGTAATTGCCCGCTTCGATATCCTTGGGATTGACGATGCCCGACAACCGAAGACGGTCACGGGTACCGCTCATCGCGATCACCTTCTCGCCCGACACGACGAGATTGCCGCCCGATACCGTGCCGATCACGGTCACGGCGAGCGTGCCCGTCATGTCGCTGATGTCGCGCAGATTGCCTTGCCCCTTGTAGTCGGTGCTAGCGGAGCCGATATTGAACAGTTTCGCGAGCCGCGCGGCGGCGTTCGTCGATTGGTCCGCCGCGGCCGCGGTGATGCTGCTCGCGCGGTTCGCCGATGCGCTCGCGCTGTTGTTGCCGCTATACGATTCGGACAGCCGGATCGTCAGTACGTCGCCGATATGCTGCGCGCGCGGCGTCTCATACAGCAGCAGCGGTGCGCCGGCCTGATAGATCGCGCCTTGCGTGTTGACGTTCAACGGCGCGGACGCAAGCGGCGGCGCCATCGGCGTTTCGACGATCGAGCTGGTCTGCGTACTCGAACAGGCCGCGAGACAGCTCGCGGCGCCGAACACAAGGATGAGACGTAATGCGGTCATGCTGGCTCCGTGGCGAGAAAGATGAAATGGAGTTGAAGCGTGGCGGCGCTAGTGGGTCGCCCCCCGCTTTCGGCGTTGGGCTCATGCCGATAGTCAGGCTTGCCAGACAATCATCAGCCCGCGTCGGCGCCGCTCGCCTGCCACTGCCGCACGACCGCTTTCATCCACGCATCCGAGCCCTTCAGCAGATACGTGAGCGTGCCGTTGCGGCTGCGCGGCAGAAAGCAAAGCGTGATCGAACTGACCGCGTTCTCCCATACGTACATCGGCATCGCGCCCGGCGCCGCCGTGTTGCGCGTCGCGAGACGCGGCGGCCCATAACGATCCTCGAGCGCGTCGCGCAGATCCTCCGCGGTCAGCTCGTCGATCACGAACGACATCTCGTAGAGACGCAATGCGCCTTGCCCGTCGATACGCGTAAAGCGCATCACATGTTCGAGTGCCGGCGCGCCATCGACCACCGCCTGCGACACCGCCCAGCGCTCATCATCGCGATGCGCCCAGCGGCACGCGACGCTCAGGCTATCGTGCGATTTCAGCCGCATGCCCAGCGCACCTGCCTGCACGTCGGTCTCGCAGATCGGCACGCTGCCGATCGGCGTCGCGCGCACGGCCGAGCCCGCGCGGAATTCGTCGATCGTGATGCCGAGCGCGACGCCGCGAAACGAAAACGGCGCGTCCGGCGAGCGCCGCCGCGTGTCGGTGACGACGCTACTCGATGCCGCGCTGGCCGCCTTCGGACTGCGCGCGTCAGGCTGCGCATGCGCGGCGCACGTCAGCACACCGCCGAGCAGCATCAATGCACCGACCATCCTGGTGAGCGTCATGATTCAGTCGATCGCGGAAGCGCACATGTCGAAAGGCGTCGCCGCCGCATGGCCAACGACCGGCAGCACTTTCAGGGTCGCCGCCGTGACCCGGCACGGAAGCGCCGCGGCGCCGCAGCCGCCGAGCGGCAACAGCAGCGCGCAGGCAAGGAGCCAGGCCAGGGCGCGACGCCGACGCTCAGTAGTTCTGGATAACAGCACGCGGACCTCGCCAGTTCACGCCGTCGTGTTGACCAGATGACCGATGAGTCCCGTCCCCGGCACAGGTAGTGCAGGCTGCTGTAGCACGCTGCTTTGCTGCAATTTCGCCGCTGCGCTGGTGGAACCCGAACTGCTGGACTTTTCAGTGACTGGCGTCTTCGCCAGCGTGGAGAAAGGCGTGGAACTGAGCGTGTTGTGGATCGTCATGATGGACCTCGCGAAGGTGCGCATTGCGCGCTGGTGTCGGTTGAACGACGCACGCCGTCGTCCGAGGCAGCGGACCTCGTTCGGCTTGCGGCGCGACTTGCTGCGGAACGAATCATCGCGCCGCGCAAGTGCCGACGATGGGCCAAGCAAAGCGCGCTTTCGCGCGGTTGTTACGATCCGTTCCGTGGGCTTGCGAGGACTTTCCAGTGCTTGCCAGGCGTGGCCATCGCGTGGCGGTCGCTGCGGAGAGCAGGGGCAGGCAGTGCTAAAGTAGGCGCGGAACCTTCGCTGATTCGCCCCGGCGCGAGCCCGCCAGCGCCCCGCGGCGCACAGTAAGCGTTGGTAAGGAAATGCGCGGTCGCGCGTCGGGCGCGCCAGTCTAGAATTTCGCCATGAATCCACAGGTCCTTATCGTCGACGACGATCCGGTCGTACGCGATCTGCTTTGCAAGTTTCTGCAGTCGAACGGTTTCGATGCGTCCGTGCTGCATGACGGCACTCATTTGCAGCGCCGTCTCGAGCGTGAGCGGCCGTCGGTCGTCGTGCTCGACATCATGATGCCGAACACCGACGGCCTGCGCGCGCTCACCGCGTTGCGCGCCGCCGGCGACGACATCCCGGTGATCTTCGTGACCGCGCGCGGCACGGTGGCCGATCGCATCGTCGGTCTGTCGCTCGGCGCGGACGACTATCTGACCAAGCCATTCGATCCGCGCGAACTGCTGGTGCGTATCCAGACCGTGCTGCGCCGGCGCGGGCCGTCCACCACGAGCGCGCCCGAAGCCCGCAAGCGCTATCGCTTCGGTCCGTTCGAACTGGACTTCGCGACGCGCTCGCTGAGCCGCGACGACGCCAAGCTGCCGCTACGCGACAGCGAATTCGCGCTGCTGAAGATCTTCGTCAACAATCCGTACAAGGTGCTCTCGCGCGTGCTGATTCACGATCTCGTGCATCGCGACGATCTCGCCTTCCGCGACCGCAGCCTCGACGTGCCGATCTGGCGCCTGCGCCGCGTGATCGAGGACGATCCGTCGAACCCGTGCTACGTGCAAACGGTGCGCGGCAAGGGCTACGTCTTCGTGCCCGACGCCAACGGCACCCCCTTCGAGGACGGGGCCACCCCGAGCGCATGAGAAATCCGCTGAACACGCTGTTCGGCAGAATGGCGTTGCTGTCGGCGGCGGTGCTGTTCGCGATTCAGGCGAGTTGGTTCGTGCTGGTGACGATGCAGCCGCCGCGCCATGAAATCGACGGCTTCGCGCGCGGCATTCTGCTCGTGCTGCAGGCGATCAACGGCGAGCCGATCAAGGGCGCCGCGCTCGCGCCGGCGATGCGCGTGCATCTGGTACCCACCTGGAACATGCCGACCAGCGTGCATCTGCGCGAGCCGCACGAGCATATGCTGATCGAGTTGAGCCGGCATCTGCGCGAGAACCTGCCGGCCGGCACGCAGATCGCCGTCGACGATCTGCGTCCGCCGCAACTGTGGGTATTGTCTCCGGGCAAGTCGAACTGGGTCGTCGTTCCGGTCGACGTTCCGCCGCCGCCGCGCTTTCTGATCGAATCCGTCTCGATGCTGGCCGCCGGACTGATCCTGTCGCTGTTCGCGGTTTGGCAGATGCAACGGCCGTTGCTGCGCGTCGCCGATGCGTCGCGCGCATTCGGCTCGGGCGGCCGGCCCGAACCCGTGCCGGTGCAGGGCCCGCGCGAACTGCGCGATCTGATCGGCTCGTTCAACGACATGATGCGGCGCCTGAACGAAGCCGGCGACGACCAGGCGGTGATGCTCGCCGGCGTCGCGCACGATCTGAAGGCGCCGCTTACGCGCCTGAAGCTGCGCGCAAGCGTGCTGGTCGATGAAAACGAGCGCGCGGGCCTGATCCGCGACGTCGATGCGCTGACCAACATCGTCCAGCAGTTCCTCGAATTCGCGGGCCAATCGGCGGACGCCGGCCCGCCGGTCGAAGTCGACGAGTTCTTGCGCGAGCAGTTTTCCTCGAGCGATTACCCGGAGGCCGCTGAACCCGCCGAAGCCGCGGACCCCGCCGAAACCCCGCTCTTCGCACTCGACTTGCGCGCCGGCCCGTCGTTCACGCTGCCGCGCACGCTGCTCGACCGGCTGGTGACGAACCTCGTCGACAACGCGCTCGAACACGGCATGCCGCCGGTGGAAATCTCAACCGCGTGCAACGAGGGGCATTGGATCATCAGCGTGCGCGACCACGGCCCCGGCATTCCCGACGACCGCATCGCCGCGGCGATGAAGCCGTTCGTGCGGCTCGACGCCGCGCGCGGCGGCGAAGGCCACTGCGGCCTCGGTCTCGCGATCGTCGCGCGGCTCGCGCACCATCGCGGCGGACGCTGCCTCGTGCGCAATCACGCGCGGGGCGGGCTCGACGTACGGATCGAATTGCCGGTGGACCCGGCGCTGACGTGAGGATGCGCGTAGGTCAGGGGGCGCGCTAAGCGCACTTACCTGTCCTTACCGCATCGGCTGTCGCGCGGGTTGCGGCCTTATAGTTGCCCCCGGCAACCTCGATGCCGCCCTTCTCCGTCCGCCCGCTCCTCTGGGGCGGACTTTTTTTCGCCATCGGACGGCCGAAGCGCGTTAATGCACGAGCCGATTGCGCAGCGCGTCGACCGTTGCCGTGGAAAGGCCGAGGCCTTGCGTCAGGTAGCTCGCCATCGTGCCGTAGCTCGCCTGGACCTGGTCGAAGCCCGCCTGCAGATAATTCTCGTCGACGTCGAACAACGGCGCTCTCGCCGCGGCGATGGCCGCGCCTTCCTGCGCGCGCAACGTGGTGGTTTGGGCAGCTATCGATGGCGCGAGATAGACGTTGCTGAGCAGGTAGTCCTGCATGATCACGTCGAGCGGAACGTTGGCGATGCTGAGCAGCAGCGCCGCGACCCAGCCCGCGCGGTCCTTGCCCGCACTCGAATGGAATAGCTGCGCGCCCGTGCCGTTGGCCAGCGCGCTGAGCAACGCGCCATAGGCGGCCCGCTGCGGCGCGCCCGTCACATACGCGCGCGCCTGCGCCTGCATGAATGCGACGGCGTCGACGGGCGAGTCGACCGGGGGCGTGACGAAGTCGTTCGTGCCGAGCACATTCAGCGTGGCGGATGTCGCGCCGCCCGTCAGCACGTCGGCGGTGCGCGCGATTTCGGCGGGCGTGCGCAGGTCGAAAACCGACACGATGCCGAACCTGCCGAGTGTCGCCGCGTCCGTGCCGCTCAGCGTCAGCGCATTCGCGCGAAAGAACACGCCGCGCCGCATCTGCTTGCCGTCGACGGTCAGATAGCCGGCCGCCGCGCCGCCGACATCGCGGAAATTGCTGACCGACACGAGTCGCGGCGTAGCCGGCTGCTCGGCTTCGAGACTGCCGCCGCACGCGGACAGCAGCGTGCTGCCGAAGCCCGCGGCCAGCATCGCACCGGCCGAGCCCCTCAGAAAGCGTCGCCGCGCCGCAGAGGTTTCGCCCAGCACGCCTCGCTCCGCGGGCACGGTCGTGCTCGTAAGGGCGCGGAAAGGCGAACGGTTTTTCGCGGTGACGGGCATCGGGGGCGACGGGTTATAGGAGGATCGAGTGGGCAGCCGGGCTGCAAACGCAGTTTAACGTCGACCAATAAGTTTTGCGTTACATCGTAGGGTTTAGTAAGAAAAAAGAGGGCCGGGTGCGCGACAACACATGCCGCGTGACGCTCGCACGCTATCGCAAATGAGGCGGACAGAACGCACTGCGGCGAGCCAAAAAGAAAACCGGGCTCCCCCTTTCAGGCGAGCCCGGTTTCTTTTTTACTGCATCGCTTTACCGCTACAGGCGCCCTTCTTGGGGCACCTTGTCGTCTCCACGTCTTCCTGCAAATTGAAGACGCTTAACGTGGCAGTTCGGAATGACCCATCAGGAACGCATCGACCGAACGTGCGCACTGACGGCCTTCGCGGATCGCCCATACCACGAGCGACTGGCCGCGACGCATGTCGCCCGCCGTGAACACCTTGTCCACCGACGTGTAGTACGCCTTGTCGCCCTCGGTCGTGGCGCGCACGTTGCCGCGCGCATCCTTGTCGACGCCGAATGCTTCGAGCACCGGCGAGACCGGCTGCGTGAAGCCCATCGCGAGCAGCACGAGGTCGGCCTTCATTTCGAATTCGGAGTTCGGCACTTCGACCATCTTGCCGTCCTTCCATTCGACGCGCGCGGCGATCAGCTTCTCGACCTTGCCGTTCTTGCCTTCGAGGCGCTTGGTCGCAACCGCCCAATCGCGCTCGCAGCCTTCCTCGTGCGACGACGACGTGCGCAGCTTGATCGGCCAGTACGGCCACACGAGCGGCTTGTTCTCTTCTTCCGGCGGCTGCGGCAGCAGTTCGAACTGCGTGACGCTCTTTGCGCCATGACGGTTCGACGTACCCACGCAGTCCGAACCGGTATCGCCACCGCCGATCACGACGACGTGCTTGCCCTTCGCGATCAGCTGGTTCGGCACCTTGTCGCCGGCGTTGACCTTGTTCTGCTGCGGCAGGAACTCCATCGCGTAGTACACGCCTTCGAGCTCGCGGCCCGGCACCGGCAGATCGCGCGGCGTTTCCGAACCACCGGCGATCACGACCGCGTCGAACTGTTCGTTCAGTTCGGCCGGCGTGATGGTTTCCTTCGCGGTGTTGCCGATGTGCGCCGGCAGCGAGTCCGGCTTGCCGATGAACACGTTGGTGCGGAACGTCACGCCTTCGGCTTCCATCTGGCGCATGCGGCGGTCGATCTGCCACTTCTCCAGCTTGAAGTCGGGGATGCCGTAACGCAGCAGGCCGCCGATCCGGTCGTTCTTCTCGAACACGGTCACGTCATGACCGGCGCGCGCGAGCTGCTGGGCAGCCGCGAGACCCGCGGGGCCCGAACCGACCACCGCGACCTTCTTGCCGCTCTTGTGCTTCGGCGTTTGCGGCGCAACCCAGCCTTCGGCCCAAGCCTTGTCGATGATCGCGTGCTCGATCGACTTGATGCCGACGGGGTCATCGTTGATGCCGAGCGTGCACGCCGCTTCGCACGGCGCCGGGCAGATGCGGCCCGTGAACTCGGGGAAGTTGTTGGTCGAGTGCAGCACTTCGATCGCGTTCTTCCAATCCTGACGGAACACCAGGTCGTTGAAGTCCGGGATGATGTTGTTGACCGGACAGCCGTTGTTGCAGAACGGAATGCCGCAGTCCATGCAACGCGCGCCTTGAATCTTCGCTTCGTCGTCGGTCAGTGCCGCGACGAATTCCTTGTAGTGCTTCACACGCGTGAGCGGAGCCTCGTACGTCTCGTGGCGACGTTCGAACTCGAGAAAACCGGTTGCCTTGCCCATGTGGTTCTCTTCTCTATCTGTATCTAGGGGTAATCTGGACCCGCCGCGCGTCGATCGAACGGCACGCGGCGGGTACGTCTAAATGTGACTTGCGACGGCAGCTCAGGCGGCGAGCACTTCGCTGTTCGCCTTCTTCGCGGCGAGTTCGCCGAGAGCGCGCTTGTATTCGGTCGGGAACACCTTCACGAACTGACGGCGTGCCGCGTCCCAGTTTTCGAGCAGCGCCTTCGCGCGCGGGGAGCCCGTGAACTGGAACTGACGCTCGATGAGCCCCTTGAGCAGCGCTTCGTCGGTCGTGTCGCGATGCCACACGCCCTTGTCGACCGTGCGCTCCTGTTCGGCCTGTTGCAGCACCGGGTCGAGCGAAACCATCGACTTGTTGCACTTGCTCGCGAAGGTGCCGTCCGGATCGAACACGTACGCGATACCGCCCGACATGCCGGCCGCGAAGTTGCGGCCCGTCTCGCCGAGCACGACCACCGTGCCGCCCGTCATGTATTCGCAACCGTGATCGCCCGTGCCTTCGACGACCGCCGTCGCGCCCGAGTTACGCACGCAGAAACGCTCGCCCGCGACGCCGCGGAAGAAGGCTTCACCTTCGATCGCGCCGTACATCACCGTGTTACCGCAGATGATGTTCTCTTCCGACTTGCCGCGGAAATCGTTGGTCGGACGGATGATGATGCGGCCACCCGACAGACCCTTGCCGACGTAGTCGTTGCCGTCGCCGACCAGATCCAGCGTGATGCCCTTTGCGAGGAACGCGCCGAAGCTCTGACCCGCGGTGCCTTTCAGCTGGATGTGGATCGCGTCGTCCGCGAGACCTTCGTGGCCGTATTTCTTCGCGATCGTGCCCGACAGCATCGCGCCGACCGTGCGGTTCACGTTGCGCACCGGCTGGATGAACGACACATGCTCGCCCTTCTCGATCGCGGCCTTCGCCTTCTCGATCAGCGTGTGGTCGAGTGCGCGGTCGAGGCCGTGATCCTGCACGTCGACGTGCTTGCGTGCGACTTCGGCCGGCACTTGCGGCTGATAGAACACGCGCGAGAAGTCGAGACCCTTCGCCTTCCAGTGCTCGATGCCCTTCTTCGTGTCGAGCAGTTCCGCGCGGCCGATCAGGTCGTCGAACTTGCGGATACCGAGTTGCGCCATGATTTCGCGCGCTTCTTCCGCAACGAAGAAGAAGAAGTTCACGACGTGTTCCGGCTGGCCTTGGAACTTCGCACGCAGCACCGGATCTTGCGTCGCGACGCCCACCGGGCACGTGTTCAGATGGCACTTGCGCATCATGATGCAGCCTTCGACGACGAGCGGCGCCGTCGCGAAGCCGAATTCGTCAGCGCCGAGCAGCGCGCCGATCACGACGTCGCGGCCGGTCTTCATCTGACCGTCGGCCTGAACGCGGATACGGCCGCGCAACTGGTTCAGCACCAGCGTCTGCTGCGTTTCGGCGAGACCCAGTTCCCACGGCGTGCCCGCATGCTTGATCGACGACAGCGGCGACGCTCCCGTACCGCCGTCATGACCGGCGATCACGACGTGATCCGCCTTCGCCTTCGCGACACCGGCGGCAACCGTACCGACGCCCGACTCAGACACAAGCTTCACCGAGATGCTCGACGATGCGTTCACGTTCTTCAGATCGTGAATGAGCTGTGCCAGGTCTTCGATCGAGTAGATGTCATGGTGCGGCGGCGGCGAGATCAGGCCGACGCCCGGCACCGAGTAACGCAGCTTGCCGATGTAGTCCGACACCTTGTGGCCCGGCAGCTGACCGCCTTCGCCCGGTTTCGCGCCCTGCGCCATCTTGATCTGGATCTGGTCGGCCGATGCGAGGTATTCCGCCGTCACGCCAAAGCGGCCCGACGCGACCTGCTTGATGCGCGAGCGCAGCGAATCGCCTTCCTTCAACGGAATGTCGACGACCACTTCGTCGCCGATCACGGACTTCATCGTGTCGCCGTTCCTGATCGGAATGCCGCGCAGTTCGTTGCGATAACGGTTCGCGTCTTCACCGCCTTCACCGGTGTTCGACTTGCCACCGATGCGGTTCATCGCGACGGCGAGCGTAGCGTGCGCTTCGGTGCTGATCGAGCCCATCGACATTGCGCCGGTCGCGAAACGCTTGACGATTTCCTTCGCCGGCTCGACTTCGTCGAGCGGGATCGCCTTGGTCGGATCGAACTTGAACTCGAACAGGCCGCGGAAGGTCATGTGACGCTTGGTCTGATCGTTGATCAGATGCGCGTATTCCTTGTACGTCTGGTACGAGTTGCTGCGCGCCGAGTGCTGCAGCTTGGCGATCGCATCCGGCGTCCACATGTGTTCTTCGCCGCGCACGCGGTATGCGTACTCGCCGCCCGCGTCGAGCATGTTCGCGAGAACCGGGTTGTCGCCGAACGCCTCGCGATGCAGACGGATCGCTTCTTCCGCGACGTCGAACAGACCAATGCCGCCGACCTTCGACGACGTGCCGTGGAAGTACTTCGCCACCAGATCCGAAGCAAGACCGACCGCCTCGAAAATTTGCGCGCCGGTGTACGACATGTAGGTCGAAATGCCCATCTTCGACATGACCTTCTGCAGGCCCTTGCCGACTGCCTTCGTGAAGTTGTAGACCGCCTTTTCAGCCGACAGGTCGCCCTTCAGGCCGGCCGCGAGCTGGCTCAGCGTTTCCATCGCGAGGTAGGGGTGCACGGCTTCCGCGCCATAGCCCGCGAGCAGCGCGAAGTGGTGCGTTTCACGCGCCGAACCGGTTTCGACGACCAGACCCGTGCTCGTGCGCAGACCTTGCTGCACGAGGTGTGTGTGGATCGCGGCGGTTGCGAGCAACGCCGGAATCGCGACGTTGTCGCGGTCGGTCTTGCGGTCCGACACGATCAGCATGTTGTAGCCGGACTTGACCGCATCGACGGCTTCGGCGCACAGCGACGCGAGACGCGCTTCGATGCCTTCCTTGCCCCAGGCGACCGGATAGCAGATGTTCAGTTCGTACGAGCTGAACTTGCCGCCGGTGTACTGATCGATCGCGCGGATCTTCGCGATGTCCTTGAAGTCGAGCACCGGCTGCGACACTTCGAGACGCATCGGCGGGTTGATGTTGTTCGTGTCGAGCAGGTTCGGCTTCGGGCCGATGAACGACACGAGCGACATCACCATGTTTTCACGGATCGGGTCGATCGGCGGGTTCGTGACCTGCGCGAACAGCTGCTTGAAGTAGTGGTACAGCGTCTTGTTCTTGTTGGACATGACCGCGAGCGGCGAGTCGTTGCCCATCGAGCCGACGGCTTCCTCACCCGCTTGCGCCATCGGCGCCATCAGGAACTTCAGGTCTTCCTGGGTGTAGCCGAACGCCTGCTGGCGATCCAGCAGCGCAGCAGCTTCGCGGCGTTCCGTCACGACGTCTTCGGCCTTCGGCTCGATCTCGTCGAGCTTGATGCGCACGGCGTCGATCCAGCTCTTGTACGGCTTGGCGTTGGCGAGGTTGTCCTTCAGTTCCTTGTCGTCGATGATGCGGCCGTGCTCCATGTCGATCAGGAACATCTTGCCCGGCTGCAGACGCCACTTCTTGACGATCTTCGATTCGGGAATAGGCAGCGTACCGGCTTCCGACGCCATGATGACGAGGTCGTCGTCGGTGACGATGTAGCGCGCCGGACGCAGACCGTTACGGTCGAGCGTCGCGCCGATCTGGCGGCCGTCGGTGAACGCGATCGCGGCGGGGCCGTCCCACGGTTCCATCATCGCGGCGTGGTATTCGTAGAACGCCTTGCGGTTCTCGTCCATCAGCGTGTGCTGTTCCCAGGCTTCCGGGATCATCATCATCATCGCGTGAACGAGCGGATAGCCGGCCATCACCAGCAGTTCGAGACAGTTGTCGAACGATGCCGTATCCGATTGGCCCGGATAGATCAGCGGCCACAGCTTCGGCAGATCGTCGCCGAGCACGTGCGAGGCGATCGCGCCGGTACGCGCGTTCAGCCAGTTGACGTTGCCTTTCACCGTGTTGATTTCGCCGTTGTGGGCGATCATGCGGTACGGGTGTGCCAGTTCCCACGCCGGGAACGTGTTGGTCGAGAAGCGCTGGTGCACAAGGGCGAGCGCCGACACGACGCGCTCGTCCTGCAGGTCGCGGTAGTACACGCCGACCTGGCCCGCGAGCAGCAGACCCTTGTAGACGACCGTGCGTGCAGAACACGACGGCACGAAGTATTCCTTGCCGTGCTTGAGCTTCAGCGCCTGGATGCGGTGGCTCGCGGTCTTGCGGATGATGTACAGCTTCCGCTCGAGCGCGTCGGTCACCATGATGTCCTTGCCGCGGCCGATGAAGATCTGGCGGATCAGCGGCTCGCTCGCCTTCACGGTCGGCGAGATCGGCATCGCGTGGTCGACCGGCACGTCGCGCCAGCCGAGCACGACCTGACCTTCTGCCTTCACCGTGCGCTCGAGCTCCTGTTCGCAGGCGATGCGCGACGCGTGCTCCTTTGGCAGGAAGATCATGCCGACGCCGTATTCGCCAGCGGGCGGCAGCGTCACGCCCTGGCGGGCCATCTCTTCGCGATAGAAGCCGTCCGGAATCTGGATCAGGATGCCCGCGCCGTCGCCCATCAGCGGATCGGCGCCGACGGCGCCCCGGTGGTCGAGGTTCTCGAGAATCTTCAAGCCCTGCTGGATGATTTCGTGACTCTTGTGGCCCTTGATATGGGCGACGAAGCCGACGCCGCAAGCGTCATGCTCGTTTTGCGGGTCGTACAGACCTTGGGCGGCGGGAACCGGGTGAATCGGTTGCTGGTGGTCGTTCATGGGGACACCGTCTGTGAGGAGGCCGGACAGGCCGTTAAACCATTGTTTTTTTGCCGCAGTGCGCTTCGCGACCACGACGGCGCTCTTCTGGCAGCAAGACTGCGCGGGACGAAAAGCGTCGGAAATCGGAATATACGCGACGAATCAAGGAAATAGCAAATAAAACGTAGTGATCCGCCCCCGATTATCAAATTGGTGCATTGCGGCTATTTTTTATTGGTGCCACATCGATTTGAAGCAAAAGAAAACGGCATACGAAATGCCGTCTTCATGCAGTCCTTTGATGCAAAACGCTTTATTCCGATTTAAAGCGGCTCTATCGGCGGCGCTGGGTAGCAAGCGTCGCCGCGTCACTGCGTATGCGGCGTCTCGCGCACCTTGCGTGGCCGGCCACGCGGAAGCGGCGACACACGTCGGTTCGCGGCGCGCGCCGCCCACTCGCGGTAAGTGTCGCTGCCGAGTACCCAACCCTTCAATGTGGCTTGCTGGAGCTGACTGGCTTCGCGCTCGTCGAGCGGTTGCTCGCACAGTTCGCGATAAGCACGCTGTCGCTCGAACGGCGTATTGCCGAGCGACCAGTAGAGAGGGTGATCCGTGATCAGGCTGTCGAGGGTAAGGCCGATGTGATGACGATAGCTCGACCAACGATAGTCCTCGGCCGCGTTGACCAGTTGCAAGCGCACCGGACACATTTCGACCACCCGGCTCGCCAGCAGGAAGTAGCGCTCACCTTCGATCACCGTGGCCCGGTAACGGCCCTCCCACAAGGTGCCGCGACGCGCATAGCGCCGGTTGAAGTGCGCGACGTAGCGCCGCCCGACAGCCTGCATCGCCTTGGGCAGGCTCGACTCCTCGGTGGGCGTCACGAGCAGTTGCACGGCGCCCGGCATCAAGGCGTAAGCGTGGATGGAAAGGTGATGGTCCCGGGAAGCCGCCTTCAGACAGTCGATGAAAAGCTCGTAGTCCTGGTCGTCGACGAAGGCGGGCTGCTCATCGAGCCCGCGGAGGATGACGTGCTGCGGCTGGTCGGGGACATAAAGACGTGCAAGCCGTGCCATGCTGGAGTGTCCAATAGTCGCGTTGGTATATACCCGAAGGTCCGAAGATCCGCATGCGCGCAAGGTTCGGCGCCATGCGGCCAAGCCAGAAACCACGCGGCGCTTAGGGAGAAAACTCTAACCGCCGCGTATGGTTTGTTTCAAACGTTGTAGTCATAATGAGCGGGCCTTTTTTGGAGGAGCACATATGAAATTAAAACAGGCCGTAACGGGGATGGCAGTGCTTGCCTGCATGAGCACGGCAGCGCACGCACAATCGGCCGGCAGCTTTTACGTCACGACGGGCTGGTTCCACCTGGCGCCCCAATCGAGCAGCGACCCGCTGACCGTGACCAGCATTGGCGGTAGCCCAACCAACATCACCGAAGCCAACACCGGCGCTTCGCTGGGTTCGGCCGACACCATCGGCTTCACCGCCGGATACTTCGTCACCGACCACATCGCAACCGAATTCGTCATTGGCGTGCCGCCTACTTTCGACCTGTCAGGCACGGGCAGCCTCGCGCAGTTCGGTAAGATCGGGCAGGCCAAACAGTGGAGCCCGACTCTGCTGTTCAAGTACTACTTCAACGCGCCGACCGCTGCGTTCCGGCCGTATCTCGGTGTGGGTGTGAGCCGCATCTGGTTCACCGACGAGCACATCACCAACAGCTCATTCCAAGCCAACGTTCTGCATGGTCCGACCAGTGTCTCGACGGATAGTTCGTGGGAACCCGTGTTTAATGCGGGCTTCCATTACTCCTTCAATCAACACTGGTTCGCCGGCGTGTCGATCTCATACCTGCCGCTCAGCACGACCGCGAAGCTCAATTCGGCAGCGACCACGCCCGTCGGCACGCTGAACGTGCAATCGCAAACCAAGATCAAACTGAACCCGATCGTCACCTACGTCAACATCGGTTACCGTTTCTAACGCATCGCGACAGCAGGTGGCTTGAATTAGGGTAGTCGAATTTTCGCGCCGTGGGGTACGCCGTCATCGAGCAGATGACGGCGTTCTTGTTTTGGCGTCGCGGTGGCATCGGCATGGCAGTGTCATCCGGCATCGGCGTTTGTAAATTTGACGCGAATGCGGCGCGCCTGCGTGCAATATCTGGCAACGTTATGGCCACGCGAAGCGTGCCGCGAGGCGCGCGCTGCCACGTTACGGGCGATGCGACGCTTGGCATCGAAGTTGCGTTGGATGGCGTTTCCTACGCTGCGACGTGATACTGCGTCTGCGCATAGCGTGTCCGCGCGACGATGCGCGGGGCCTTTCAACTCATCGACGGAGCGACCATGACAGCACTTCCAAATACGCGAGACGCCCTCGGCGAATCCTGGACCAGCGCGAGTCGCCGTGCGCGGCGCATCGCTCGCCATAGCCGCCATGCGGCCGAAGATATCGCGGTCGAGTTGCGCACCCTGCTGTCGGAACTCGAATCGACCTTGGCCGACGGCACGCAGGCCGACGCCGTGGCCTTGCGCGGCAGGCTGCGCAAACAGTTGGACGCCGCGCGCGAGCGGCTGAACGACACGCGCGATGCAATGCGCGACCGCGCGGGCGTCGCGATCTCGGACGCCGATCACTATGTGCATGAGAATCCGTGGCAGACGATTGCGATCGTCGGCGGGCTTGCGCTGGTGGCGGGGGCGCTGTTCGCGTCGCGTTCGCGATGACGCTGGCTTGCGCGGTTTGAGGGTGCTGGCAAGGAGGCGCGACGGCCGCTTCGATGCGGCAAGGTCGAACGTTGCCCCCCTTGCCGCAGCTAGCCGCTAGCGACTAGTTATCGTCGATCACGAACAGCCGCCGATACTCCTTCAACGCGTAGCGATCGGTCATCCCCGCGATGTAATGCGCGATCAGACGTGGCTGGCGCGCCGCATCGCTCGATTGATAGTCCGGCGGCAGCAGGCGCGGATCGTCGGTGAACGCGTCGAACAGCCCGACCACGACGCGGCGTGCCTTGTTGGCCATGCGCATCACGCGATAGTGGCGGTACATGTTTCTGAACAGAAAGCGCTTGAGCGCCGCGGCCTGCGCGGCGATCGCATCACTGTGCGCAACGAGCGGGGGCGCCGCGCGCACGTCGTCGAGTGACGCCGGTGCGTAGCGCGCGAGATTGGCCCGCGTCGTCTCGATCAGATCGACAATCAGCGTATTGATCACGCGCCGCACCGTCTCGTGAATCAGCCGACGCCCTTCGATCTGCGGGTAGTCGCCGCGCGCCGCCTCACAATGCGTCTGCCAGAGCTCCACTTCGGCGAGTTGCTCGAGCGACAGCAGACCGGAGCGCAAACCGTCGTCCACATCGTGATTGTTGTACGCGATTTCGTCAGCGACGTTGGCGATCTGCGCTTCGAGGGACGGTTGACGTCCTTCGAGAAAACGCTCGCCCAACTCGCCGAGCCGGCGCGCGTTGTCGCGCGAGCAATGTTTGAGAATGCCCTCGCGCGTCTCGAAACACAGGTTCAGGCCGTTGAATGCTCCGTAGTGCTCTTCAAGTTCATCGACGACCGCGAGGCTCTGCAGATTGTGCTCGAAGCCGCCATGCTCGCGCATGCATTCGTTCAACGCGTCCTGGCCGGCGTGACCGAACGGCGTATGGCCGAGATCGTGCGCGAGCGAAATCGCTTCGACGAGATCTTCATTGACGCGGAGGTTACGCGCGACCGAGCGCGCGATCTGCGCAACTTCGAGGCTATGGGTAAGACGCGTGCGAAACAGGTCGCCCTCGTGATTGACGAATACCTGAGTCTTGTATTCGAGCCGCCGGAACGCGGTGGAGTGAACGATGCGGTCGCGGTCGCGCTGAAACTCGGTGCGCGCGCTCGGCGCGGTTTCCGCATAGCGACGTCCACGCGACTGGCTCGAATGCGCCGCGTACGGCGCGAGATGCGCTTCGAGCGCCTGCTGGGTCGGCGCGGGGACGGCGGGTGCGGCCACCGCGGCAGCGGCATCCGCGGCGATGGCCGTGGCGCCGATGGCGCCGTTCCCGGCGCCCGCGCGCGCGCTTGCCGCGTCATGCTGGATATCGTCGCTGCGCCTGTCAGTCACCGGGTTCTCCGAAACATGGGCGGCGCCTCGTGACGCGGGTGCGTGAAGCGTGGCTGCAGGGCCGTGTTGAATCTAGACGGCGGCGGCCAGCGTCGCATGCACTTCGGCGTCGGGCGCGCGGGTGATCAGTGTCTCACCGAAACGCTTCAGCAGAATGAACTTGATCGTGCCGCCTTCTGCTTTCTTGTCGATCTGCATCAGCTCGACGTAGCGATCCGTGCCGAGCGCGGGAGCACGCGCGGGCAGATGCGCGGCAAGCACCAGGTCGACGAGTCGCTTGCGCGACGCTTCGTCCAGATGGCCGAGGCGCACGGACAGATCCGCCGCCATCACCATCCCGCAGCCGACCGCCTCGCCGTGCAGCCACTCGCCATAGCCGAGTCCGGCTTCGATCGCGTGGCCGAACGTATGGCCGAAGTTCAGGATCGCGCGCAGACCACCTTCGCGCTCGTCCTGCGCCACCACCGACGCCTTGATCTCGCACGAACGTTTGACCGCCTCGGTCAACGCCGCCGGCTCGCAGCGGTTCAAAGCCTCGACATTGGCCTCGATCCAGGTGAAGAAGCCGGCATCGGCGATCGCGCCGGTCTTGATGACTTCCGCAATGCCCGCAGCGAGTTCGCGCGCGGGCAGCGACCGCAATACGCCGATGTCGGCGATCACCGCCTGCGGCTGGTAGAACGCGCCGATCATGTTCTTGCCGAGCGGATGGTTGATGCCGGTCTTGCCGCCGACCGACGAATCCACCTGCGACAGCAACGTGGTCGGCACCTGGATGAACGGCACGCCGCGCATGTAGCACGCGGCGGCAAACCCGGTCATGTCGCCGATCACACCGCCGCCGAGCGCGATCAGCGTGGTCTTGCGGTCGGCGCGCGAGCCGAGCAGCGCGTCGAAGATCAGGTTCAGCGTCTGCAGGTTCTTGTGCGCTTCGCCGTCCGGCAGAACCACCGTGGACACCTGCTTGTTCAGCGGCGCGAGCGCGGCGCGCAGCTTGTCGCCGTAGAGCGGATCGACGGTGCTGTTGGTGACGATCGTGACTGAGTTGCCCGCGATATGCGGCTTGAACAGATCGGTCCGGCCGATCAGGTCGGCACCGATATGAATGGGATAGGCGCGCTCGCCCAGTTCGACGTTGACGGTAATCATACGGTCCATTATGACGCAGGATGTTTGGCGACGCCGGCCATCTCGAGCTGCATCAGAACCATGTTGACGAGCCCGTTGACCGAGGGCCGGCCGGTTTCAATCACGAAGTGCGCGCATTCGCGGTACAGCGGGTCGCGCACTGCATAGAGCGCTTCGAGGCGCGCCTTGGGGTCTTCCGTTTGCAGCAGCGGACGATTCTTGTCGCGGCGCGTGCGCAGCCACAGGTCATGCGGATTGGCGCGCAGATAGATCACGAGGCCGCGGCTTTTCAGCGCTTCGCGGTTTTCCGGCCGCAGCACCGCGCCGCCCCCGGTCGCGAGCACGATATTGTCGCGCGCGGTCAGCTCCGAGATCACGCTCGCTTCGCGATCGCGAAAGCCCGCTTCGCCCTCTAGCTCGAAGATCACGGGAATGCGCGCGCCCGTGCGCGCCTCGATTTCATGGTCGGAATCGAAGAACGGGCGCTCGAGACGGCGCGCAACCGCCCGACCCACAGTGGTCTTTCCTGCCCCCATGAGCCCTACGAAAAAAACATTGGCGTGTGCGTCCCGCGCTTGCAACGGTGTCCTCTGGCTAATCCGGTGTAGTTCGTGCCGCAGCTTAATGGCAAAGCGGCTGCCTTGTCGAGCCTGCGCGCCGCCGACGGACGGCGGCGCAAGCGTGCCCTATATGCCCTAATTTTCCCGCACCACGCGCGGCGTGATGAAAACCGCCAGTTCGCTGCGCGCGTCGCGATGAGTCCGATGGCGGAACAACGCGCCCAGAACCGGTATTTTGCCAAGAATGGGCACCCGTTCGACGTCGTCGCGGTCATCGGTCTCGTAAATTCCGCCGATCGACACCGTACCACCATCCTCGACCTCGACGCGCGTTTGCACGTGCTTGGTGTTGATCGCGGGCCCGGCGTCGGTCTGCTCGCCGACGCTGTCCTTCGCGACATCGAGATCGAGCACTACGCGGCCATCCGGCATGATCTGCGGCTCGACCTCCAGTTTGAGCGTCGCGCGGCGAAACTGCACGCCAGATACGCCTTGGCCGACCTTCGCCTGATATGGCAGTTCGGTGCCCTGCTCGACGATCGCCTTCATCCGGTCGGCGGTGACGACCCGCGGGCTCGACACGATTTTCCCATGTCCCTCTGATTCGAGCGCCGAGAGTTCGATATTCAGCAGCCGTGTCGCGTGCGCGGCGAATAGCGTGAGGCCAGCGGTCGCGGCATCGAATCCGGAGATCGGACGGGCCGACAGATCGTACACGGTGCCGTCCGTTCCTCCCGTCAGCCCCCTCGACGTACCATCCGCGCTCATGCCGGCCAGCGACAGCCGCACCCCAAGATTGCGCGAAAAACCCTGGTCGCCTTCGACGATCTGAGCCTCGATCAGCACCTGGCGAGTCGGCCGGTCGACGGAGGCGATCAGCGCCGCGATCTGCTCGAGCCGCCCCGCGAGATCGGTGACGAACAGCAGGTTGGTACGCGGATCGGCGGTGACGGCGCCGCGTTTGGACAGCACGCGCTGGGTGCCGGAACCGGTCAGCAGGCGCCGCACGTCCTCGGCGTGCGCGTAGTGCAGCTCGAACGTGCGGCTCGCGAGCGGTTCGAGGTCCGCGGCGCGCGCGTGAGCTTCGAAGCGCTGACGTTCGCGCGCGGCGAGTTCGGCGGCGGGCGCGACCCAGATGACGTTGCCGTGGCGCTCCATCGCCAGATTGTTGACGTCGAGCAGCGTGTCGAACGCGGTGCGCCACGGCACCTGATCGAGCCGTATCGACACGGCGCCGCGCAACTTGTCGCTGGCGACGATGTTCAGGCCGGTGAACTCGGCGAACGCTTTCAGGACCGCGCCCAGTTGCGCATGCTGGAAGTTCAGCGAGATCGGCTTGTTGCCCGCGGGAAGGCCCGAGTCGGCATCGGCCGCTGCGTCGGCGAGGCGCGGCCGCGGCGGCAGCGGGACCGGCGGGCCCTCCAGACTGGGCGTGCCGGCGCCGTCGTCGCGAGCCGGAGCCGCGGGTTGTTTTGGCGGCGGCGGCAGGTTCGGGCCGTTGGCGGCGTCGTCCGGGGAAGCGTTGGGCGCGACGGCGGCACGCGGGGCCGGCTCAAGGGTGTCCGGTTCTGGGGCCGCGCTTGACGCAGAGACGTAGGCGAACGGATTCGCTGCCTGACCGATGCCGCCGCTCGGCAGCGGCGCTGTCTCATGGGCGGTCTCGGTCGATGCGGCTGGATCGTCGAGCGCGGCGTAAGTCGGCAACGGCGGCAGCAGCGGTGGCGTCGCTGCCCGTGCGACGCCCGCGCCGAGCGTCGCTGCGGCGTAGAGCCCGAAACACAGCCCGGCGACGACGCGGACCTCGCGTTCGCCCGTCAACCTCGCCACGCTCCATCGTTTGAGTATGCGCATCATGACGCCTCCGTCTGCGTCAGCGTCAGGGTGCGCGTCGCGCCGCCGTTCGCGAGCGTAATGCCGAGCGCGTCGAGCTGCGTGACTCGCTCGACGCCCAGTTGCTGCCCGGCCGCGACCGTCGTCGTGCCGTCTGGTGTGTCGAGCAGGGCGAGCCCGCGGGTACGATCGCGCAGCAGACAATAAGGCGCAACTCGGAAACATCGCCCGGCTCGCCGCTCGCGGAGATCTGCGGCTTCGCGAACGGATCGAAGAATACGAGGCCTTCGTCGTCATCGTCGGCGTCAGTGCTTACGCCGGCGCTCGCAGCCGGGGTCTCAGGCGCCGGTCGCAGCGCGTCGTGCACCTGCAGCGTCGCGGCCACCGCGAGAACTTTGCCGTCCTGCTTGACGGTCACATCGGCGGGAACGATCAGCACCGGCAGTTGCGCGAGCCCGTGAAAAAACGCCATCAGATGGACGAAGTCCGTGCGCGCGGTGAGCTGCAGCTCGCGCTTGCGTTCGACGCCCTCGCCGCTCGCCGCGCCCGGTTCAACTGCGAGCAACGCGACGCCGCTCTGCGTAGCCAGCTCGGAGACGATGCGCACGTCGTCGGCGGAATTCCACGGCGTGGCGCTCGACACCGTGGCCGACATCGCCGCGGCTGCCCGGCGCAGCGACGGCAGCTGTGCGAGCACGTGCCGCGCCTCCGCGAGACGCTGCGAACTGAGCGCGAGCGCCGCGCGGCTCGCTTCCAGTCCGGCGAGATCGGCCGTGTTCCAACTGTACGCGCCGAAGCCGAACACGAGCGCAGCGATCGCCGCCGCGACGAGCCAGCGACGGCGCGAGCTCCACGCCTCGAGCGGCATACGCGCCCGCTTGACCCAGCGTGATAAAACCGCGGTGCCGTGCGCCGCACCGCCCGGCTCGAAAAAGGTCGTGCTCATCGCGCCCCTCCCTTTCGTGCGGCCCTCGACGCGTGCGTCGCCCGAGGCGGCGGATCGCCCCAGCGCAGTCGCGCATCGAATTCCACCGGTCCGCCGATCGCCGGTTCCGTCGACGCGCCGCCCTTCCCCGTCGGCCGACGCAAATCGCGCATCTCCGCACCCTGCACGCCGTGGATTGCGCCGAGCCGCTTGAGCCACTCAGCGGATGCGATATGGCCGCTCGAAGTCGCCAGCAATTCGGTCTCGTACTCGCGCTGCCGGAACTGCCGCAACACGATGCGATCGCCGGGCTCGAAGCTCAGCGCGTCGAGCAGATTCCGCAGATGCGCGAGCGGCTTCGCGAGACTCGCGGCGCGCGCCGCGGCTTCGCGTTGGTCCTGTTCAGCCCGCGACAACTTCGCGTGCTCCGCGAGCGGCGCGGCGAGCGGGGCCAACGCCTGTTCGATCGCAGCGCGCCGCGCATCCAACCGCGCCGCGGCGAAGCTCTGCCAACCGGCGACGAGCAACACGCCTGCGGCACCGACGCAAGCCGCCACAGCCCAGTCGCGCATGCAGCGGCGCCGCGCGAGTCGCGCGTTGCGTTGGCGATACGGCAGCAAATTGAAGCCGCCGAGCCACGGCACAGCGGCACGCTGATCACCCCGATCGGGACTCGCTGCCACGCCAGAAGAAAACGACAGAACGCCCCTCATTCCAGCACCCCGCGCAACGCGAGCCCAAACGCCACCGCGCCAGCCGGCTCGTGCAGCAACGCGTCGTCGAGCGGCCGCGCGTGGCTGCCGAGCAGCGCGCACTCGAACGGGAGGGCCGAGCAGCCGAGCACGTCGCCGATATCGGCGAGCGAGAAGCCAACGCCGTCGAGCAGATCGATTTCGCCGCCGATCAGCGCGCAGTCGAACTCCGGCCCGTGCGTGAGATCGCGCAACGCGTCGGCGAGATCGGCATGCTCGGGCGCCGGATAGCGCATCTCGCCGACGTTCGCGCCATCGACGACACTCCAGCCGTACACGCCGTCCGTGCCGACCCACACCGCCGCGTATGGTTCGTTCGGGTCGAGCTCGCGACTCGCCGCATGGCGCAGTGCGCGCAATGCCGCGTGCGGTTCGCCATCGATAGCGGATAACGAAATGCCCGCGGTCGCCGCGCATTCGATCCGCGCTTCCAGATGCTGACGCGAGGTCGCCGCGATCTTGACCGAGCGCTGCGGCGACGGCGTCTCGTCGACGTACCAGTCGACCGCGAGCGCATGACGCTCGAGCCCGGCGATACGCTCCGCTTCGCCCATCACCGCGGGCGCAAGTCCGGCGAGCGCAACGCCACCGTCCTCCGCCTCGCAGTCGCTCTGTGCGGCGAGCCGCGCGAGCGGCACTGTCGTCGTCAGCGTGGCCGACGAAGGCACGGCCATCGCGCAGCGCAGCGCGTGCGTCGCGCATACGCGCGGCAAGCCGGCGAACGCATCGCGCAATGCCCGCGAAACGGCCTGCCGATCGACTATCTCCGCGCCCGCCATTACGCCGGCCGCGAGCGGCACCGTGCTGATATGTTCGAGATGCAGCGCACCCCGTGCGCGTTGACTCACCACCACGAGACGCACGTTTTGCGGACCGACGTCGATGCCGGCGGCGAAACGCTGCCGGCCCTCCCGCACCGCCTGAAGCCATGAATTTTTATAAGCCATACCGTCCTCCCTCGGAACGCGAATAACGAGGGATCATTGTCGGCAGACGCGCGTCCTAACGACATTCAGCCGAATGGCTAACGCGGCTGCGAAGCCGCCCCGAGCGGCATCAAAGCGACTACAGTTGGGACTACAGCGAAGTCGTTCCCGCGCCGCCTGGCGAGTGCCGATTGCACGCCATTCGTAAGGCTTCCGAAAGCAGAAAAACCCTGGCGGCTATAATCGCGGGACTGTTTTTCCGGTACTCCTATGCAAGCCACGTCTCCTACGTCTCCGCCGCCCGCGCCGAAAAAGCGCAAACGCCCGCTATGGCTGAAGCTGATCCTCGGCTTTGTCGGGTTGATCGTGGCGGGCATCGTGTGCGTAGCGCTGGTGCTCGGCTACGCGCTCGTCGTCGCAACGCCGAACCTGCCGTCACTCGATGCGCTGACCGACTACCAACCCAAAGTGCCGCTGCGGATCTACACGGCCGACCACGTGCTGATCGGCGAATTCGGCGAGGAGCGGCGCGACATCGTGCACATTCAGGACGTGCCCGACAGCCTGAAGAAAGCGATCCTCGCGATCGAGGACGCGCGCTTCTACGAACACGGCGGCGTCGACCTGACCGGCATCGCGCGAGCCGGCATCGTCGCGCTGACCAACGGCCATGCGACGCAAGGCGCGAGCACGATCACGATGCAGGTGGCGCGCAATTTCTTTTTGTCCAGCGAGAAAACCTATACGCGCAAGATCTACGAGATGCTGCTCGCGTACAAGATCGAGTCGAAGCTGAGCAAGGATCAGATTCTCGAGGTGTACATGAATCAGATCTATCTCGGTCAGCGGGCGTATGGATTCGCGAGCGCCGCGCGCGTGTACTTCGGCAAGGATCTGAAAGACCTGACGCTCGCCGAATCGGCGATGCTCGCCGGTCTGCCGAAGGCGCCGTCCGCGTATAACCCCGTCGTCAATCCGAAGCGCGCGAAGGTGCGCCAGGAGTACATCCTGCAGCGCATGTACGAGTTGCACTACATCACTCCGGAACAGTACGACGAGGCGAGCCGGCAGCGGCTCGTCGTGAAGGGCATGGGCAAGGAGTACAGCGTGCACGCGGAATACGTCGCGGAAATGGTGCGGCAGATGATGTACGCGCAATATCGCGAGGAAGCCTACACGCGCGGCCTGAACGTCGTGACCACGATCGACTCGGCCGATCAGGACGTCGCCTATCACGCGGTGCGCAAAGGCTTGATGGACTACGAACGCCGTCACGGCTATCGCGGCCCGGAGGCGTTCATCGATCTGCCGGCCGACGCCGACGAGCGCGAGCAGGCCATCGACGACGCGCTGCTCGAGCATCCCGACAACGGCGAAATCATCGCGGCCGTCGTCACGGCGGCGAGTCCGAAGGAGGTCCAGGCGGCCTTCATCGACGGCAACGTCGCAACGATTCAGGGCGATGGCCTGCGCTATGCGCAGTTCGCGCTCGGCCCGCGCGCGCAGCCGAATCAGCGCATCCGGCCCGGCGCGATCGTGCGGCTCGTGAAGAACGACGAGGGCGACTGGTCGATCACGCAATTGCCGCAGGTGGAAGGCGCGTTCATCTCGGTGGTGCCGCAGGACGGGGCGATCCGTTCGCTGGTCGGCGGCTTCGACTTCAACAAGAACAAGTTCAATCACGTGACGCAGGCGTGGCGTCAGCCGGGCTCGAGCTTCAAGCCGTTCATCTATTCGGCGTCGCTCGAAAAAGGCCTTGGGCCCGCGACGATCATCAACGACGCGCCGCTCTTTTTCAGCGCCGCCGAAACCGGCGGCCAGGCGTGGGAACCGAAGAACTACGGCGGCGGCTTCGACGGTCCGATGACGATGCGCACCGCGCTGCAGAAATCGAAGAATCTCGTGTCGATCCGCATCCTGAATCAGATCGGCCCGAAGTACGCGCAGCAATACATCACGCGCTTCGGCTTCGACGCGGACCGCCATCCCGCCTATCTGCCGATGGCGCTCGGCGCGGGCCTCGTGACACCGCTGCAGATGGCGGGCGCGTTCTCGGTGTTCGCCAACGGCGGCTACCGGATCAATCCTTACCTGATCGCGGAAGTCACCGATCAGCGCGGCGGCGTCGTCGCGCAAGCGCATCCGCTCGTGGCCGGCCAAAACGCGCCGTATGCGATCGAACCGCGCAACGCCTATGTGATGAACAGTCTGTTGCAAAGCGTCGCGCAGCACGGCACCGGCGCAAAGAGCAACGTGCTCAAGCGCACCGATCTCGCCGGCAAGACCGGCACGACCAACGACTCGCGCGACGCGTGGTTTGCCGGCTATCAGCACACGCTCACCGCGATCGCGTGGATCGGCTACGACAATCCGCGCAGCCTCGGCGACAAGGAAACCGGCGGCGGCCTCGCGCTGCCGGTGTGGATCGAGTACATGGGACGCGCGCTGAAGGGCGTGCCCGAGTACAAGATGGCACGCCCCGACGACGTCAGCGAAATCGGCTCGGAACTTTATTTCGACGATTTCACGCCGGGCCACGGTTTCATCGCAACGGTCGGCGTCAGTCAGGCGACGCTCGACGCCCAGGCGAGCGCCGCGGCCGCCGCGCCGGAACAGGTCGGCGAGCAGGAGAAGCAGGACATCATGAATCTGTTCCGCGGGCACTAAGGCCGCGTCGACGTACCGTTAGAAAAGAAAAAACCGCCGCGTTGATTACGCGGCGGTTTTGTTTTGAGAGCGTCTCGTGCTTCGCGCTTGTCGCGCCGTGCTCATTGCGCGGCGAACTGCACCGGCTCGCCAGCCTGCTCGGTCGCATACTGCGACAGCGCCGCGAAAAACTCCGAGCCGCTGCGCGTGTCGCGCCATTCGCCGTCGACGAAACGGAAGTGGAAACCGCCGGCCTTCGCCGCGATCCAGATCTCGCTCATCGGGGGCTGAAGGTTGACGATGATCTTGGTGCGGTTCTCGAATTCGAGCGTCAGAACGTTGCCGCTGCGCTCGAGTTCGATGTCGGCGTCGATGTCGTCGAGCGCGCTCTCGATGGCGGCCAGTACGGCTTCCGCACGGGTCAGGTAATCACTATCGGACATGCTAAACTCCATCGATTATTCATTCAGGGACAGTCATGCGAGTCGTAACTCGGATGCGCGCGGCAGCGCCCGGCCGCGCGATTGTAGCGGTTTTAGCCATTCTCGCAGGTTGTGCGCTTACCGGCTGCGGCCAACGCGGCGCGCTCTATCTGCCAACCGTACCGCCGCTGCCTGCCCCGCCGGCTCATCGCACGCAAACGCCGTCGACCGATCAAACGCAACCGGCTACCGGCAGCGCGGCCGACGCGGATTCGATCCCGGACACCTCGGGCACGCCGCTCACGCTCGCCCCCGAAGACCAACTCAAGACGCCGCCCGCTTCGGCGGCATCGGCTCCCGCAGTACCGCTGCCCGCCTCTGCCGTCCCTTCCGCTCAATAAGACTTTCGCATGACTCGATCCGCATTTGACTACGTCGACGGCGTATTGCACGCCGAAGGCGTGTCCGCCGTTTCCCTCGCCGAGCAGTTCGGCACGCCGCTGTACGTCTATTCGCGCGCCGCGCTCACCGCGGCGTGGAACGCCTATGCGGGCGCCTGCGCCGGGCGTCGCGCGAGCGTGCACGTGGCCGTCAAGGCCAACAGCAATCTCGCGGTGCTGAACGTATTCGCGCGCCTCGGCGCGGGCTTCGACATCGTGTCAGGCGGCGAACTCGCGCGCGTGCTCGCGGCCGGCGGCAAAGCGGAAAACACCGTGTTTTCGGGTGTCGGCAAGCAGGCGAGCGAAATGCGCGACGCGCTCGCGGCGGGCGTCAAATGCTTCAACGTCGAATCGATTCCCGAGCTCGATCGACTCAACGCTGTGGCGGGCGAGATGGGCAAGAAGGCGCCGGTGTCGCTGCGCGTGAATCCCGACGTCGACGCGAAAACGCATCCGTACATTTCCACCGGCCTGAAGACGAACAAGTTCGGCGTCGCGTTCGAAGATGCACGCGCCACTTATCAGGCGGCCGCGGCGATGGCGAATCTCGAGGTGGTCGGCATCGACTGCCATATCGGCTCGCAAATCACCGAAGTCGCGCCTTACCTCGACGCAATCGACAAAGTGCTGGAGCTCGTGGAGCAGATCGAGCAGGACGGCGTGTCGATTCGCCATATCGACGTCGGCGGCGGCCTCGGTATCACCTACGACGACGAAACGCCGCCGGAAATCGGCGAGTTCGTGCGCACGGTGCTCGATCGCATCGAAGCGCGCGGCCACGGTCACCGCGAAGTCTATTTCGAGCCCGGTCGCTCGCTGGTCGGCAACGCGGGTGTGCTGCTCACGCGTCTCGAGTTTCTGAAGCCGGGCGAGGACAAGAACTTCGCGATCGTCGACGCGGCGATGACCGATCTCGCACGCCCCGCGATGTACGACGCGTATCACGCAATCGAGCCGGTCGTGAAGCGCGACGTCCCTGCGCACGTCTATGACGTGGTCGGCCCGGTCTGCGAAAGCGGCGACTGGCTCGGCCGCGAACGGCTGCTCGCTGTCGAACCCGGCGATCTGCTCGCGATCCGTTCGGCCGGTGCCTATGGCTTCGTGATGAGCTCGAACTACAACACCCGTGCGCGCGCCGCCGAGGTGATGGTGGATGGTACACAAGCGCACGTAGTCCGCGCACGCGAAGAGATCAGGCAGCTGTTTGCGGGCGAAGCAATTCTGCCGGCGTAAACGTCAGAGCTGGCTGTACAGCCAACGGTAAATAAAGCGCAGCAACGAAAAAAATGGCGATGCCTACTCGGCATCGCCATTTTTCTTTGCAGCCGCGTGCGTGACGCGAAAGTTTCGCGCAATCACCGTCGGCGCATCGTCATCCTTCGCTCGCGTATCCAGACCACCAGCCGCCATCCCAGCAGCGCAATCATCACCGCGCCGTAAATCTCCGGCAGCAGCAGATCGTGCTTGCCCGCCTTCATCCACCAGAAATGCAGGATCGCGAGCGCGCCGATCGCGTAGATCGCGCGATGCAGCGTCTGCCAGCGACGTCCGAGCTTGCGCACCATCGCGCGCGGCGACGTCACCGCAAGCGCGATCAGCAGCACGAACGCGGCGAAGCCCACCGTGATGAACGGCCGCTTGCCGATGTCCTTCAGAATCTCCGCCACATCGAACCACTTGTCGAACCACAGGTACGTAGTGAAATGCAGCGTCGCGTAGAAGAACGTATAGAGTCCGAGCATCCGGCGGAAACGCACGAGCGCGGCGACGCCGGTCAGACGGCGCAGCGGCGTCACCGCTAGCGTGATGCACAGGAACACGAGCGTCCACAGGCCCGTCGAGCGCGTGATGAATTCGATCGGATTCGCGCCGAGCCGGTCGGTCAGGCCAAACAGCACGAGGCGTGCGAGCGGATAGAGCGCCGCGGCGAAGACCGCGACTTTCGCCGGTACGACCCAGCGCGCGCTGCCCGCGGCCCGCCGCCTGGCCGCCGACATCGGCGCCGTGCGCCGTGTCGCTGGCGCGCTGCGGGTGACAGTTTGCGTATCGGAAGCCATCGCGCTCGCCTTAAAAGTTCTTCTTCAGGTCCATGCCTTGATAGAGCGATGCAACCTGATCGCCGTAACCGTTGAACATCAGCGTCTTGCGCTTCGGCGTAAAAAAGCCGTCTTCGCCGATGCGCCGTTCGGTCGCCTGGCTCCAGCGCGGATGATCGACATTCGGATTCACGTTCGAATAAAACCCATATTCGTTCGATGCGTAGGTGTTCCAGCTGGTCGGCGGCTGCTTGTCGACGAAACGGATCTTCACGAGCGACTTCGCGCTCTTGAAGCCGTACTTCCATGGCACCACGACGCGAATCGGCGCGCCGTTCTGGTTCGGCAGCATCTGGCCGTAGAGGCCCATCGTCAGCAGCGTCAGCGGATGCATCGCTTCGTCCATCCGCAGGCCTTCGGAGTACGGCCACTCGAGTATGGGCTGCGACAGCCCGGGCATCTGCGATGGATCGGCGAGCGTGATGAATTGCACGTACTTCGCATTGCCGGTCGGCTCGACGCGTTTAATTAACTCGGAAAGCGAGACGCCGATCCACGGCACCACGATCGACCAGCCTTCGACGCAGCGATGCCGGTACACACGTTCCTCGAGCGGTGCGAGCTTCAGCAGATCGTCGATGTCGTAGACCTTCGGATTCTTGATCTCGCCCTCTACGCTCACCTTCCACGGATGCGGCCGCAGCGTGCCCGCGTGCTGCGAGGGGTCGGATTTGTCGGTGCCGAACTCGTAGAAATTGTTGTAGGTGGTGATGTCCTTGTACGGCGTGATCTTGTCGAGCGCGACGAACCTGGTGTTGGTTTTCGCCGCGAGCTTCTGCGCCTTCGGATCGGGGGACGAGTATGTCGCGAGCGCCTCGCCGCTCACGCCGATCAGGCTGCCGAGCGCCATCGCGCCGGCTGCCTGCAGGATGCGTCGGCGGTTCTCGAACACGTGCCGCGGCGCGATTTCGCTGCGCGCGATGTCATCCCCGGTCAGTTGAATTCTGTCGCTTCGCTTGATCCACATCGTGCTGCTCCTTGCCGGCCCGCCGCGTCGTGCGCGTTGCGGTGCCATATTGATGATCGCCCGTTTGGGCGCGCCTGTCATCCACGGGTACCTGCTCGGGTGCTTGATCAGCAAACACCGAGGCGCGACGAATATTCCGTCCACCATGAAAAAACCGCCGGTGCTAAAGCACGCGGCGGTTCTTAGTCGGTTCAGCGCGGCGGATCTTACAGCTTGCCGTAGCTATGCAAGCCCGACAGGAACATGTTCACGCCGAGGAACGCGAAGCTCGTGACCAGCAGGCCGGTCAGCGCCCACCATGCGGCGACCGCGCCGCGCAGGCCCTTCATCAGACGCATGTGCAGCCAGGCCGCGTAGTTCAGCCAGACGATCAGCGCCCACGTCTCCTTCGGGTCCCAGCTCCAGTAGCCGCCCCACGCTTCGGCGGCCCACAGCGCGCCGAGAATCGTCGCGATCGTGAAGAACGCGAAGCCGACCGCGATCGACTTGTACATCACGTCGTCGAGCACGTCGAGCGCCGGGAGACGATCCGCGAGCACGCCGCGTTCCTTCGCCAGATATGCAACGCCGACCATCGCCGACAGCGCGAAACTGCCATAGCCGATGAAGTTCGCCGGCACGTGAATCTTCATCCACCAGCTTTGCAGCGCCGGCACGAGCGGCTGGATCTGCTGCGCGTCGCGCGAGACCGAGTACCACATCAGGAAGCCGACGGCCGCGCTGATCACGAGCAGCACAAACGCGCCGAGCGCGCGCGTGTTGTAGTGCTGCTCGTAGTACAGATAGAACAGCGCGGTGATCAGGCTGAACAGCACGAATACTTCATACAGGTTCGAAATCGGAATATGGCCGACGTCCGAGCCGATCAGGTACGACTCGTACCACCGCACCATCATGCCGACGAAGCCCATCAGCACCGCCACCCACGTCATCTTCGAGCCGATCGCGGCGCCGGTCGGCGAGCGCGACAGCAGCGCGATCCAGTAGAACACGGTCGCGAAGACGAACAGCGCGCTCATCCACAGGATCGCGGACTGGCTCGACAGGAAATATTTGAGGAAGAACGCGTTGTCGGCGCGGCTCAGATCGCCTTGGTATATCTGGATCGCAAGCAGGGACAGCGCGGCGATTCCCACCATCAGCGGACGCACCGGCTTCCAGCGCCAGCCCAGCACCACGAAAACCGGCACCGAGCAGGCCAGCACCAGTTTGTCGTAGTAATTCATGAACGGGTAATAGCGCGACAGCGCGAACCCGGCGCCACCGACCAGCGCGAGCGCGAACAGCCAGTCAAAGATACCCAGGCGTTTCAGGAACGGCCGTTCGTCGAATTGCTGGAGTTCGGGCGTGCTGCTCGCAAACGCCTTGTCGGCGCGTGAAGCAGAGGAGGAGGAAACCTGAGTCAAGTCCATGATCTTACCGGGTCGAATCCTGTGAGCTTGCCGACGGGGCTGCGGCCTGAGCGGCCGGGGTGGTATCGGCAGCTTCGATGAGTTTCGCGCCCAGTGCGGCGCTCACGGCGTCGCGCGTCTGGACGAACTCCTTCTCGAAGTCTAGCGTCTTACGCGCGCTCGACATCGCCATCACGACGTTCGTGCCGTGGTCCGTATCCTTCAGCCAGAACCACAGACGGCGTTCGCGGACGTAGAACATCGAGAAGATGCCCAATACGAGAAGCAGGCTGCCAAGATACACGACTTTTTTGCCCGGCGCGCGCGTCAACTGAAATACCGAAGCTTGCACCTGCTTGAATGAGTCAAGCTGCAAATAGACCGGCGATCCATACAGAAAGCTGTCGGATATCGCATTAAGCGAACTTTGGATGAAGCGGCTCGTGTCGGCATTGGCCGGCGCGGCGGGCTCGCCGAGCCGCTGGCGCGACAGTTGCCACAAGTCCCACGTGACGCCTTCGAGCATCCGAAGCAGCAAGCCCGCGGCCTTTTCCTGCTCGCCCTTCGGTACCGAGCGGTCGATAAAGCCAGCCACCGCCTGGAAGCCGCCGAGCGTTTCGCCGTTCGGCATCTTCATGCTGGCGTCCGCGCCCGCAAAAAGGGTCAGCACGCGCAACGCGCTTTCCTCCAGATGCTGCTGCAACTCCGCGTTCGAGCCTGGCACCGAGCGCTGCGCAAACTGATGAGCGGCGATGGCGCGTAGGTTCGGGTCTTCGAGCGTGGCGCGCAGGTTCATCCATTCCTTCAGCGTGCCGCCGCTGTCGGCGGGAATTCGCAGGTAGCGGAACGGATCGTCTGGATTCAGGCGCATGCCGGCGAGGAACATCTTCTCGCCGTTGACGTCGACGGGCAGCATGTAGTTGTTGTACTCGCGCGCCTGGCCGTCCTTGCCGCGAATCTTGTATTGCACCGACGGGCCGACGTTGTGCAGATCGAGCGGCTTCGAGGATTTCGCGCCGGAGCCGAGACGCTCGTCGAACGCTTCCTTCAGCGAGTGCTGCGCGGCGACCCCGCGCGCATCGTTCCGGCCATTGGCGTTCGAGATGTTTTCGACGTTGATCGCGCGGAAGTCCGTGAATTCGACGGTCTGGCCATCGGCGAGCGGTGTGGCGGAGCTCAGCGGCGCGCTGCCTCCGATCGTGCCGCCAAACGGCGCGGGCTTCGCGCTCGGGCCGGACATCGGGAAGGCGGTCATCTGCATCTGCGAGCCGCCATCCTGGAAGCTCGATTGATAAATCGACACGCCGTCGTATTCGAACGGCTTGTTGACCTCGACGCGCGCCGGCACGCGCGCGCCGGTCTTGTGATCGACCACGACGATGTCGCTCGCGAACAGCTTCGGCATGCCGGTCGTGTAGTAATCGACGATGAACTTGTTCAGTTCGATCGAAAACGGCAGGTCCTGGATCAGCGAACCGTTGGGCTGATTCAGGATCGCGGTCGACACGTGCTGCCCCTCGGGCACCCACGCGTAGCCGCGGAACGTCGGGTTCGACTCCGACAGCCGATGGTCGGGCGAAATCTCGTTGATCACGGTGTTCGAGTTGATCGGCGACTTGTCGAACAGCCACATTTGCAGCTTGATCGGCAGATTGCTGTCGAGCAGGCCGCCGAGGCAGATCACGACGATCGCGATGTGCGCGGAGATGTAGCCGAACTTCGTCAGCGCGCCACGCTTCGCGGCGATCAGCGTCGCGCCGTCCGACTCACGCGTGACGAACTTGTAGCCGAGCTTCGCCGACAGTTTCGCGAGCACTGCCGCAGTCTGCGCGCGCGTGCCGTGCACGGCGAACTCGCCCTTGTGATGGAACGCACGCAGGCTGCCTTCGCGAACCTTGTCCTTCCAGCTCTTCGCATCGGCGAGCATCTTCGGCGCATTGCGGATCACGCATAGCGACACCGACACCATCAGGAAGCCAAGAATCAGCATGAACCACCACGAGCTGTACACCGTATACAGGCTCAGCGCGCGGAAGATGTCCGCCCAGAACGGACCGAACTGGTTGACGTAGTTGGGATATGGATCGTCCTGCGTGAGGACGGTACCGATGATGCTGGCGATCGACAGAATCACGAGCAGCGCAATGGCGAAACGCATGGAGCTCAGGAGCTCGATGGTGCTGCGCATGACGCGATTGCCCGACTTCGACTGCAGACCCGACGTGGTGACGCTCATTCAAACTCCGACTGAACAGCAAAAAAGGGTGAAGGGCTGTCGCAGCTACGACACCCTCACCCTTTTCTTGTTTTTCACCGACCTCGCCGGGCCGGTTGGACTCGCGCAGGCGAACCGCTTAATGCAGACCCGCGATGTAGTCGGCAACCGCCTTGATCTCGTTGTCCGACAAACGTGATGCTATCGCATGCATCGCGTCGCTGTTATTACGAGCGCCCGGACCTTGCGTGAACGCGGTCAGCTGCGTCACCGAGTACTCGGCCCACTGTCCCGACAGGCGCGGATACTGGATCGGAATGCCCTGTCCCGTGGGGCCGTGGCAGGCCGCGCAGGCCGGCACGCCCCGGTCGGCAATCCCACCGCGATAGATCTGCTGCCCCACCGCGACCGTGTTCTTATTGTGCGCATAGCCCGGCTTGGGTGTCTGCGTCGAGAAGTAAGCCGCAACGTTGATCATGTCCTGATCGGAGAGCGCGGCAGCCATGCCTGCCATGATCGCATTATTGCGCGCGGCCTGTTTGGCGCCCGGTTGCGTCTTGAAATCTCTGAGCTGCTTGACGAGATACTCCGGATGCTGGCCCGCCAGCTTCGGATATGCACCGCCGGCACTGTTGCCGTCTGCCCCGTGACATGACGCGCACACTTGTACCGCGATTGCCTGCCCCCGATTGATGTCCGGCTTTGCCGGATCTGCTGCTCGTGCCTGAATTGCCAAACCTGAAAGACCTGCCGTTACATGAAGCACCATCAGAGTCTTGCACAGTCGATTCATTCGCACACCCTGTCTCGTCTTGTGGGATTTTAGAGGTTCTGCAAAGTACGACGACGGCGACCGAGTGACCGCCAGGAGCCGCCAAGGCACGTGGGGCGGGCTCCCAAGGTATTCAGTAAACCATCGTATTGTACAATAACTCGCTAATCGCTTAGACGCCAGTCGGGCTTGACCCCGTTCCCGCTGCGGGCCCCGCGGCGTCTCCAATCTGGCTTCCACCATGCCCTTCCTGCTCCACGAATCCCGCTTCTATACCACCGTCAATCATCTGCGTGACCTGCCGGCCACCGCGCAGCCCGAGATCGCTTTCGCGGGACGCTCGAACGCAGGCAAGTCGACGGCGATCAACGTGCTCTGCAATCAGAAGCGACTCGCGTTCGCGAGTAAGACGCCTGGCCGCACGCAGCACATCAATTATTTTTCGGTTGGCAAGCCGGATGAACCGGCCGGCTATCTGGTCGACCTGCCGGGCTACGGCTATGCGGAAGTGCCGGGAGCGGCGAAGGCGCACTGGGAAGCGCTGCTGTCTTCGTATCTGCAATCGCGCTCGCAACTGCGCGGCATGATCCTGATGATGGATTCGCGCCGCCCACTGACGGATCTCGATCGACGCATGATCGAGTGGTTCGCGCCGACCGGCAAGCCGATCCATACGCTGCTCACCAAATGCGACAAATTGACGCGGCAGGAAAGCACGAACGCATTGCGCACCGCGCAGAAGGGACTCGCCGAATATCGGGCGGCGGGCTATCGCGGTGAGTTGAGCACACAGCTCTTTTCCGCGCTCAAACGCACGGGCCTAGACGAAGCGCATGAACTGATCGAGAGCTGGCTGATCCCGGGCGCAGTGGACGAAGCAGGTGAAAAGCCGGCCGCGGGCTGAGTCACTATCGATGCCGGAGTCCCGCCGCGCGTGTGACGCGGGAGTCGCATTGAATACCCGTATCAGAGCGCATTTCTGGCCACCCATAAAAAAACCCGCCGCTTGAACGGCGGGTCAAACAGCCTAATCGAAAAACGACAGGCACCCGCTCAGGGAGGAGAAGCGGGGAGGTCAGCGCTAGGCGCCTTGCTCGATCGGTATGATATACCATTGTCTCGAAAAGTTTCCGGGAGCGGAGCCAGGTGCCATTTGTCCACTCCACCTATCCACGATCTTCGATTCGATATGAGCTTCTACCCGCACTACCGTCCGCGCCGCATGCGCCGTGACGACTTCTCGCGCCGCATGATGCGCGAAAACATTCTCACCACTAACGACCTGATCTACCCCGTATTCATCGTCGAAGGCACCAACGCTCGACAAGCCGTGCCGTCGATGCCGGGCGTCGAGCGCGTGTCGGTCGATCTGCTCATGGGCGTCGCGGAGCAGTGCGTCGAACTGGGCGTGCCGGTGCTGTCGCTGTTTCCCGCGATCGAGCCCTCGCTGAAGACGCCCGACGGCCGCGAAGCGGCCAACCCGGCGGGGTTGATCCCGCGCGCGGTCCGTGAATTGAAGAAGAATTTTCCGGAGCTCGGCGTACTCACCGACGTCGCGCTCGATCCGTACACGAGCCACGGTCAGGACGGCGTGCTCGACGAAGCTGGCTACGTGATGAACGACGAGACCGTCGAGATCCTCGTCGAGCAGGCGCGTGCGCAGGCGGAAGCCGGGGTCGATATCGTCGCGCCGTCGGACATGATGGACGGCCGCATCGGTGCGATCCGCGAAATGCTCGAGAGCGAGGACCACATCCACACGCGCATCATGGCGTATGCGGCGAAGTACGCTTCAGCGTTCTACGGCCCGTTCCGCGATGCCGTCGGTTCGGCGACGAACCTCGGCAAGAGCAACAAGATGACCTACCAGATGGACCCGGCCAATTCGAACGAGGCGCTGCGCGAAGTGCAGGCCGACATCAATGAAGGCGCGGACATGGTGATGGTCAAGCCGGGCATGCCGTATCTGGACATCGTGCGTCGCGTGAAGGACGAGTTCCAGTTTCCTACCTACGTGTACCAGGTAAGCGGCGAATACGCGATGCTGAAGGCCGCCGCGCAGAACGGCTGGCTCGATCACGACAAGGTCATGATGGAATCGCTGCTGGCGTTCAAGCGTGCCGGCGCGGACGGCGTGCTGACGTATTTCGCGCTAGATGCCGCGAAGATCCTGCGTTCGCAGAAATAAATCAGCACGAGGCTTGGCACGCGGCTGCCGTGAGAAGAAAACGGAGACGAACCTTAGGGTTTCGCCTCCGTTTTTTTGTGCTGCTCATTCTCGCCGCCGCGGCCTGCAACGCCCCCCCGGCGTTCGATTACACCCCCGACGCGCTCGCTCGATCCAGTGTGCGCAGGAATTTATCCGCCGATTCGTAGCCGACCACCCGCAGCACTTCCTTGCCATCCTGATCGAAGAAAATAATCCCCGGCGGCCCGAACAGGTTGAAGCGCTTGAGCAGCGCCTGATCGTCGGTATTGTTCGCAGTGACGTCGGCGCGCAGCAGATTCATCTGCTTCAGCTTCGCCTGAACGCGCGGGTCGCTGAAGGTGAATTTCTCCATTTCCCTGCAGCTCACGCACCAGTCCGCGTAAAAATCGAGCATGGCAGGCTGTGCTGCCGTTTTGACGGCCTGGTCAAGCTGCGCCGATGAACGAACCGGTGCGAACGTCAAATCGCTTTGCGACGCCGTTGCGACCTCGCTAGAACCATCTTTCGCGATGCCCGCCTGACTGCCGGCGCGAGCAGCGAGCACGGCCAGCGGGCGCAGTGGGTCCGATGATCCCGCGGCGAGGCCAATCACAAGCGCGGCCGCCCAGACCGCCATCACGACGCCGACCGACCGGCCTAGCCGGTGCCATATCGAGCCACCCGCGGCCGACCTGGAAAACAGGCCGAGGGCGACTGCAGCGATCAGCAGCCAGAGGGCACTCAACAGCATCGTCGCCGGGCCGCCGAGCACCGGCCAAATGATCCACAGCGCCGCGGCGAGCAGAACCACGCCGAAAAACACCTTTACGCTGTCCATCCACTTGCCCGCGCGCGGCAGCAGCGTGCCCGCGCCGAGGCCGATGATCAGTAGCGGCAGCCCGAGGCCGATCCCCATCGAGAACAGCGCCGCGCCACCGAGCACGGCATTGCCGGTGTGCGCGATGAACGCGAGCACCGCGAAAAGCGGCGCGGTCATGCAGGCGCCGACAACCAGCGCCGACAGCGCGCCCATCACGGCGACCGCGGTAAATTTGCCGCCCGAGCGTCCCGCTGACACGCTCGACATCCGATCGCGCCAGCGCGGCGGCAGTTCGAGATCCACACCAGCGATCAGCAGCAGCGCGAAAATCGTCAGAAGGCCGCCGAACGCGCCGAGCACCCACGGGTTCTGCAGCCATGCGCCGAGACTCTGCCCGACGAGTGCCGCCGCGACGCCCAGCACCGTGTAGACGAGCGCCATCCCGATTACATATGCGAGCGACAGCGCAAAACCACGCCCACGTGTGACGCGCGCCCCCTCACCGATGATGATCGCAGACAGGATGGGAATCATCGGATACGAGCACGGCAGCAGGCTCAGAATTGCGCCCGCAACAAAATAAAGCCCTACGATCGCAAAGAAACCGCCTCGCTGTAGCAGCGTCTGCGCGTAGTCGGCGCTGGTCGCGCGTTCGTACCACGGCTCGTCCTCAGTGTGCGCGGATTGTTGCGCGGTTGGACCCGCTGCCGCGCCGCCAGCCGACTGCAGCGCCACGCCGCTCACGTGATAAACGCGCTCCATCGGGGGGTAGCAGATGCCAGCGTCGGCGCAGCCCTGCGACGTCACCGCGAGATCGAACGGTCCGGCAGCCTGCTTGACCGGAATATGAATCGTCAGCTCGTTGCGATACGTCTCGACATTCTTGTTGAACGTCTGATCGAACTTCACGTGACCGTCGGGCAGTTGAGGCTCGCCAAGCGTCGCTGTGCCATTCCGGGTCGCGAAAGCGAAGCGCTCGCGGTACATGTAGTAACCGTCCGCAATCTTGTAGGTGACGACGACTTGCCCGGGCTGCTCGGTCGCACTGAACCGGAATGCGACCGACGGGTCGAGGAAGTCGTCCGCGGCCCGTGCGAGCGTGGCGAGTTGCGCGAGGAACGCGCAGCCGAGCAGAAAGAATGCAGTGCGCAGCGCAGCGCGCGCGCGCTGGTCGAGACCGTTAAACATGAAGAGGGCGTTGGGTTTCAGCAGTGATCCACTGGCCGTAGGCGGCCGAGGCCGTCGCTTGCCAGGAGAGTATTTCCGGCGTGTCGTAGGGATGGTGAGCCTGAAGGTATTGTTCCAATTCGAGCGCGCGAGCGGCGCTGGTCTTGAACAGCAACTGGATTTCCTGCGCGGTTTCGATCGCGCCCTGCCAGTGATAGCTCGAATGCACGCTGCCCAGCTGCGTGACGCATGCACAAAGGCGCGCGGCGAGCGCGTCGGCGGCGAGCTTTTCCGCGACGGCCACATCCGGCACCGTCGTCAGCACCAAGGTCACATTCACACTCACACCAGGCTCCGGCGGCGCAGGATTTCGATCCCGATATCGTATCACCTGGCCATGTCGCCCCGCAGAGCGCCCCGCGGCGCGGCCGCGGCATTTGGTCACCGCGACACGGCTTTCGGCATCGATGAAAAAATCGCCGACAGAAACAAAAAAGCCAGGCGATGCGCCTGGCTTTTCGTCGAAACCAAAAAGCTTACTCAGCTTCTTGCACTTCCGTTTCTTCAACTTCCGGACGGTCGAGCAGTTCGACCAGTGCCATCGGCGCGTTGTCACCGACGCGGAAGCCGAACTTCAGCACGCGCAGGTAGCCGCCCGGACGGTTTGCGTAGCGCGGGCCGAGCACGTCGAACAGCTTCGTGACCGAGTCACGGTCGCGCAGGCGGTTGAAAGCCAGACGACGGTTTGCGAGCGACGGCTTCTTGCCGAGCGTGATCAACGGCTCGACGACTTTACGGAGTTCCTTCGCCTTCGGCAGGGTGGTCTTGATGACTTCGTGCTCGATCAGCGAGTTGGACATGTTACGGAGCATTGCCAGACGGTGGCTGCTCGTGCGGTTCAGTTTCCGCAGACCATGACGGTGACGCATGTTAATTCCTTCAGTTCAAAGTTTTGGTCCAGCTCTTCTATCGCACTCGTTCTGCAGCATTGGCAGCACACAGTGAGCGCACGGGCCGGTAGTTAAAAAAGACAAGACGCGGATTTTAAAGGAAAATCCGCGTCTTTGCCAGTCTAGTGCAGCAGTGCAATTCGCGGGTTACACCCGACCGAGTTGTCCGCTTACTTGTCGAGACCTGCCGGCGGCCAGTTCTCGAGCTTCATGCCGAGCGTCAGTCCGCGCGATGCCAGAACTTCCTTGATCTCATTCAGCGACTTGCGACCCAGATTCGGAGTCTTGAGCAGCTCGTTCTCGGTACGCTGGATCAGGTCGCCGATGTAGTAGATGTTCTCGGCCTTCAGGCAGTTCGCGGAACGAACCGTCAGTTCCAGATCGTCGACCGGGCGCAGCAGGATCGGATCGATCTGCGGTGCGCGCGACGGCGCTTCCGCCGCTGCTTCGGTGCCTTCTAGCGCCGCGAAGACCGACAGCTGATCGACCAGAATGCGCGCCGATTGGCGGATCGCTTCTTCCGGCGAAATCACACCGTTGGTTTCGATGTTCATCACGAGCTTGTCGAGGTCGGTGCGCTGCTCGACGCGAGCGCTTTCGACCGCGTAGCTCACGCGACGAACCGGCGAAAACGACGCGTCCAGCACGATTCGGCCGATGATCTTGGCCGACTCTTCACCGTAGCGACGCACATTGCCCGGCACATAGCCGCGGCCCTTTTCAATCTTAATCTGCACGTCGAGCTTGCCACCCTTCGACAGATGCGCAATCACGTGATCCGGATTGATTACTTCACAATCGTGTGCGAGTTCGATATCGCCGGCGGTAACCACGCCTTCGCCTTCCTTGCGCAGCGTAACCGTCACTTCGTCACGGTTATGCAGCTTGAAGACGACGCCCTTCAGGTTCAACAACAGGTTGACCACATCCTCTTGCACACCGTCGAGCGTCGAGTACTCGTGCACGACGCCTGCAATCGTCACCTCGGTCGGAGCATAGCCAACCATCGACGACAACAGCACGCGCCGAAGCGCGTTACCCAAGGTGTGGCCATAACCGCGTTCAAACGGTTCCATGACCACTTTCGCGTGGCTCTCGCCAAGCGATTCAACTGCAATGATCTTGGGCTTCAACAATCTGGTTTGCATAGGTTTTCCTTTTCAATACCCTCGGCTCGTTACACCGATAAGGCTGACCGGTAACAACCTGAAAATAAACAGCCGAGACGCCCCCTTGCGCAACGCAATCAGGGCGCCCCGGCCGTCAATCCGATTACCGCGAATACAATTCGACGATCAGGCTTTCGTTGATGTCGCCAGCGATGTCGCTGCGTTCCGGTTTCTGCTTGAAGGTACCTTCGAACTTCTTCGCGTCGACCGCGACCCAGCTCGGCATGCCGCCTTGTTCAGCGAGCGACAACGCCTCGATGATGCGAGCCTGCTTGCGCTTCTGTTCGCGCACGGCGACGACGTCGCCAGCCTTGACTTGCATCGACGGGATGTTCGTCACGACGCCGTTCACCGTGATCGCCTTGTGGCCGACCAGCTGACGTGCTTCAGCACGCGTCGAGCCGAAGCCCATCCGATACACGACGTTGTCCAGACGCGACTCGAGCAGTTGCAGCAGGTTTTCACCCGTGTTGCCCTTCAGACGGTCTGCTTCAGCGAAGTAGCGACGGAACTGGCGCTCGAGGACACCGTAGATACGCTTTACTTTTTGCTTCTCGCGCAGCTGCGTGCCATAGTCGGACGTACGCGCGCCCGAGGTACGGCCGTGCTGGCCGGGCTTGCTGTCCAGCTTGCACTTGTCAGCGAGCGAGCGGCGTGCGCTCTTCAGGAAGAGGTCAGTGCCTTCACGGCGGGACAGCTTGGCCTTGGGGCCGATATAACGTGCCACGTTGATTCCTTCTGTGATTTATCACGCGAATGCTTCCACTCGCGCTAGTCCGAACCCTTTGGTTCGAACGGTGGGCTTAGTCATTTAAATAATGCGCGCAGCCCGCCGCCGCGCAAGGCGGCAACAGGCGCTCGCGAAACCGTCGTCTTAGATACGACGACGCTTCGGCGGACGGCAGCCGTTGTGCGGGACCGGCGTCACGTCGGAGATCGCGGTGATCTTGATCCCAAGACCATGCAACGCGCGCACCGCCGATTCGCGGCCAGGACCGGGGCCCTTGATCCGCACTTCGAGGTTCTTCACGCCGTATTCCATCGCCACGCGGCCAGCCGATTCAGCTGCGACCTGAGCTGCAAAAGGAGTCGACTTACGCGAACCCTTGAAGCCCTGACCACCCGACGTTGCCCAGGCAAGCGCGTTGCCTTGACGGTCGGTGATCGTGATGATGGTGTTGTTGAACGACGCGTGAACGTGAACCACGCCCTCGGCGACGTTCTTCTTGACCTTCTTGCGAACGCGTTGCGCCGCGGAGTTGTTCGAAGCCTTAGCCATTACGTTTTCCTGTAACTGTCAGTTCCGCTTACTTCTTCAGCGATTGCGCTGCACGACGCGGACCCTTGCGCGTACGGGCATTCGTACGCGTACGCTGGCCGCGCAGGGGTAGACCCTTACGATGCCGCACGCCACGATAGCAGCCGAGATCCATCAGGCGCTTGATGTTCATCGTCGTTTCACGGCGCAGATCGCCTTCAACGATGAACTTGCCGACTTCTTCACGCAGCTTTTCGAGGTCTGCGTCAGTCAGGTCTTTGACCTTCTTCGAAAATGCCACACCAGCAGCGACGCAAATGTCGCGCGAGCGCGTGCGACCGATACCGTAAATAGCCGTCAGGCCGATTTCAGTATGCTGGTGATTCGGGATGTTAACCCCTGCGATACGAGCCATTGTTTTTCCTCAAACAAAAAGCGCAAGCAAAAGCGCGGCGTTCAGCCTTGACGCTGTTTGTGGCGCGGATCAGAGCTGCAAATCACGCGCACAACGCCTTTGCGCTTGATGATCTTGCAATTGCGGCAAATGCGCTTAACCGATGCCATCACTTTCATGATATTACCCTTTTTTCAAATCACTTCGCCCGGAACACGATCCGCGCACGCGACAGATCGTAAGGCGTCAATTCAACCGTCACCTTGTCGCCCGGCAGGATTCGGATGTAGTGCATCCGCATCTTGCCGGATATGTGTCCCAACACGACATGGCCGTTTTCCAGCTTCACCCTGAAGGTAGCGTTAGGCAGGTTCTCAATTACTTCGCCCTGCATCTGGATCACATCGTCTTTGGCCATAAGTCCTTTCAACGCATCGGGACGCCGCCGCCTTTGAAATTAGCTTTCTTCAGCAGCGATTCATACTGTTGCGACATAACGTACGACTGCACCTGCGCCATGAAATCCATTGTGACGACGACAATGATCAGCAGCGACGTTCCACCAAAATAAAACGGCACGTTCCAGCGCAGCACCAGAAATTCGGGCAGCAGGCAAACGAACACGATGTAGATCGCACCGGCCAGCGTGAGACGCGTAAGGATGCGGTCGATATATCGCGCCGTTTGATCGCCCGGGCGGATGCCAGGGACGAAAGCGCCACTCTTTTTCAGGTTGTCGGCCGTTTCCCTGCTGTTGAACACCAATGCGGTGTAGAAGAAGCAGAAGAAAACGATCGCCAACGCGTACAGCAACACGTACACGGGTTGACCGGGCTTCAGGGCTTCGGCCACATTGTGCAACGTGTCTGCGAACCAGCTGGTACGCGAGCCCGAACTGAACCAGTTCAGGACAGTTGCCGGGAAGAGAATGATCGACGATGCGAAGATCGGCGGAATCACGCCCGACATGTTCAGCTTCAGCGGCAAATGAGAAGACTGGCCGCCGTAAATCTTGTTGCCTACCTGCCGCTTTGCGTAATTCACAAGAATCTTGCGCTGGCCGCGTTCGATGAACACCACCAGATACGTCACAGCCGCAATCAGCGCGACGACGATAATCGCCGAGATGATAGTCATCGAGCCAGTTCGCACTAGTTCAAAGAGACCACCGATTGCGTTCGGGAAGCCCGCCGCAATACCGCCAAAAATGATGATCGAGATACCATTGCCAAGCCCGCGCTCCGTGATTTGCTCACCCAGCCACATCAGGAACATCGTGCCGGTCACAAGCGTCACGACCGTCGTCAACCGGAATACCATCCCCGGATCGATCACGAGGCCAGGCTGATTTTCCAGCGCCACGGCAATACCGAACGCCTGAAATGTCGCCAGCACGACCGTGAAGATCCGCGTGTATTGCGTAATCTTCCGCTGACCTGCCTGCCCTTCCTTTTTCAGCGCTTCGAGTTGCGGCGAGACAATCGCCAGCAACTGCATGATGATCGACGCCGAAATGTACGGCATGATCCCCAACGCGAAAATGGTGAACCGCGAAAGTGCGCCACCCGAGAACATGTTAAACATGCCAAGGATGCCGCCCGACTGGCTTTGGAACAGCTTCGCCAGTTGGTCCGGGTCGATACCCGGCACCGGAATATGCGCGCCGATGCGGTAGACGACCAGCGCCAGCAGCAGGAACACTGCTCGCCGACGCAGATCGCCAAACTTCGCCGCGCTGCGACCGGGTTTTGCGAGACTCGGGCTGTTAGCCAAGTACCTTCTCCGATGCAAATGCTAGTGACGGCAAATAACTTGCGCGTTACTCGGCAAACGAGCCACCGGCTGCTTCGATGGCAGCGCGTGCGCTCTTCGTCGCACCCAGACCCTTCACAACGACCTTGCGCTTGAGCTCGCCCGTCCCGATGATCTTGGCGCTACGGATCAGTTCGCCGACCAGGCCGGCTTGCTTGAGAGCCAGCAGATCGATTTCGTCGACCGGCAGCTTCTCCAGATCCGAGAGACGCACTTCACCGACGAATTCCTTCGTCAGCGAGGTGAAGCCACGCTTCGGCAGGCGACGTTGCAGTGGCATTTGACCGCCTTCGAAGCCAACCTTGTGAAAGCCGCCCGAACGCGACTTCTGACCCTTGTGACCACGGCCAGCGGTCTTGCCGAGGCCGGAGCCGATGCCGCGACCAACGCGACGCTTTGCGTGCTTCGCGCCTTCAGCCGGCTTCAGGTTATTCAATTCCATTATCAACTCCTTGAGTCCTGGTCAGCCGCTTAGCTGATGACCTTAACGAGGTACGAAACCTTGTTGATCATGCCGCGCACAGCCGGCGTATCCTGCAACTCGCTAACCGAGTTGAGTCGGCGCAGGCCCAAGCCACGCACCGTTGCGCGGTGCGATTCACGGGTGCCGATCAGGCTCTTGACGAGCTGGACCTTGACAGTTTTATCAGACATGGTGTCCACCTTTAGCCCAGAATTTCTTCGACGGACTTGCCGCGCTTCGCAGCGATGTCGGCCGGCGTGGACTGCTTGCGCAGGCCGTCGAGCGTCGCACGAACGAGGTTATACGGGTTCGTCGAACCGTGGCTCTTGGCCACGACGTTCTGCACGCCCATCACGTCGAACACTGCGCGCATCGGACCGCCAGCGATCACGCCGGTACCGTCCTTCGCCGGAGCGAGGAGAACCGTGGATGCGCCGTGCTTACCATGCACTTCGTGTTGCAGGGTACCGTTCTTCAGCGGCACCTTGAACATGTTGCGGCGAGCCTGTTCCATCGCCTTCTGGACAGCGACCGGCACTTCCTTCGCCTTGCCCTTGCCCATACCGACGCGGCCATCACCGTCGCCAACCACGGTCAGTGCAGCGAAGCCGAGAATACGGCCACCCTTCACGACCTTGGTCACGCGGTTGACCGAAATCATCTTTTCACGAAGGCCGTCGTCGCGTTCGTCAGCCTGAACTTTAGCTTGCATCTTTGCCATGACGAATTCTTCCCTTAGAACTTGAGTCCGGCTTCGCGCGCCGCATCAGCCAGCGCTTTCACGCGGCCGTGGTAACGGAAACCCGAACGGTCGAAGGCGACGGATTCGATGCCGGCAGCCTTAGCCTTTTCTGCAATGCGCTTGCCGATCAGGGTTGCAGCAGCAACGTTGCCGCCCTTGCCCGATTGATCGGCCAGTTGCGCACGCACTTCGGCTTCGAGCGTCGACGCGCTGGCGAGCACCTTGGTGCCGCACGGCGAGAACACTTGCGCATAGATGTGCGTGTTCGTGCGATGCACGGCGAGACGCGCGACCTGCAGCTCAGCGATCTTGATACGCGTCTGACGAGCGCGGCGCAGGCGAGATTGAGTCTTATCCATGATTGCGCACCCTTACTTCTTCTTCGTTTCTTTGAGGATCACAACCTCATCGGCGTAACGCACGCCCTTGCCCTTATAAGGCTCCGGCGGACGGTAGCCGCGCACTTCTGCAGCGACTTGACCGACTTGTTGCTTGTTGATCCCCTTGATCACGATTTCGGTTTGCGACGGGGTTTCTGCCTTGACGCCAGTCGGCATCTGGTGCACCACCGGGTGCGAGAAACCCAGCGACAAGTTCAGCTTGTCGCCTTGCGCCTGTGCGCGATAACCGACGCCAACCAGCGTCAGCTTGCGCTCGAAACCCTTCGTCACGCCGTACACCATGTTCGCAACCAGTGCGCGCATCGTGCCCGACATCGCATTCGCTTCGCGGCTTTCGTCGACCGGCTCGAACTTCAGCGTGCCGTTGTCGTTCACCACTTTCACGAGACTGTTGGCAGCCTGCGAAATCGTACCCAGCGGACCCTTGACAGTGATGCTGTCGGCGCTCAGGGCCACTTCCGCGCCTTGCAGCGCGATCGGGCTCTTACCTACTCGAGACATGTTTCTCTCCTTTCGGCCTTAAGCGACGTAGCAGATGACTTCGCCGCCAACGCCCGTTGCACGTGCCTTGCGGTCCGTCATCACGCCCTTGGGCGTCGACACGATTGCCACGCCCAGGCCATTCATGACCACGGGGATGTCGTTACGGCCGCGGTACACACGCAGACCAGGCTTCGAGACGCGTTCGATGCGCTCGATGACCGGGCGGCCAGCGTAATACTTCAACACGATGTTCAATTCCGACTTCGCACCTTCGGACTTCACTGCGAAATCGTCGATATAACCTTCGTCCTTCAGGACCTGCGCAATCGCAACCTTGACTTTCGACGAGGGCATAGTCACCGAAACCTTCTCGACCATCTGCGCATTGCGGATGCGAGTCAGCATATCGGCGATAGGATCACTCATGCTCATTTATGTTTCTCCTATTACCAGCTCGCCTTGGTCAGGCCAGGGATCTCGCCGCGGAACGCGATTTCACGAATCTTGTTACGCGCCAGGCCGAATTTACGGAACGTGCCGCGCGGACGACCGGTAATTGCGCAACGGTTGCGCTTACGGGTCGGGTTAGAGTTGCGCGGCAGTTGCTGCAGTTCCAGACGTGCTGCGTAATGCTCTTCTTCCGACTTGCTCGTGTCGCCAATGATTGCCTTCAGTGCAGCACGCTTGGGAGCGTACTTGGCGGCGAGGCGAGCACGCTTCTTTTCACGTTCGATCAGTGCCAGTTTAGCCACGGTAACCTCAGTTTCTGAACGGGAACTTGAAGCTGGCGAGCAGAGCCTTTGCTTCGTCGTCAGTCTTCGCAGTCGTCGTGATGCTGATGTTCAGCCCACGCAGTGCGTCGATCTTGTCGTAATCGATTTCGGGGAAAATGATCTGCTCTTTCACACCGATGTTGTAGTTGCCGCGACCATCGAACGCCTTACCCGACACGCCACGGAAGTCGCGCACACGGGGGAGCGCAACCGTCACGAAACGGTCGAGGAATTCGTACATTGCCTGACCACGCAGCGTGACCATGGCGCCGATCGGATAGCCCTGACGGATCTTGAAGCCAGCAATTGCCTTGCGTGCCTTCGTGATCACCGGCTTCTGGCCTGCGATCTTCGTCAGATCGCCAACGGCGTTTTCGATGATCTTCTTATCGGCGACGGCTTCGCCAAGACCCATGTTGAGGGTGATCTTGGTGATGCGAGGCACTTCCATCACGGACTTGTAACCGAACTTCTCGATGAGGCCGGGTACAACCTTTTCTTTGTAAAACTCTTGCAAACGAGCCATTTTTTACTCCGCAGCGTCAGGCGCTCAGCACGGCACCGGTCGTCTTCAGGAAACGGACCTTCTTGTCTCCTTCGACCTTGATGCCTACACGCGATGGCTTGCCATTCGCGTCGACCAATGCGACGTTCGAAATTTGCAGCGGCATCGTCTTGGCTTCCACGCCGCCCGTCGTACCCTTCATCGGGTTCGGCTTGACGTGCTTCTTGACGAGATTGATGCCCTCGACGGTCACGGTCTCGCCGTGAACGGCCAGCACAACGCCACGCTTGCCCTTATCTTTGCCGGTGATGACGATAACTTCGTCACCCTTGCGAATCTTGTTCATCGCGACTCCTTACAGCACTTCAGGCGCCAGCGAAACGATCTTCATGAATCGTTCGCTACGCAACTCGCGCGTGACTGGCCCGAAAATACGGGTGCCGATCGGTTCGAGCTTGGTGTTGAGCAACACAGCTGCATTGCCGTCGAACTTGATCAGCGAGCCGTCCTGACGGCGCACGCCCTTGGCGGTGCGAACCACCACGGCGCTGTAGATTTCGCCTTTCTTCACGCGCCCGCGCGGCGTTGCCTCTTTGACAGTCACCTTGATGATGTCGCCAATGCTGGCATAACGACGCTTCGAGCCGCCGAGCACCTTGATGCACATGACTTCACGTGCACCCGTGTTGTCGGCCACTTCAAGCCGAGTTTCGGTCTGGATCATGGTTTATCTTTCCCAACTTAATCCGGTCACACCACCATGGTGCTTCCCGGTCAGTCTTGGTCCCGTCAGCCGATCGGCTGCTTGGGTTAGAACAGCAGCGACGGCAAACGAAACCCGCCATCGCAATCCGGTGAATCCTTCGGCACAGGCTGGCGCCCGGACCGCTTCCCCCACCAACTTCGCCCGCGACGGGGCTCCCATAAAGAGGGAAGACCGAGATTATATCAAACAATCCCGGTCTTGCAAGCGAAACTTACTGCGATTTCAACTACTTCTACAGCTTTGCGACATTAGATGACGCGAGCAGCCTCGACCAGGCGAGCCACAACCCAAGCCTTCGTCTTCGAAATCGGACGAGTTTCCTGGATTTCAACGAGGTCACCCTCGTTGTACGAGTTCGCATCGTCATGCGCGTGGTACTTCTTCGAACGCACGACGTACTTGCCATAGATCGGGTGCTTCACGCGGTGCTCGACCAGCACGGTAACCGTCTTGTCCATCTTGTTGCTGACGACCTTGCCGACCAGCGTCCGCTTGAGCGAGGTTTTTACGCTATCGTTCATTTCTGGTTCGCCTTCTCAGTCAGGACGGTCCGCACACGTGCGATGTCGCGACGAACCTTCTTCAGTTGGCTCGTGTTCGTGAGCTGCTGGGTCGCGAGTTGCATGCGCAGGCCGAATTGCGCCTTCAACAGGTCCGACAGCTCCTTGTTGAGCGCGGCCTGATCTTTCTGGTGAAGTTCGGAAGCCTTCATCATTTGCTCCTTAGGCGCCGAGCTGACGTACGATAAACGTCGTCTTCAGCGGCAGCTTGGCTGCAGCCAGACGGAACGCTTCGCGCGCCAGTTCTTCGGTTACGCCGTCCATTTCGTACAGCATCTTGCCCGGTTGAATCTCAGCGACGTAGTACTCCGGGTTACCCTTACCGTTACCCATACGCACTTCCGCCGGCTTGGTCGAGATCGGCTTGTCCGGGAAGATCCGGATCCAGATGCGGCCACCGCGCTTGATGTGACGCGTCATTGCACGACGCGCCGCTTCAATCTGGCGCGCGGTCAGACGGCCGCGACCGACAGCCTTCAGGCCGAACTCACCGAACGACACCGCGTTGCCGCGGGTAGCAACGCCGGTGTTACGACCTTTCTGCTCTTTGCGATACTTTCTGCGTTTCGGTTGCAGCATCGTTATTCTCCAGTCTTCCCGTCGCCGCCGGCACCGCCAGTACGACGAGGAGCGCCACGGCGTGCACCTGCCGGGCCACCACCTTCACCATCACGACGCGGACGGCGATCGCCACCCGGACGTGCGTTGCGGCGCGGACGCTTTTCTTCAGCGACTTCTTCGACCACCGGTGCGTCATTGCGGCCGAGCGTATCGCCCTTATAGACCCACACCTTCACGCCGATGATGCCGTACGTCGTCTTTGCTTCCGACGTTGCGTAGTCGATATCTGCACGCAGCGTGTGAAGCGGCACGCGACCTTCGCGATACCATTCCGTGCGAGCGATTTCGATACCGTTCAGACGGCCTGCGCTCATGATCTTGATGCCTTGAGCACCCAGACGCATCGCGTTCTGCATCGCACGCTTCATCGCGCGACGGAACATGATCCGGCGCTCGAGCTGCTGCGTGATCGAATCAGCGATCAGTTGCGCGTCGGTTTCCGGCTTGCGAATTTCTTCAATGTTGACGTGAACCGGAACGCCCATGCGCTTTTGCAGCTCGGACTTCAGCAGTTCGATGTCTTCACCCTTCTTACCGATCACGACACCCGGACGCGAGCTGAAAATCGTGATACGCGCGTTCTTTGCGGGACGCTCGATCACAACGCGGCCGACGGACGCGTTCTTCAGCTTCTTCTTCAGGTATTCACGAACACCGATGTCTTCCTGCAACATCGCCGCGAAATTGTTGTTGTTCGCGTACCAACGCGAAGCCCAATTGCGGCTGACGGCCAAACGGAAGCCAGTCGGATGAATTTTCTGTCCCATCGTATGACCCCTTAATTCCCGACCGTCACAGTGATGTGACAGGATTGCTTCTCGATGCGGTTACCACGGCCCTTGGCGCGCGCGGTAAAACGCTTCAGCGACGCTGCCTTGTCGACGTAGATGCTCGTGATCTTGAGCTCGTCGATATCGGCGCCTTCGTTGTGCTCCGCATTCGCGATCGCCGACAGCACGACCTTTTTCACGATTCCCGCAGCCTTCTTCGGCGAGAACGTCAGAACGTTCAGCGCCTTGTCGACCGGCAAACCGCGGATCTGGTCAGCCACAAGGCGCGTTTTTTGCGCCGAGATGCGGGCACCGCGATGAATTGCTTTCACTTCCATCTTGATTGCCCCTTATTTCTTGGCCTTCTTGTCGGCCGCGTGACCCTTGAACGTACGGGTCAGTGCGAACTCGCCAAGCTTGTGGCCGACCATGTTTTCCGTGACATACACCGGAACGTGTTGACGGCCGTTGTGCACGGCGATCGTCAGGCCGATGAAGTCCGGCAGGATCGTCGAGCGACGCGACCAGGTCTTGATCGGTTTCTTGTCACGCGATGCTGCAGCCGCCTCAACCTTCTTCAGCAAATGGGCGTCGCAGAACGGACCTTTCTTAATAGAACGTGCCATTGCCTACTCCTTAACGCTTGTGACGGCGCTGGACGATCATGCTCGTCGTGCGCTTGTTGCTGCGGGTGCGATAGCCCTTCGTCGGCGTGCCCCACGGGCTCACCGGATCGCGGCCTGCCGCAGTCTTGCCTTCGCCACCACCGTGAGGGTGGTCGACCGGGTTCATTGCAACGCCACGCACGGTCGGGCGGATGCCGCGCCAGCGGTTCGCGCCAGCCTTACCGATTTGACGGAGGCTGTGCTCTTCGTTGCCCACTTCACCGATCGTCGCGCGGCATTCAACGTGCACGCGGCGGATTTCGCCCGAACGCAGACGAACCTGCGCGTAGACGCCTTCGCGAGCAAGCAGCATCGCCGACGTGCCAGCCGAACGCGCCATTTGCGCGCCCTTGCCCGGCAGCATTTCGATGCAGTGAATGGTCGTACCGACCGGAATGTTGCGGATCGGCAGCGTGTTACCTGCGCGGATCGGTGCTTCCGAACCCGACATCAGTTGCTGACCGACGGTGACACCCTTCGGAGCGATGATGTAGCGGCGCTCGCCGTCCGCGTACAGAACCAGCGCGATGTTCGCGCTACGGTTCGGGTCGTACTCAAGACGCTCGACCTTTGCCGGAATACCATCCTTCGTGCGACGGAAGTCGACGACACGATAGTGATGCTTGTGACCACCACCCTTGTGACGCGTGGTGATGTGCCCGTTGTTGTTACGGCCGGCAGTCGACGACTGCGTGTCGAGCAGTGCCGCAAACGGCTTGCCCTTGTGCAGTTCTTTGTTGACCACCTTGACCATCGCGCGGCGGCCCGGCGAAGTCGGCTTAACTTTCACGATTGCCATGATTACTTGGCCTCCGCTTCAAAGTTGATTTCCTGGCCGGGCTTCAGGCAGACATACGCCTTCTTCACGTCCTTGCGCTTGCCCAAGAAGCGACCAAAGCGCTTGGCTTTGCCCTTCGCGACCAGCACATTGACGGAATCAACTTCCACCTTGAACAGCAGCTCGACTGCAGCTTTCACTTCCTGCTTCGTGGCATCCGGCGCGACTTCGAACACTACCTGCTCGTTCTTGTCGGCAACCAGCGTCGCCTTTTCGGAGACCACCGGCGCGAGCAGGACCTGCATCAAACGATGATCGTTCTTGCGAATCTCGCTCATGACAGCAACTCCTCGATCTGGGCGACCGCAGCCTTCGTGATCAGGACCTTCTTGAAGTAGATCAGCGACAGCGGGTCGGCGTAACGCGGCTCGACAACCGCCACGTGGGCGAGGTTGCGCGACGCGAGGTACAGGTTTTCGTCAACCGTGTCGGTAATCACCAGCACGGAGTCGAGACCCATCGCCTTGAATTTTTCGGCCAGCAGCTTCGTCTTCGGCGCTTCGAGCGTCAGCTCGTCGACCACCGAAATGCGGCCTTCGCGGGCCAGCTGCGAGAAGATCGAGCAGAGACCTGCGCGATGCATCTTCTTGTTGACCTTGTGCGAAAAGTTTTCTTCCGGCGAATTCGGGAAGATACGGCCACCGCCGCGCCACAGCGGGCTCGACGACATACCGGCACGAGCCCGGCCCGTACCCTTCTGGCGCCACGGCTTCTTGGTCGTGTGCTTGACCTGCTCACGATCCTTCTGCGCGCGATTGCCGCTACGTGCATTCGCCTGGTACGCAACCACCACCTGGTGAATCAGGGCTTCGTTGTAATCGCGGCCGAACACGACGTCCGACGCGCTAACGCCCGCACCTTCCTGACCATTGGCATTCAGGAGCTTAAGTTCCATTATTTCGCTCCTTTCACGGCACGCGTCTTCACGGCCGGCGTAACGAATACCTTGCCACCCTTCGCACCCGGAACGGCGCCCTTGACCAGCAGCAGCTTGCGGTCAGCGTCGATACGAGCGATTTCGAGGTTTTGCACCGTTACCTTCTCATCACCCATATGACCGGTCATGCGCTTACCCGGGAAAACACGACCCGGATCCTGCGCCATACCGATCGAGCCCGGCACGTTGTGCGAGCGCGAGTTACCGTGCGATGCACGGCCAGACGAGAAGTTGTAACGCTTGATGGTACCGGCGTAGCCCTTACCGATCGACACACCTTGCACGTCGACCTTCTGGCCCACTTCGAACAACTCGGGACCAACCACAGTGCCGTTCGACAGTTCGGCAGCCTTAGCGGCATCGACCTGGAATTCTTTGAGGATTTCGCCGGCTTGAACGCCAGCTTTGGCGAGATGACCTGCCAACGGCTTCGTCACGCGCGATGCACGGCGCGTACCGAAGGCAACCTGCACGGCGGTGTAGCCGTCGGTTTCAACAGTCTTGATCTGCGTCACGCGGTTGTCGGACACGTCCAGCACGGTGACGGGAATCGAATCCCCTTCAGCCGTGAAGATACGGGTCATGCCAACCTTGCGACCTACGAGTCCAAGGCTCATCGTTTTCTCCATTCCCGACTGCGATTGGTCGGGGCTAATTTACAAAATGTCGGCGCCGTTTCGGACATGAGACCATGCTGCGGCACGCCGACTTTTTACGCAAATGCGCGAAAAGCTCACTAGTATAGCGAGCCTTTTCGTTTTCCGCAAGCAATCAAAGACTTAGCGGTGTCCGGATCGCCGGACAACGGCTGAGGCCTTATTGCAGCTTGATTTCAACGTCCACGCCAGCCGGCAGATCAAGCTTCATGAGCGCGTCAACGGTCTTGTCCGTTGGGTCAACGATGTCCATCAGACGCTGGTGCGTGCGGATTTCGAGCTGATCGCGCGACGTCTTGTTGACGTGCGGCGAACGCAGGATGTCGAAGCGTTGAATGCGGGTCGGCAGGGGCACCGGGCCACGAACGATTGCGCCAGTCCGCTTTGCCGTGTCGACGATTTCAGCTGCCGATTGATCGATCAGGCGATAGTCGAAAGCCTTCAGGCGAATGCGGATTTTCTGGTTCTGCATGACAAATTCCTTAGAAAGAGCGAGGCGGTATTGCACCGCCGAATAGAAAAAGAACGTAGGCTCGGGCGCTGGCGGAGAGCGAGCGCCCGAGCCCGGGCGCTAGATACTGCTACAGCACTCTACGATTTTACTCGATGATCTTTGCGACGACACCAGCGCCGACCGTACGGCCACCTTCGCGGATTGCGAAGCGGAGACCTTCTTCCATCGCGATCGGGTTGATCAGCTTCACCGTGATCGACACGTTGTCGCCC
>NZ_JBFPKG010000170.1:0-1958 GCF_040948665.1 Paraburkholderia sp. BR14320
GCGGGGGGTGCGGGCGGTGTGGGGGGGGGCCGGGTGCGGGCCCGTGTGCGACGGGCGGCGGGCGCCCGGCGGCTGCGGCGTGACGAGCCCGAGCGCGGCGGCGAAATTGCTGCCCGCGCCGGGCGTGACGGCGATCGCGGACGTGAGTCCACCCGGCACGATCAGCAGACGCTCATGCCACAGATCCACGCGCGTGCCGAGGAAGAGCGCATCGCCGTTGGCGGCATCGTGGATGCGCGCGGCGAGCAGGGCGGCGAGGTCGTCGCGAGGGATCGCCGCCGGCAGGTTTGCCGTGATCGGGCGCGTGTTGCCGGCGATCTGGAGGTCGAAGCTCAGCACGCCCGCGCCGAGCAATACCGGGTCGGCCAGCGTCGCGCCAACGATGCACTGCACGCCGGCCGCGGGCAGCGAGTCGGGAACCGGCACGACGATTTTCTTCGGCGTCGCGCTCAGATAATCCGTGGACGGCACCACCGCGCGACCGATCATCGTCTGTCCGCGCGGCGCGGGGCCGCTGAGCCGCTCGCCGTTCACGGCGATCTGGCGCGGCAGCCCCGCGACGTAGCCGAGCGATGCGGGATCGACCATCGGCACGAGCATGAACGACGCCTCGTTCGACGAGAAGGCGCCGCCAGGCACGCGCGGATCGCGCACGATCGCCTTCACGCCGACCACGCCGGGCTGCAGCCGTTGCGCGGGGTCGATGGCGCCCGCGCCCGGCACCGACGTATCCGGGATCGGGGCTTCGACGCGGGTGGGGTCTGCGTAGCTCGCCGGCACGAGCACATCGCCGAACGAGACATAGGTCCGCGGCCCTTGCAGTGACGTGCCGCGCAGCACGAGCACATCGTTCGCGCCGATCCGCCCACAGGGCAGCGGATTCTCCACGGCGCTGTTCGCACGACGCACGCTGACGCTCGCGATCATCGGCGAGCGCATCTGGATCACGCTGATCATCGGCCCTGGCGTGGGCGGGCCGCCCGGCTGCGGTGGCGCGAGCCACGATGCGGGCTGTCCAACCGGACGCGGATAGACGCGCTCGCGCCGGCTCTCGATCTGCACCACGTTCACCGCGTACGCCGCGGCGAGCCGCATGCGCAGCGTGAGCGCAGTCCAGAGCTTGGTCAGGTCTTCGAGCGTGAGCGGTTCGAGCGTGATCTTGATGCGTTCGTATTCGTCGCGCAGGCTCAGGTCGAGAATGGCGACGCCGCTGGGATCGCGCCGCGTGACGATCGAATCGGTGATGATCGGTACGTCGTGCAGCACGCGCATCGCACTTCCGAGCAAGTATTGCGCATGGGTGTCATCGAAGAAGGGCGTGCCCTGGATCTGCGTCTCTTCGTTGCCGTGCGCCGTGACGAGATAGTGCAGATTCAGACTGAGCGGCGGATGACCATATGCGCCCGGATTGCCGCGGCCGGGAATCTCCTGATTTTGCAGATAGCCGTTCTCCGACACGCGATACAGGAACAGATTGATGCGCAACGGTTCGAGGCGCGGATTATTGTCCAGCGCGGAGAACGGCGGCGGGCCAATCGTCACCGGCACGCCCGGGAAATTGACCGGCAGCTCCATGCGATCCGTGAGCAGGGATCTCAACGTGGCGCTGACGCCGCCGATGGCGCGAAAGTCGCTCATGGCCGCTCACCATGTCCACGGCGCGTAGCTGCGCAAGTCCGCATAGGCTTCGAAGCCGGACGCGCTGGCAGCTGGCGCGCTGGCCGCGTACTCGCCCGGCGCGGCCGTCGCAGCGGCTTGCGGCGGGACGAGCGCCGCGGGCGCGGGCATTGCAGCGCGAATTTCGATCGCGCCGATATGCACGTGCACCATGCGCTCCGCCGCGGCGGCAGGCGCGGCGGGCAGCGGCGTCGCGTCGGCTGTGGCGAGCGCAGGCTTGAGCGTGACACTCGCGAGCGGCGCGCGGGCTTCGGGCGGCTCGCGTTCGGGCGCGTGGGTCT
>NZ_JBFPKG010000171.1:0-1825 GCF_040948665.1 Paraburkholderia sp. BR14320
CTCTTCGGCCCCATCGGCAACATTCCACCTGCCGAGGCAGAAGCCGCTTACTATGCAAATCTCGCTGAGTCTGTCATTGTGGCATGACGCAAGCAAAACGGTCTCCGGAAAACCCGGGGCGGCTCACCCCCTCGGGCATCGCCTTGATCTTGCTGCGCCTGAGCGCCACGTGCCACTTCACCGTCTTGCCCTTCATCTCCCCGCGCTTGCCCACGCCCGTGTAGCCTGCATCGCCAAACGCTTCGCGCTCGTAACCGTGCAACAGCGCATGGGCCTGCGAGACATCCGATTCGTTGGCCGCCGTGGTGACCAGGCTGTGCACCAGCCCCGAGTCGGCGTCGACACCGAGATGCGCCTTCATGCCGAAATGCCCGTCGTTACCCTTTTTCGCCTGGTGCATTTCCGGGTCACGGCTGTTCCCGGCGTTGTTCGTGGACGGCGGGGCCTCGAAGATCGTCGCATCCACCAGCGTGCCTTCCTTCATCATCAGCCCGCGCTCGCACAATTCGATGCCGATCTCGTCGAACCGCTTTCGCGTCAGCTCGTGATCGACCAGCAGACGCCGGAACTTCAGCAGCGTGGTGGCATCCGGCACATTCTCGCGCGCCAGGTCGATACCGGCGAACGCACGCATCGCAATGCTGTCGTACAGCGCGTCTTCAAGCCCTTCGTCCGACAGGCCGTACCACTGTTGCAGAAAATAGATTCGCAGCATCCGCTCCAACCCGACCGGCGGGCGGCCCCGCTCGCCTTTTGGGTAGTAATCCAGTCGCCAACAACAGGCGCTGCCACGGCACCAGCTTTTCCATCTCCGCCAGGAAGCGCTGCCGTTTCGTCACGCGCTTCTTACCCAAGCTTTCTGCTTCTGCAAAACCGATCTGCCGTTTCATGATCGTCGCGCCGTTCCATAAGCTTCTTACTACAACGTCCTCGGCCTCCTCAGCGATGACTGCCGAGCCGAATTGATCAGCGTTTCCCTGGGGCAACGATTTCCGTCCCGCTCCGTCTTCGTCGACGGAATTCGCCACGTTGAACGAAACGAGAGCCCCAAAGTGGGGGCTCGACAATAAGGGAGATTTCCCCGCTTAATCCACTCGCGTTTGAAACGCGAGTTGGACAAGACGCCTCAAGGCGGTGGCCGGCCCGTCGAACTGCCATGTTCAACGAAAAGCATTTACCGGCACTGGGGCAGGCTGAGGAGGTTGTCCGCAGTGGTCACGTCGTGCCCCGTCCTGAGGAATTTTTGGCCTTGCGGGGTTTGCCAGACGAGCACATCAGCAGTCTGGCCGCCTCCGACAACATAGAAGCTCCACCTGCCCGTCTCAATCCCGTTAATAGCGTCTTTCTCGCTAATCTTCCACCGGCTCCCGTCGGGGTTCTTTCCGCCGATATGCGAAATGGCCTCGTGCCTACTTTGCTTTTTTGTCTTCCTGATGCAGAGAACCTGAATACGCTGCGCCATAAAACCCCCGCTCTTTATGATGGAGTTTGATATTGCACGATCCATCATATTAAGGAATTACAGGTTAACCCGCGATTTATGCGATATGTATTGGCGCAGATCAAACGGATCGGGATTTACTAAAACACAAGTCATTTCAATTCCTTCCGAGAAATCAGATTCGAAAGCCGACTTAGAGCCAACCGATTTCTCCCGAACCACCGAATCGGTGGTCTCGACGATTCGGGTCATTTTCACTAGCAGGTTGCTGAAGTACCGCTGAAACACGTCATCGCGCAGAGTTCGTGAAGCGTTGATAGATGAACCACCACTTGCCCACTGGAGATCATGCGCGGCGCCGACACGTTCACCGAGAGTTTGTTT
>NZ_JBFPKG010000172.1:0-1818 GCF_040948665.1 Paraburkholderia sp. BR14320
TCTCGTTCTCATGCACCAGCGCCACCGCCTCCGGTGCCCGCCGCACCTGCGCCTCGAACAGCTCATGGATGCACCGCTCCGACGGATACGCCGCCTCCGTGCGGTTCAGCTCCTCCAGCAAATACCCGCGCTCCGCCGCCGGCAGGATCTCCAGCTCCCGCACCGGCGTGTGCGGCGAGCGCTCCAGCAGCTCCGCCAGGTGCTCCAGCGCATGTTGCATGTAACCGCAGATACGCTCTGCTGAAACCGGCTCGACCGCTTCCGCCGTCAGGCCCAGCGCCTGCCCGGAGTCTTCCACCGACAGGCTCAGGGGATAGTTGGTGCGCTCCTGCGCACCCAGCCATTCGATGCCGTCCAGGACATCGTCGCCCACCGCCCCCTGAAGCGCCGCCAGCGTATTGTGGCGATAGTTCAGCAGCGCGCTGAACAATGGCGCAGGCGCCGCAACGCCGCTGCAGCGCTGCGCCAGCGCCAGCGGGGCATGCTCGTGGGTGAGCAGCTCCGCCAGCCGCGCGTGGGTGCGACGCACACTCTCCCCGACCCCGGTTCCATCCACGTCGAGCCGCACCGGCAGCGTGTTCATGAACAGCCCCATCGCCCGGTCCGCGCCGCTGCCACCATGCATGCGCCCGAACAGCACCGTGCCGAACACCACCTGCTCGCGCCCGCTGCTGCGCGCCACCACCTGCGCCCACGCCAGATGGCACAGGCTGGCCACGCTCACCCCCAGCCGCCGCGCCTGCTGCCGCAGCCGGTTGTTAAGCGCCTGCGGCAACTGCCGCCGCGCCTCGTTCACCCCGCTGCCCTCGCCGCGCACCTCGCCCAGCCCGAACGGCAGCGTCGGCCCGTCAATCCCCGAGAGCATCTCCCGGAAGAACTGCTCATGCGCCGGCTCTCCCACACCCAGCCGCGCCTGCGCTATCAGGTTACGGAATGGCTGTGGCTCGGCCAGCTCGTGCCCGCGTCCTCCCAGCACGCTCCGCACCTCCGCATGCATTACCTCTGAGGTCGTGTGATCGCCGATCAGATGATGCTGCAGCGCCAGCAGCAGCCAGCGCCCGCTGTCCGGCTCCCGGGCCGTCACAAACCGTATCAGTGGCGCCCGCCCCAGATCGATGCGCTGCCCGCGCGGATCGAACCGGCGCCGCAGCTGCTCGGGAGCCGGCCCCTCCGCCTCGTCCAGTTCAACCTCCACCACCTCCAGCCGCGCCTGGCGCCACACCACCTGCGCCGGACTGGACAGCCCCTCCCACACAAACGACGTGCGCAGGATATCGTGCCGGTCCACCACCCGCTGCACTGCCGCCAGATAGCGCTCCAGCAGGTCACGACCGGCAAATGCCATCTGCGAGACCAGCAGGTACGGATCGCCCTGGCTGGCCAGCAGATGATGGAACAGGATGCCCTCCTGCAGCGGCGAGAGGGCATAGATGTCCTGGATGTTGGCCAGCCCTCCGGGCACCGTGGCCACCACCCGGTCGATCTCCGCCTGGCTCAGCCCGATGAGCGGCAGCATCCCGGGGGTGATCGCCGTACTGTGCGCGGCAATCAGGTTGGCGGGGACCGCGACCTCCTGATGGCGCCCCAGGCTGGCCGCCAGATCGGCCAGCACCGGCCGCGCGAACAGCGTGCGCACCTCTACTCCCAGCGAGCGCTGCCGCAGCCGCTCCATCAGTTGCACGGCCAGCAGTGAATGACCGCCCAGCTCGAAGAAGTGGTCATGCCGGCCGACCCGCTCCAGACCCAGCAGCTCCGCCCACAGCTGCGCCAGCACCGTCTCGAGCTCCCCGCGCGGCGCCTCGTAGCCCCGCCGCGCAT
>NZ_JBFPKG010000173.1:0-1816 GCF_040948665.1 Paraburkholderia sp. BR14320
GATGGGGGGACGGATCGCGGAAGGTTGTCCGGGTGTTGGAAGTCCCGGTCGCTGCATTGGAGAGGGTGCCCTGGCAAATCCGGGCACAGGACTCAAGGGTGTGGCGCGAGCTTCTTCGGAAGCGAAGCAACTGGAAGGGGTTCCAGGAAAAGCCTCTAAGCTTCAGTTTCACAGTGACCGTACCGCAAACCGACACAGGTGGGCGAGATGAGTATTCTAAGGCGCTTGAGAGAACTCGGGAGAAGGAACTCGGCAAATTGGTACCGTAACTTCGGGATAAGGTACGCCCCGGTAGCTTGACTGGCCTGCGCCAGAAGGGTGAAGGGGTTGCAATAAACTGGTGGCTGCGACTGTTTAATAAAAACACAGCACTCTGCAAACACGAAAGTGGACGTATAGGGTGTGACGCCTGCCCGGTGCCGGAAGATTAAATGATGGGGTGCAAGCTCCTGATTGAAGTCCCGGTAAACGGCGGCCGTAACTATAACGGTCCTAAGGTAGCGAAATTCCTTGTCGGGTAAGTTCCGACCTGCACGAATGGCGTAACGATGGCCACACTGTCTCCTCCCGAGACTCAGCGAAGTTGAAGTGTTTGTGATGATGCAATCTCCCCGCGGCTAGACGGAAAGACCCCATGAACCTTTACTGTAGCTTTGCATTGGACTTTGAACCGGTCTGTGTAGGATAGGTGGGAGGCTATGAAGCGTGGACGCCAGTCTGCGTGGAGCCGTCCTTGAAATACCACCCTGATCTGTTTGAGGTTCTAACCTTGGTCCGTGATCCGGATCGGGGACAGTGCATGGTAGGCAGTTTGACTGGGGCGGTCTCCTCCCAAAGTGTAACGGAGGAGTACGAAGGTACGCTAGGTACGGTCGGAAATCGTGCTGATAGTGCAATGGCATAAGCGTGCTTGACTGTGAGACTGACAAGTCGAACAGGTGCGAAAGCAGGTCATAGTGATCCGGTGGTTCTGTATGGAAGGGCCATCGCTCAACGGATAAAAGGTACTCTGGGGATAACAGGCTGATACCGCCCAAGAGTTCATATCGACGGCGGTGTTTGGCACCTCGATGTCGGCTCATCTCATCCTGGGGCTGTAGCCGGTCCCAAGGGTATGGCTGTTCGCCATTTAAAGAGGTACGTGAGCTGGGTTTAAAACGTCGTGAGACAGTTTGGTCCCTATCTGCCGTGGGCGCTGGATATTTGAAGGGGGCTGCTCCTAGTACGAGAGGACCGGAGTGGACGAACCTCTGGTGTACCGGTTGTCACGCCAGTGGCATCGCCGGGTAGCTATGTTCGGAAGAGATAACCGCTGAAAGCATCTAAGCGGGAAACTCGCCTTAAGATGAGATATCCCCGGGGCTTCGAGCCCCTTGAAGGGTCGTTCAAGACCAGGACGTTGATAGGTCAGGTGTGCACGTACAGTAATGTACTGAGCTAACTGATACTAATTGCCCGTAAGGCTTGATCCTATAACAGGTGTGTTTCGACATGAGTTAGCGCTTTAGCGCTTGCGACTGTCCGATCCCCGAAAGGGATGCGCTGGAACTCCCGCAGGAGTCACCAGCCCACACGGTTGAGAGATCAGTGTTGCGCCAGAAACAACACAACCCACACACGAATCCTTTACGCTTCTTCCCGATTGGCTGTGGCGCCAGGTTGACCCCAACCTGACAGCGACGCAGCAACCCGTCATGCCTGATGACCATAGCGAGTCGGTCCCACCCCTTCCCATCCCGAACAGGACCGTGAAACGACTCCACGCCGATGATAGTGCGGATTGCCCGTGTGAAAGTAGGTAATCGTCAGGCTCCCC
>NZ_JBFPKG010000174.1:0-1665 GCF_040948665.1 Paraburkholderia sp. BR14320
TCTTCGGCCCCATCGGCAACATTCCACCTGCCGAGGCAGAAGCCGCTTACTATGCAAATCTCGCTGAGTCTGTCACTGTGGCATGACGCAAGCAAAACGGTCTCCGGAAAACCCGGGGCGGCTCAGTATGCACGGCTGGCCGATCTTAGCTGGCTGGCCACCTCATCTCAGCGTTCGATTGCTTGAGAAACTCTTTAAGACTGCAATCTGCGACAGCTTGTCGTTCCATTCTTGCGCGAGTGTGTCGGTGACCGGTCAGTTACTTGGATGGACCAGCATGAAGCGCCGTTGCGCAAGATCTGCGTCGATCTGCGCGCGTTCTATAGCGCGCAGGCGTAACCGATTCGGCTTCAGCGTGACGCGCTTCGATTTCCCTGCGCATCTCCCCTGCCAAGTCATCGGCAGCGGGAGTCATCGACGCGACGATCAACGCGTAAACTGTTTCACCCGATCGGCGCTCCGTCAATTGACTGGCAGCAAGGTTCTCTAAGAGCGTCTTGTGCTTGATCGCAGACATATTAGGCTTCCTGTCTTCCGCGTAGCGTAACGGAGTCGGAAAAGCGACCACAACGACTGCACATGGCGCCTCCCTGCAGAACGGGCGCACCCTCGCGAGGTGGCAACGATCGCGCGACTTCAAACCCGCGACCATGCGTCTTGGGCTCGGTGCACTAGATAATCGGCCGACCTCAGCCAGCGCCGCCTCGTATTCGCACTCCTCCTCTGATCCGCCCGCAGAAGTCGTTCGATTCATGCTTCTGGGTCGGGCACTACCGGATGAATAACTCCCCACGCTCTGGAGCTTCCGCCAAATTCGGTGCCGCTCAAAGCCTCAGAAACTGGGGGATATTAGAAAATCGCTAGGACATCGAAAAAACATTTGATATCAATGCGGTGCACGAACGGTGGCATGATGGTACCCATACCGTACCGGCTGCAGTGTCTGATTTGCTTTGCGTGCACAAGGTTTTTGACTGATAGGGGCGCATTCGTGCGTTGGCAGGCGAATTCCAGAAGGTCGGGTACTTTATTCGGGTTTGCAAAAAGTAGTTGCGTTGTCTTGGCTACGTCGCCGATCGGCGCAAATGCATGAGCGGTAGTTTGGGCTGAAGCAAAAGGGGGGGCAGAGATATATCTGCGGGCGGGAATCGTGATGAAGCGGTGCGCTCAGCTTCTGCTCGCAGTAGGCGTCGACGTGATGCGGATGCGAACGCTTGCCATTCTGGCGTGTACGGGAGAAATCGCGACATCAGCAGCACCGGATCTTTGTTCGTGAGTCGCAGGGAGCTCGTCAACGCGCCGGCTGTGTCAAAAGCGGGCGCGTGTTCACGAACCCGCATTCAGCGGCAGCATTGCGTTCGATGCTTTCCGTGGCGGTGTCGTCGTAACGGCGGCACGCTTGGCTAAATGGCTTCGGTCTTGGCTGGGAGATTAAGATGTTAAATCGTATTTCCTTGGCGCGCCCGGATCATGGGGCGAATAAGCGGTTAACCTTATCAAAGGTGTCTAGCGTTATTGTCGGTAGCGGTACGCTAGCCATTAGCAGCCTGCGGAAGTACCGCTGAAACGCGTCATCGCGCTGCGTTCGTGAAGCGTTGATAGAAGGAGCCCAACAACCCGATGGAGATTATGCGCGGCGCCGACACATTCACCGAGAGTCTGTTT
>NZ_JBFPKG010000175.1:0-1656 GCF_040948665.1 Paraburkholderia sp. BR14320
GCGTCCCGCCGTGTGAGGTCGCGACCGAGGTCGGGTTTTTCGATCAGAGTCACCTTGGCCGACATTTCCGGCGCGCGGTCGGCGTGACGCCGGGGCATTTCGTCGCTTCGCCGGAGGCGGTCAGCGCGTGCCGATAAAGCGATCGCAGCGATCGCGCAACGGCAATTCTGTCGGTCAGTGGAATCGCGGGCCGTCTCGAACTTGTGCAACCTACGACGTCACAAGGCTAAGCCGACCCAGTTAGACCGGTTGAGCATGGTGGACCTCGCGTTCGACTCCATACTATCTGTGGGAAGCGCTGGGGCGATGCCTCCCCTGCTAGCCCAAGCCATTGAATCGTCTGGGAGATTGCCTGGCTGGCCGCACTACACGCGCATTTTCGCACGGCTCGCCTGTGTGTCGAGCGAATCGAGACGAAGTGAGCGCAACGGGAATTTGATGAGGAGCATTCAGCGGGACAGCCTATACCTGTAACAGGAACTCGTCCTCGGTCGCCGTCGCCACAGACGGAAACCGGTGTCTCATGGGCGCGAGAAATCTGCCAGCGTCAGCTCAATTCCTGCTGCGGGACGGGCAAGCAACTTTCGTTCGGCTATCGCCTGGATGCGGCCGTACCATCGCGAAGGTTGGAGGATGCGCGCGTCGCCTGCGCGCGGCTCGAGGCACAAATACGCTTGCAGCGCCGTAATCGTGAGCATGCAATCGATCTCGCGGTTCTGGAAGGCAGAGAAAATGCCACGCCGAGGCGACTGGCGAGCACCTGCGGTTCAAGTTCGACGGTTGCCATTGGTGACGAGTACGGCTGCACCGGTTTACAAATTCGTTAGACTGCGCCACCTTATTAACCACTAACGAATTCGATCGACCAATTTTATTGGATCGTTTCCTGTTTCCGAGACCGCCGACGTTACATATCTATAAGGCCGCTTTGCCGGTTTCAAAGCACCGCGCCACTTTCCGGCGGTCTCTACTGTGCCTGACTCTTCCACATAGCGGTGGTTATTGTCGCCGGTCCTTTCTCTCATGCCGAACCACGCATTCCAGCGTCGACAGCCCAAGATCAGAGTGTTCGAGTTCGACTCGACAAAAATGGAAGGTTTCCCGCGTTTTTAGCCAACAGAGCTCTTTGTTCTCTTCGCTGTGAAAGTACCGATAGAGGAACTCAGCGAACACAAGGAACGCTACGTTAGGACGCAGCGAGGAATCGCAGTCAGAGTCACATCCATGAAGCTCCTCAGAATGCCAGAGCTGCAAGTCCCGCGATCACGTCAAAGCCAATAAAAAGGCCGCCGACCGGAGTGGAACCGATGTCGAGTCTCTGATTCTTTCATAGATTTTTTGAACATGTCGTTGTGGCCCCGCTCAAAAGGTTTGTCTGCTTTCGCTGCCGAACGATAGCAGCAGACGGGACCAGTCGTTCCACTTGCACCACTGTCTGAATTCCCGGCGCCCCCTATCGGTAGCGACACAAATTGTCGGAATTGTCCGGTTTGTCCGGTTTGTCTGTTGATGCTATCGGTGAATGGGCTTTAACAGGTTGCTGAAGTACCGCTGAAACACGTCATCGCGCAGAGTTCGTGAAGCGTTGATAGATGAACCACCACTTGCCCACTGGAGATCATGCGCGGCGCCGACACGTTCACCGAGAGTTTGTTT
>NZ_JBFPKG010000176.1:0-1585 GCF_040948665.1 Paraburkholderia sp. BR14320
GTGCCGCAGCTATCCGCGAGCGCGGTCGCGTCGGATACGGCCAGCACGGGCGGTGTGTCGATCAGCACGATGTCGTAGTCGCTCGTCTTCGCGAGGAACTGCTGCATGCGCTCGCTCACCAGCAGCTCCGCCGGGTTCTCCGGGATCGCGCCGCGCGCAACGAAGTCGAGGCCCGGGCGCACGTCACGCATGATCACCGCGTCGGACGTCACCTCCGACGACAGATAGTCCCCCAGGCCCGGCGTCGAGTCGAGGCCGAAGTACTGCTCCAGATGGCCTTTGCGCAGATCCGCGTCGATCAGCAACACCCGCTTGCCGGCTGCCGCGACGACCGCCGCCAGATTCGCCGAGAGAAACGACTTGCCCACCTGTTCCGTTGGCCCCGTCAGCAGCACGCGGTTGTCGCCCGACTCCGATTCGAGCATTGCAAAATGCAGCGCGGTTCTGAGCCGGCGCAGGCTTTCGATCGACGGATCGCGCGGAAACTCGCTCGCCAGCAGGAACTTCTCGTCCGCGGGCAGCTTCGGCGCCTTGCCGATGCGCGCGACTTTCGCCTGCGACAGCGGCACGGTCGCATACACGTTCAGGCCCGTCTGCTCCTCGATCTCCTGCGCGTCGGTCACGCCCCGATAGAGCGCCGTACGCGCGAACGCCGCACCCACACCCAGAATCAGGCCGCCCAACGCCGCATAGATAATCACCAGCAGTTTGTTCGGCTTGATCGGGTCTTTGGGCACCACCGGGTTATCGATCAGCCGCACCGTCCCCACCTTGCCCGCGCGAACCAGCTTCAGCTGTTGCATGTTGTTCAACATGCCAACATAAAGCTCGTTGTTCACGTTCATGTCACGCGTCAGGCGTACCGCATTCTGCTCCAGGTCCGGCAACGCCTGTTCCTGCTGCGACAGGCTGCCGATCCTGCTGCCCAGCATGCCGATCTGCTGATCGAGCGCCTGGATCGCCGGGTGACCCGGCGCGTAGATCGCGCTCATTTCCGCGCGCTTCTGCTTCAGTTCCAGCAGGCTGCGCTGCGTGGCCACGCTCTGATCCAGATAGGCCTTGCCCTGCTCACTCAGGTTGAACACGCCCATGCGGTTGCGCATGTCGTTATAGCGCCCCTCGGCGCGCTCCAGGTCGCTCTTGAGCTGCGGCAGCTGGGCGCTCAGGAACTCGAGCGACTTCTCGGCTTCCGCCGCCTTGCGCTTCAGATTCTGGTCGACATACGCATTGCCGATTTCGGCAAGCGTGCTGGCCGTCAGCATCCGCTCGGAGCCCGTCAGCGACGCGCCGATGATGCCGCTGTCCTTGCCCTTCTGCGACACGGTCAGCCTGTTCTGCAGGTTTTCCACCGTCTTCTCGCGCGACTGCCGCTCCAGAATGAATTGCGTGCCCGGCCTGGCGTTCAGCGCATCGACCCGCAGCGTGATCGCGCCTTCAGGCAGTGTCGTGTCGAGCGTGGCGCCCACGCGGCCCTCGATCGGCTCGCTCAGATCCGACTGCTCCAGCCGGTAGCGCCCGTCCTCCAGAACGGTCAGCACGAACTTCTCGCCTTCGAATGCTTCCGGAACGTTGAAGCTGGACACCC
>NZ_JBFPKG010000177.1:0-1524 GCF_040948665.1 Paraburkholderia sp. BR14320
ACCGCAAGGCACTGCCCGCGCCGGCTGACGATGCGTATGCGCGGCGGGGCTACGAGGCGCCGCGCGGGGAGCTCGAGACGGTGCTGGCGCAGCTGTGGGCGGAGCTGCTGGGTCTGGAGCGGGTCGGTCGGCATGACCACTTCTTCGAGCTCGGCGGTCATTCGCTGCTGGCCGTGCGGCTGCTCAGCCGGCTGTCGCAGATTGCGGGTGTGGAACTGTCGCTGGCGATGCTGTTTGCGCGGCCGGTGCTGGCCGATCTGGCCCGTATGACTGCTATCGCTTTGATCGAACGAGAATTCGATCCTGATGAACTTCGGAACCTGCTTTCTTTGGGAATGCGGACATGACAGATCCAACTAGGATCGAGTTAGAAGATCTCGATATTGATGACTTAACCAAGCTTGTCTTACTTGCCAAAGACAGAAATCGTAATGACGGTAAGCGAAAGCCTAGATTGATACAAACCATAGGCCGCGAAGACGTTCTATTGTTGTCGTTTGCGCAGCAGCGGCTGTGGTTTCTGGCACAGCTGGACAAGGACAGTGCCCGCTACCACGTTCCGCTGGGGTGGCGGCTGCAGGGCAGGCTGGATCGCGCGGCGTGGCGACGCAGCCTCGATCAGCTGTATGCGCGCCACGAGGCGCTGCGCAGCGTCTTCGTTGATGCGGAGGAGGGGCCCCGGGTTGAGATCCTGCCACCCGGCACGGGCCTGCCCGTGCTGGAGCACGACCTGCGGGAGCGGCCGGATGCGGCGGCGGCGCTTGTGGCGCTGTGCGCCGAAGAGGCGTGCATGCCTTTTGATCTGGCGCGCGGGCCGCTGGTCCGGGGGCGCCTGATCTGGCTGTCGGAGCAGGAGCATGTCTTCCTGCTGACGCAGCATCACATCGTCTCGGACGGCTGGTCGGTGGGGGTGCTGGTACGGGAACTGGGCAGCCTGTACCGGGCGTTCGTGGCGGGACAGGCCGATCCCCTGCCGGTGCCGGCGATCCAGTATCCCGATTATGCGGCCTGGCAGCGGCAATGGCTCTCCGGGGAGCGGCTGCAGCGTCAGGCGCAGTACTGGCGCGAGGCCCTGTCAGGCGCACCGTCCATGCTCGCGTTGCCGACGGACCGGCCGCGCCCGGCGCGCCAGTCGTTTGCCGGCGCCACGGTGCCGGTGGAGATCGATGCGGAGCTCACGCGGGAACTCAGGCGGCTGGGCCGTGAGCATGGCACGACGCTGTTCATGACGGTGCTGGCGGGCTGGGCGGCGGTGCTCTCGCGTCTGTCGGGGCAGGACGACATTGTGATCGGGGTGCCGAGTGCCAACCGCGGCCGGCGCGAGATCGAGGAGCTGATCGGCTTTTTTGTGAACACGCTGGCGCTCCGGGTGGACCTGTCGGGCGGGCCGGACGTGGCGACGCTTCTGGAGCGGACACGGCGTACGGCCCTGGGGGCGCAGGAGCATCAGGACCTGCCATTCGAGCAGGTGGTGGAGATCGTGCAGCCGCCCCGGGCGCTTGATCACACGCCGCTGTTCCAGGT
>NZ_JBFPKG010000178.1:0-1503 GCF_040948665.1 Paraburkholderia sp. BR14320
GCGGTGATGTCGGTGCCGCTGGGCTGCGGCGCTTGCGTGGCGAACGCGTTGAGGCTGCTCGCAAGCGTCAGCATCGTGGCCAGCACCGTTGCTGAAACGGCCGCCGTTGTTCGCTCGGGCCTGCTCGCGACCGCGCGCATGTGGTCGACCAAACATCGCGACGACCTTGCGTTGCAGGCAATCAACAAGGCGCTGCTCGCCGCGCCCGGCGATCCATTGTTGCTCGCCGAGCAGGTGCGCATCGAATTGCGCCTCGGCAAAGCGCAAGCCGCGCAGGCGACGCTCGCACGCTTGCGCGCCGAAGCGCCAGGCAGCGCAGTGATCCAGCAGCTCGACGACGAATTCCGCGTCGCCACCAACGGCCGCGAGGAATTCGCGACCGTGCGTTTGCTCGCGCGTAGCGGCCAGTCCGCCGAAGCGGCGCGGCGTTTGCAACTGCTGTTTCCGCACGGCGCACCGTCGGGCTCGCTCGGGGCCGAGTACTACCAGATTCTCGCGGGGACGCCCGAGGGCCGCGAGCAGGCGCTGGTCGCGCTGCATCGGCGGATCGCCGCCGATCCGTCCGACGTCGGCGCCGCGCTGGTGCTCGCGAATCTGCTGAACACGCGCGGCGATACGCGCGCGGAGGCCAACCGCATCGCGTGGAATCTCGCGACGCGGCCCGACTCCGATCGCACGGCCTCGCTCGACACGTGGCGTCACGTGCTGCAATCGGCGGGTGCGGACCTCGCGTATCTGCCGGCGTTGCGCGCCTATCTGCAACTCGTGCCCGACGACACCGAATTCCGCGAGCGGGTCGCGACGCTCGAAGCGCGCCTCGACGCGCAACGGCAACTCGAACGCAACCCTGACTACATCGCCCAGCAGCGCGGTCTGCAGGCGCTCGAGCGCAACGATCTCGCCGCCGCCGAGCCGCTGCTCGCGCGCGCCGCGAGCGCGCGTCCCGACGATGCCGACGCGGTCGGCGGTCTCGGCATCGCGCGCATGCGGGCCGGGCGGCACGACGAAGCGCGCACGCTGTTTCTGCGCGCGGCCGCGCTCGCGCCCGACAATCGCGCGAAATGGCAGAGCCTCGCGCGCACCGCGCAATTCTGGGGCACGCTCGCGCAAGGCCGCGCGGCCGCCGCGGCGGGCCACGCGCGGGAGTCGGAGCGGGCGGCGCGCGAGGCGCTCGCGATGGAGCCGGACAACGCGGACGCGAAGCTGATGCTCGCCGACGCGCTGCTCGCGCAGCACGACTGGCGCGCGGCCGAGCCGCTGCTGCGCGATATGGTGAGCGGCCATGCGCCGAGCGTGGCGGCGCTGCGCAGCACGCAGACACTCTACGAAAACACCGGCCGCGCGGCGCAGGTCGAGCCGCTGATCGACGCGTTGCAAAGCCGCTTCGCCGCCGACGATCGCCAGAGCCTCGCTCGTCTGCGCGCCGATCTGCTTGCCAAACAGGCGGACCAGTTGCTCGCCGACGGCGAGCGCGGTCCCGCCGCGCAACGCTCTCAAGCCGCC
>NZ_JBFPKG010000179.1:0-1464 GCF_040948665.1 Paraburkholderia sp. BR14320
GCTCGCGCAGCACCTGCATCGCGCGAACCAGTTGCCTGTCATCGACCTCGAGCACCCACGTCTTTCCGTTGTCGGTTGTGCTTTTGGATGCGTCGACGCCCTGCTCAAGCATCGCCACCATCATTTCGTTCGCATCCAGTTCTGTAAGATTACGATACAGCTCCTTGTGGCAACCGGCCAGCGCGATACAGCCGACCAGCGCAGCCGCGCGGACAGTACGAGCGGCGCGCATTATGCGAACTTCGCCCATGAGCGGCCCGACTGCCGCATTCGCCGCTTGCGTGGCTTCTGACATGACCTATTGATTCTTCATCAACGTTTCGACTGACGACCTCGACGATTTGACCACACCCATCCTGGCCTCCATGTCAAGCTGCGTGCTGGCGAGTTCCAGCGCCACCTTCATCGAGGCGGCAGCCATTTCCTGCACCGACATGCTGCTTGCCTGACTGGACAGTGCGAGCACGTCGTTCACCGACTTCTGGATCTCCGCGTCCTGCGATGCCGCCATCTTCGCGATCACATTGGCGCCCATATCGCCGCGATGATCTGGCGGCGCCATGCGCATGTTCTGCATCAGCGACTTGAAGCGCTCGCCGGCCTGCTGCAGCGACGCATCGCGGCTGGTTGCATGCGACGCGGGCGCAGCCGCTAGCAATGCGGCCGCGATCTGCTGGTTCGTGACAGAAAGTACCATGGTCAGCCTTTTGCAGTGAGTGGTGCCTAACGACGCAGCCGTCCCGCCGGACTCAGATGCGAAGATAACCTTGTTGCGCGAGCCCCTGGTCCTCACTGTAGGCGGCCACGGGCGGCACCACGGCGGGAGGCTCCTGCGGCAGCTCGTCGTTGAGTCTGGCGATAGACGGTGGCACCTTGAAAATGCCGCCATTACTACAGACTCGAATCGCCTCGCGCAGCTCGTCCCGGGCTTCGAGCGCACGCACGAGCTGCCGCGTGTCGCGATCTGGATTCTGCGCGAGCGCCTCACTCGCACAGCGTCGCCAGCCGGCATCACCCTTCACGGAGAGGCAGAGCGCGAGCAGCGCCTTCGCATACGAGAAATGTGGCGCGCCCTCGATCACTTGGGAGCACACGTGAATGGCACCATCCCAGTGGCCGCGCTGCATATAGAACACGGCTTCCATCATGTCCAGCCCAGCAATACGCGGGCGCAACAGGCGCAATGCGTCGAGCGTCAATTCGATGTCGCACGGATCCACTTCAAGCGTCGAAAAATTGTTTAGTAGCGCACAAGATAGCGTCTCTGCCAAGCCGCCCACTATGGCCTGACTGCAGTTGAGGTAATCCGGTGTGGCGATGGCACTCATGGCGAGAACTCCTGCTGCTGGTAGTGGTCCAGTCGCGACGATGCGCGGGACTGGACCGTGGCGGACCGGATGCACGACAGTGCATGGAAACGTAATGCGGACGATACCTGCGCACATCGGGCGCGACACACGAAAC